>NZ_JBVHZJ010000002.1:215493-296574 GCF_055574655.1 Streptomyces sp. NPDC029956 | reverse complement strand
CCGGGTGAGCGGGTGGTGGAGCGTCTGCATCTGGGTGTGCCGATGGCGAACACGCGGATGTACGTGCTGGACGAGGGGCTGCGTCCGGTCGTCCCGGGTGTGGTGGGGGAGTTGTACGTCGCGGGGAGTCACCTGGCTCGGGGGTATGTGGGTCGGTCGGCGCTGAGCGCCGAGCGGTTCGTGGCGGATCCGTTCGGTCCTGCGGGTGAGCGGATGTACCGGACGGGTGACCTGGCGCGGTGGAACGAGTTCGGTGAGGTGGTGTTCGAGGGGCGTGCGGACCAGCAGGTGAAGCTGCGTGGTTTCCGGATCGAGCTCGGTGAGATCGAGACCGCGCTGCTGGCCCATGACGCGGTGGCGCAGGCCGCGGTGATCGTGCGGGAGGACCGGCCGGGCGACAAGCGCCTCGTCGCCTACGTCGTCCCCGCGCCCGGAACCCGCGTCGACACCGACGGCCTGCGGCGCCACTGCGCGCAGCGCCTCGCCGAGTACATGGTCCCCTCCGCCTTCGTCGAGCTCGACGTCCTTCCCCTGACCGCCAACGGAAAGCTCGACCGCCGCGCCCTGCCCGCGCCCAGGCTCGGCACCGGGCCCGGCGGCCGGCAGGGCCGTACCCCCGTCGAGGAGGTGCTGTGCGGACTCTTCGCCGACGCGCTCGGACTGCCCGCGGTCTCCATCGACGACGACTTCTTCCGCCTCGGCGGACACTCCCTCCTCGGTACGCGGCTGGTCAGCCGCATCCGGCACACCCTGGGGGCGCAGGTGTCCGTACGCGACCTCTTCCGCTGCCCCTCCGTCGCCGGATTCGCCGAGTTCCTCGCCGACCCCGGTGCCGACGGGCAGGGGCGGCGGCCGGCCCTCGTGGCGGGCGACCGGCCCGAGCGGGTGCCGCTGTCCGCCGCCCAGCGGAGGCTCTGGTTCCTGGCGCAGATGGAGGGCGCGTCGGCCACGTACAACATCCCCCTCGCCGTACGCCTCACCGGAGTCCTCGACGCCGACGCGCTGCGGCTCGCCCTGGCCGATGTCGTCGGGCGGCACGAGGCGCTGCGCACGGTCTTCCCCGCCGAGCAGGGCACGCCCCACCAGGTGGTCGTGCCGGCCGCCGGGGCGCACCTCGACCTGCCGGTCATCCCGGCGACACGCGACGCACTGCCCGCGGTACTGCGCGACCTGTCCGCCACCACCTTCGACCTGGCCCGCGAACTGCCCGTCCGCGCCGACCTGGTGCGGATCACGGACGACGAGCACGTGCTGCTCCTCGTGACCCACCACATCGCCTCCGACGGCTGGTCCAACACCCCCCTCATGCGGGACCTCGGCGCCGCCTACACCGCCCGGATCGAAGGCGCGGCGCCCGCGTGGGAGCCGCTGCCCGTCCAGTACGCCGACTACGCCCTCTGGCAGCAGGCCCTGCTCGCCGCCGACGAGGAGCGGCAGCTCGACCACTGGCGCCAGGCGCTCGACCGGCTCCCGGAGGAGGTGACGCTGCCCGCCGACCGGGCACGGCCGGCCACCGCCTCGTACCGGGGCGCCTCCCTCACCGTCCAGTGCCCCGCGGACCTGCACACCGCGCTCACCCGGCTGGCCCGTGAGAACGGCACGACGCTCTTCATGGTGGCGCAGGCGGCCACTGCGGTCCTCCTGTCGCGCTCCGGCGCCGGCGCGGACATCCCGCTCGGCTCCCCGGTCGCGGGACGGACCGACGAAGCCCTCGAAGACCTGGTCGGCTTCTTCGTGAACACCCTGGTGCTGCGCACCGACGTCAGCGGCAACCCGACCTTCCGGGAGCTCCTGGAGCGGGTGCGGGCCACCGACCTGGCCGCCTGGGCGCACCAGGACGTCCCCTTCGACCGGCTCGTGGAGACCCTCAACCCCGAGCGCTCCGCCGCCCGCCACCCCCTCTTCCAGGTGATGCTCTCGGTCACCGACGCGGCCGGTCCCGTACCCCGACTTCCGGGTCTGCGGGCCGAGTCGGAGTTCACGGCGCTCGACATCGCCAAGTTCGACCTCACGGTCACGTTCCACGAGCACCGGGCGGACGACGGCGGCCCGGCCGGCCTGGGCATCACCGTCGAGTACGCCACCGACCTCTACGAGGCGGCCACCGTCTCGGCCGTCACCGCCCGCCTGGTCCGGCTCCTCGAAGCGGCCGCCGGCGCCCCCGACGTCCCGATCGGAGACCTCGACGTCCTGGCGGCCGACGAACGCACCCAGCTCCTCGACACCTGGCACGGCACCGCGCGGTCCCGCCCCGCCGCCTCGCTGCCGCAGCTGTTCGCCGCGCAGGTCGCCCGTACACCGGACGCCGTCGCCGTCACGCTCGGCGGAGAGCGGCTGACGTACGCGGAGCTCGACCGGCGCGCCAACCGGCTGGCCCACCGGCTGATCGCCGAAGGGGTACGGCCCGGGTCGCGTGTGATCCTCTTCCTGGAACGCTCCCCGGAAGCCGTCGTGGCGATCCTCGCCGTGGTGAAGGCCGGCGCGGTGTACGTACCGCTGGACACCCGCTACCCGGCGGACCGCATCGAGCTGATCGTACGGATGTCCGGCGGGACCCTGTTCCTCACCGACCGTGCACCCGGTGATGTCGAACTCCCCTCGGGTGCACGCATGATGACGATCGCTCAGGCACTCTCCACAGACCTGCCCGACACCGCCCCCGAGGTCGACGTCCACCCCGAGCAGCTCGCCTACGCGATGTTCACCTCCGGCTCGACCGGCGTGCCCAAGGGCGTCGCCGTCACCCACCGCAACATCACCGAGCTCGCCGCCGACACCCGGTTCACGGGCGACGCCCACCGCCGTGTGCTGCTGCACTCGCCGCTCGCCTTCGACGCGACGACGTACGAGCTGTGGGCGCCCCTGCTGTCCGGCGGCACCCTCGTCGTGGCCCCGCCCGGCCTGCTCGACACGGCGGCGCTCGCTTCGGTCCTCGCCACGGAGGCGATCACCGGTCTGTGGCTGACGGTGGGCCTGTTCCGGCTGGTCGCGGAGGAGGACCCGGGCGCGTTCGCGGGGCTCGGTGAGGTGTGGACGGGCGGCGACGTGGTGCCGCCCGAGGCGGTACGCCGGGTGATGGAGGCCTGCCCGAACCTGACCGTCGTCAACGCCTACGGGCCCACGGAGACCACGACGTTCGCGACCTCCCACGAGATCCACCGGCCCTTCGACTACCAGGGCGCGCTGCCCATCGGCCGCCCCATCGACAACACCCGGCTCTACGTCCTCGACGAGCACCTCGGCCTGCTGCCGGCCGGCGTCCAGGGCGAGCTGTACATCGCGGGCACGGGACTCGCCCAGGGCTACCTCGACCGGCCTGCGCTCACCGCCGAGCGGTTCGTCGCCGACCCGTACGGACCCCCGGGCTCACGGATGTACCGGACCGGCGACCTCGTGCGCTGGTCGCGCGAGGGCGAGATCGAGTACCTGGGGCGGGCCGACCAGCAGGTGAAGCTGCGCGGTTTCCGCATCGAGCCGGGCGAGATCGAGTCGGCCCTCGTCACCCACGACTCCGTGGCACAGGCCGCCGTGATCGTCCGCGAGGACCGCCCCGGCGACAAGCGGCTCGTCGCCTACCTCGTCGGACACGGCGGCACCGCCCCGGACCCCGACCTGCTCCGCGCCCACGCCGACGGCCTCCTGCCCGACTACATGGTCCCGTCCGCGTTCGTGGTCCTGGACGCCCTGCCGCTGACCTCCAACGGCAAGCTGGACCGCCGTGCCCTGCCCGCACCCGCCGCCACGACCACCGGCAGCGGCCGGCAGCCGCGCAACCCGCGCGAGGAAGTCCTGTGCGGGCTGTTCGCCGACGTCCTCGGCGTCCCCGCCGTCACCATCGACGACGACTTCTTCCGCCTCGGCGGGCACTCCCTGCTCGCCACCCGGTTGATCAGCCGGATCCGCACCGCCCTCGGGGCCGAACTCCCGGTCCCCACCCTCTTCGAGAACCCGAACGTGGCCGCCCTGGCCGAGCGACTCGACCGCGCCGAGACCGCGCGACCCAAGCTGCGGCCGATGCGCCGGATGGGAGCCTCCCAGTGATTCCCCTGTCATACGCCCAGCAGCGCCTGTGGTTCCTCGCCCAGCTGGAGGGACCGTCGGCGACCTACAACATCCCGCTGGCCCTCCGCCTCACCGGCACCCTCGACACCGAGGCGCTGACCCTGGCCCTCGGCGACGTGATCGCCCGGCACGAGAGCCTGCGCACCGTCTACCCGGAGCGCGAGGGCACGCCGTACCAGGAGATACGCGAGGCCGCGGACGTCCGCCTCGAACTGCCCGTCCTCACCGCGACGGAGGAGACCCTCGCGGACGTCCTCGCCGCCCAGTCGGCCCATGTCTTCGACCTGGCCGTCGACCTGCCGGTGGAGGCGCGGCTGATCCGCCTCGCGAACGGGGACGGACGGACGGACGCGGAC
The DNA here is from genome assembly GCF_055574655.1 of Streptomyces sp. NPDC029956. Classification (NCBI taxonomy): domain Bacteria; kingdom Bacillati; phylum Actinomycetota; class Actinomycetes; order Kitasatosporales; family Streptomycetaceae; genus Streptomyces; species Streptomyces sp. NPDC029956. Next base: position 292,156 of record NZ_JBVHZJ010000002.1, on the reverse strand, counting down.
GACGACCAGCACGTCCTCCTCGTCGTCATGCACCACATCGCCTCCGACGGCTGGTCCATCGCCCCGCTGCTCCGCGACCTGGCCCACGCCTACCGGGCCCGCGTCGCCGGCCGCGCCCCCGAGCAGGACCCGCTGGAGATCCAGTACGCCGACTACACCCTCTGGCAGCACGAACTGCTCGGCGACGCCGACGCCGAGGACAGCGTCATGGCGCGGCAGATCGCCTACTGGCGCGAGCGGCTGGCCGGACTCCCCGCCGAGGCCACCCTCCCCGCGGACCGGCCGCGCCCCGCCGTCGCCTCCTACCGCGGAGACACCCGCACTCTCCACTGCCCGCCCGCGACCCACGCGGCCCTCGTCGAGCTGGCCCGGGGGAGCGGCGCCACCCTCTTCATGGCGGCGCAGGCGGCGCTCGCGACCGTGCTCGCCGCCTCCGGGGCCGGGACCGACGTCCCCGTCGGCTCCCCGGTCGCCGGCCGGACCGACGAGGCACTCGACGACCTCGTGGGCTTCTTCGTGAACACCCTGGTGCTCCGCACCGACGTCAGCGGCGACCCGACCTTCCGGGAGCTCCTGGAGCGCGTCCGGGCCACCGACCTGGCCGCGTGGGCACACCAGGACCTGCCCTTCGACCGGCTCGTCGAGGCCCTCAACCCCGAGCGCACCGGCGACCGGCACCCCCTCTTCCAGGTGATGCTGACCCTGGTGCAGGCGGGAGCGACCGCAGCGGGGACCGGCAGCTCCTCGGCCGCCGCCACGGACTCCGGCTCCGCCGCCGGTGCCGACTTCCCCGGCCTCCGGACCCGCGCCGAGTACTCGCCCACCAGCACCGCCAAGTTCGACCTCACCGTCGGATTCGACGAGCACCTCACCGACGACGGCCGTCCCGGCGGTCTCGACATCACCGCCGAGTACGCCACCGACCTGTACGACCCCGAGACCGTCGAGGCGCTGCTCGCCCGGCTCGGTCGGCTGCTCGCCGAGGCCGTCGCCCACCCCGACACCCCCCTCTCCGGACTCGACCTGCTCGACGAGGCCGAGCACACCCTGCTCCTGGACACCTGGACGGGCCGCGCGACCCCGGTGCCGGAGGCCTCCCTCGCGGACCTCTTCACCGAGCAGGCCGCACGCACCCCGGACACGGTGGCCCTCGCCCAGGCGGGCCGCGGCTACACGTACGCCGAGGTCGACGCCCTCACCAACCGGTTCGCGCACCGCCTCGGCTCGCTCGGCGTGGGACCCGAGACCGTCGTCGCCGTCCTGATGGAACGCTCGGTCGACCTGGTCCTGTCCCTGCTCGCCATCACCAAGGCCGGCGGCGTGTACGCCCCTCTCAACGCCGTCGACCCGGCCTCCCGGCTCTCCCGCATCCTCGCCGACACCGCCGCGCCCGTCCTGCTCGTCGACCCGGCGCTCGCGGACCACGAGATCCTCACGGAGGCCACCGGCGTACGGATCGTCCTCGTCGACGGGCTCGACCGGGACCCCGAGCTCGCCGCCCACCCGGAGACCGCCCCCGAAGTCACCACGCACCCCGACCAGTGGCTGTACGTGATGTTCACCTCGGGCTCGACGGGCGTGCCGAAGGGCGTCGCCGTCACCCACCGCAACGTCGCCGAACTCGCCCTGGACCACCGCTGGACCCGGCCCGCCCACGCGCGCGTGCTCTTCCACTCCCCGCACACCTTCGACGCCACGACCTACGAGCTGTGGGCGCCCTGGCTGACGGGCGGCACCGTGGCGGTCGCCCCGCCCGGAGTCCTCGACACGGCGGCGATGGCAGCGGTCCTCACCGAGGAGTCGATCACCGGCCTCTGGCTGACCGCCGGTCTGTTCCGGCTGGTCGCCGAGGAGGAGCCGGGCGCGTTCGCGGGGCTCGGTGAGGTGTGGACGGGCGGCGACGTGGTGCCGCCCGAGGCGGTACGCCGGGTGATGGAGGCCTGCCCGAACCTGACCGTGGTCAACGGCTACGGCCCCACGGAGACCACGACGTTCGCCACGTCCCACCCGGTCCGCAGGCCCTTCGACTACGACGGCGCGCTGCCCATCGGCCGGCCCCTCGACAACACCCGCCTGTACGTCCTCGACGACCACCTCGGCCTGGTGGCGCCCGGAGTCCCCGGCGAGCTGTACATCGCGGGCGCCGGACTGGCCCGCGGCTATCTGGGCCGCCCGGCCCAGACCGCCGAGCGGTTCGTCGCGGACCCGTACGGACCCCCGGGCTCACGGATGTACCGGACCGGAGACCTGGTGCGCTGGTCACGGGAGGGCGAGATCGAGTACCTGGGGCGGGCGGACCAGCAGGTGAAACTGCGTGGTTTCCGCATCGAGCCGGGCGAGATCGAGTCGGCCCTGGTCGCCCACGACTCCGTGGCACAGGCCGCCGTGATCGTCCGCGAGGACCGGCCGGGGGACAAGCGGCTCGTCGCCTACCTCGTCGGACACGGCGGCGACTCCGGAACCGCGAGCGACGACGTCGACACCACCGCCCTGCGCCGGCACGCCGTCGACGCCCTGCCCGAGTACATGGTGCCGTCCGCGTTCGTCGTCCTGGACGCCCTGCCGCTGACCGGCAACGGCAAGCTCGACCGCCGTGCCCTGCCGCAGCCCGTACTGACCGGCGAGAGCGACGGGCGGGCCGCGCGGGGCCCCGTCGAGGAGGTGCTGTGCGGCCTCTTCGCCGACATCCTCGGCCGCGCCTCCGTCACCGTCGACGACCACTTCCTGCGGCTCGGCGGGCACTCCCTGCTCGCCACCCGGCTGGTCAGCCGGATCCGCGCCGCCCTCGGCGCGCGGATCACCGTGCGCGACATCTTCCAGCACCCGACCGTGGCCCAGCTCGCCGAGCTGGTCGCCACCGGCAGCGGCGAGCCGGCCCGTCCCGCCCTGACGGTCCAGGACCGGCCCGACCGGGTGCCGCTGTCGTCCGCGCAGCAACGCCTCTGGTTCCTCGACCAGTTGGAAGGCCCGTCGGCCACCTACAACATCCCGCTGGCCGTACGGCTCACCGGCGGCCTCGACACCGACGCCCTGCGTCTCGCGCTCACCGACGTCGTCGTACGCCACGAATCCCTGCGGACCGTCTTCCGGACCGCCGACGGCGAGGCCCACCAGCACATCCTCGCCGCCGACGGGATCGACGTACCCCTGTCGACGGCGAGGGCGACGGAGGAGGACCTCCCCGGGCTGCTCGCCGAGGAGAGCGCCGGGGTCTTCGACCTCACCACCGAACTGCCGATCCGAGCAGCCCTGTTCGGTCTGACGCCCGAGGAACACGTCCTCATGGTCGTCACCCACCACATCGCCTCCGACGGCTGGTCGAACGCCCCCTTCTTCGCCGACCTCGGCCGCGCCTACGAGGCCCGCGGCGCGGGCGCCGCCCCCGACTGGGCGCCGCTCCCGGTCCAGTACGCCGACTACACGCTGTGGCAGCGCGACCTCCTCGGTGCCGAGCAGCTTCCCCAACTCGAACACTGGCGTGCGGTGCTGGCCGGCCTCCCCGAGGAGGCCACGCTGCCGACGGACCGGCCCCGGCCCGCCGTCGCCTCCTACCAGGGCGCCACTCTCACCGTGTCCTGCCCCGCCCCGGTCCACCGGGCGCTGACCGGGCTCGCACGGGAGACCGGCACCACCGCCTTCATGGTGGCCCAGGCCGCCGTGGCCACCGTGCTCTCACGGTGTGGTGCCGGCACGGATGTCCCGATCGGTTCGCCGGTCGCGGGGCGGACGGATCAGGCTCTCGACGATCTCGTGGGCTTCTTCGTCAACACGTTGGTTCTGCGTACGGATGTGGGTGGTGATCCCACCTTCCGTGAGGTGTTGGGCCGGGTGCGGGAGACGGATCTCTCCGCGTGGGCTCATCAGGACCTTCCGTTCGACCGGTTGGTCGAGGTGCTCAACCCGGAGCGCTCGGCTTCCCGGCATCCGTTGTTCCAGGTGATGCTCACCGTGGGTGACACGGCGGTGGGCGCACCTGGACTCGGGGATCTGCGGGCGGAGTTCGTGGCTCCGGAGCTGCGGATCGCGAAGTTCGACCTGACGTTCGCGTTCGGTGAGCGGCGTGCGGCCGACGGGAGTCCGGACGGGCTCGACATCACCGTCGAGTACGCCACCGACCTCTACGACCGCTCCACGGCCGAGGCCGTCGCGCACCGCCTCACCCGCCTCCTGACGGACGCGGTGGCGGACCCCGACCGGCCGGTCTCCCGGCTGGCGCTGCTCGGCGACGAGGAGGACCGGCGTCTGGCCGAGTGGTCGGGACCGGCCACCGACGCGCCCCGTCTGGGTCTGGACGGTCTGTTCGCGGGGCAGGCGGCGCGGTCGCCCGAGGCGACGGCGCTGGTCTTCGAGGACCAGGTCGTGTCCTACGGGGAGCTGGATGTCTGGTCGAACCGGTTGGCCCGTCATCTGTCGGGTCGGGGGGTGCGCCCGGGTGATCTGGTGGGTGTGCATGTGGAGCGTTCGCCGCAGATGGTGGCCGCGCTGCTCGCGGTGCTGAAGGCGGGTGCCGGGTACACGATGCTGGACCCGCTGTTCCCGGTCGAGCGGCTGAACGGCGTCCTCGAGCAGGTGGCGCCGGCCGCGCTGATCACCCAGACGCACCTGTCGACGCTGTCCACGAGTGCGGTGGTGGTCGATCTGACGGCCGACATCGCCGAGGTGAGCGGGCTGTCGGGTGCGGCGGTGGAGACGGGAGGTTCGCCGGAGTCGGTGGCCTGCGTGATGTTCACGTCGGGCTCGACGGGTCTGCCGAAGGGCGTGATGGCCTCGCACCGTGCGTTGGCGGCGACCTTCGTGGGCCCGGACTATCTGGCCTTCGGTCCGGAGCAGACGTTCCTGCAGTGCTCGCCCGTCTCGTGGGACGCCTTCGCGCTCGAAGTCTTCGGCCCGCTGCTGCACGGCGGGGTGTGCGTCCTCCAGCCGGGTCAGCACACGGACCCGTACCTGATCGCGGAGCTGGTGGAACAGCACCAGGTCACCACGCTCCAGATGTCCGCAAGCCTCTTCAACCACATGCTCGACGAGTACCCGGCGGTCTTCAGGGGGATCCGCGAGGCCATGACCGCGGGCGAGGCCGCTTCACCGTCGCACACCGCCCGGGCCCTGGCCGACCACCCGCAGCTGCATCTGCTGAACGGTTACGGTCCGGCGGAGAGCATGGGGTTCACGACGGTGTTCGTGATCGAGCCGGGTGCGGCCGCGGGTGCGGCGAGCATTCCGGTGGGTGGTCCGCTGGCCGGCAAGCACGCGTATGTCCTGGACGCGAACCTGGAGCTGGTGGCTCCGGGTGTGCCGGGGGAGTTGTACGTGGCCGGGCACGGTCTCGCCCACGGTTACATCGGGCAGTCGGCGCTCACGGCGGACCGTTTCGTCGCCGACCCCTTCGGTCCCGACGGGGCGCGGATGTATCGCACGGGGGATCTGGCCCGGTGGAACAAGCAGGGTGACCTGGAGTACCTGGGCCGTGGTGACGAGCAGATCAAGCTCCGTGGTTTCCGTATCGAGCCGGGTGAGATCGAGGCGGCGTTGACTGCGCACGCCTCGGTGGTTCAGGCCGCGGCGGTGGTACGGGAGGACCGGCCCGGCGACAGGCGTCTGGTCGCCTACGTGGTCGGCGAGGCGGCGCCGGAGGAGCTGCGCCGGCACGTCGCCGCCCGACTGCCCGAGCACCTGGTTCCGTCGGCCTTCGTGGTCCTGGACGCCCTGCCCCGCACGGTCAACGGCAAGCTCGACCGCCGGGCCCTGCCCGCTCCCGACGACACCGGCGGCTGCGAGGGCGGACGAGCACCCCGTAACCCGGCCGAGGAGATCCTCTGCGGCCTCTTCGCCGACAACCTCGGACTCGAATCCGTCGGCATCGACGACAACTTCTTCCACCGCGGCGGCCACTCCCTCCGCGCCACCAGACTCACCTCCAGGATCCGCGACGCCTTCGGCGTGCGCCTCGGGGTGCGGGAGATCTTCCAACACCCGACCGTGGCGCGGCTCGCCGAGCTGATCGCGGTGAGTGGCGGCGAGGAAGAGCGCCCCGCCCTGGTGGCAGGCGAGCGGCCCGAGCGGCTCCCGCTGTCCTCCGCCCAGCAACGCCTCTGGTTCCTCGACCAGTTGGAGGGGCCCTCGCCCACGTACAACATTCCGCTGGCCGTACGGCTCACCGGCCGCGTCGACGTGGAGGCACTGCGTCTCGCGCTCGTCGACGTCGTCGTACGCCATGAATCCCTGCGGACCTCCTTCCCCTCCGAGGGTGGCTCGCCGCACCAGGCGATCCGCTCTCTCACGGCGACCGACCTCGCGCTCCCGGTGACCCCGGTGACGGAGGAGTCGCTGCCCCAGGTGCTGGCCGGACTGTCCGGCACCACGTTCGACCTCTCCGCCGATCTGCCCATCCGCGCGGATCTGCTGGAGCTGTCCCCCGGGAAGCACGTGCTTCTGGTGGTGATGCACCACATCGCCTCCGACGGCTGGTCGAACGGCCCGCTCCTGCGGGACCTCGCCACGGCGTACACGGCCCGCAGTGCGGGCGCCGCCCCGGAGTGGGCGCCGCTCCCGGTCCAGTACGCCGACTACACCCTCTGGCAGCGGAGTCTCCTCGCCATCGATGAGGAGCGCCAAGTCGCCTTCTGGCGAAAGAAGTTGGCCGAACTGTCCGAGGAGGCGACACTGCCCGCGGACCGGCCCCGGCCGGCCGTCGCCTCCTATCGCGGGGCCACCCACACGGTGACCGCCCCCGCGCCCACGCACGCCGCCCTGACCGGGCTGGCGCGCGAGACCGGAACCACCCTGTTCATGGTCGCTCAGGCCGCTGTCGCCACCCTCCTGTCACGGTGTGGTGCCGGCACGGATGTCCCGATCGGTTCGCCGGTCGCGGGGCGGACGGATCAGGCTCTCGACGATCTCGTGGGCTTCTTCGTCAACACGTTGGTTCTGCGTACGGATGTGGGTGGTGATCCCACCTTCCGTGAGGTGTTGGGCCGGGTGCGGGAGACGGATCTCTCCGCGTGGGCTCATCAGGACCTTCCGTTCGACCGGTTGGTCGAGGTGCTCAACCCGGAGCGCTCGGCTTCCCGGCATCCGTTGTTCCAGGTGATGCTCACCGTGGGTGACACGGCGGTGGGCGCACCTGGACTCGGTGATCTGCGGGCGGAGTTCGTGGCTCCGGAGCTGCGGATCGCGAAGTTCGACCTGACGTTCGCGTTCGGTGAGCGGCGTGCGGCCGACGGGAGTCCGGACGGGCTCGACATCACCGTCGAGTACGCCACCGACCTCTACGGCCCCGAGACGATCACGCGTCTCCTCGACCGCATGCTGCTCCTCCTGGAGTCCGCCGCGACCGAGCCCGACGCCCGCGTCGGCGCGATGGCGCTCCTCCAGGAGGACGAGCGGGAACAGCTCACCGCGTGGGCGGGCGTACGGACCGAGGCTCCGGAACTCGGTCTGGACGGTCTGTTCGCGGGGCAGGCGGCGCGGTCGCCCGAGGCGACGGCGCTGGTCTTCGAGGACCAGGTCGTGTCCTACGGGGAGCTGGATGTCTGGTCGAACCGGTTGGCCCGTCATCTGTCGGGTCGGGGGGTGCGCCCGGGTGATCTGGTGGGTGTGCATGTGGAGCGTTCGCCGCAGATGGTGGCCGCGCTGCTCGCGGTGCTGAAGGCGGGTGCCGGGTACACGATGCTGGACCCGCTGTTCCCGGTCGAGCGGCTGAACGGCGTCCTCGAGCAGGTGGCGCCGGCGGCTCTCCTCACCCAGTCGCATCTGCCGCGGCTCGCCACGGAGGCGGTGGTCGTCGATCTGACGGCAGAGACCACCGACGTCAGTGCGCTCTCCGGGGCTGCCGTGGAGACGGGTGGATCACCCGAATCCGTCGCCTGCGTGATGTTCACGTCGGGCTCGACGGGTCTGCCGAAGGGCGTGATGGCCTCGCACCGTGCGTTGGCGGCGACCTTCGTGGGCCCGGACTATCTGGCCTTCGGTCCGGAGCAGACGTTCCTGCAGTGCTCGCCCGTCTCGTGGGACGCCTTCGCGCTCGAAGTCTTCGGCCCGCTGCTGCACGGCGGGGTCTGCGTCCTCCAGCCCGGTCAGCACACCGATCCCCATCTGATCGCGGAGCTCGTCGAGCAGCATCAGGTCACCACGCTCCAGATGTCCGCGAGCCTCTTCAACCACATGCTCGACGAGCACCCCCAGACCCTCGCCCACGTCAAGGAGGCCATGACCGCCGGGGAGGCGGCGTCCCCGACCCACACCGCCCGGGCCCTGGCCGACCACCCGCAGCTGCATCTGCTCAATGGCTATGGTCCGGCGGAGAGCATGGGGTTCACGACGGTGTTCGTGATCGAGCCGGGTGCGGCCGCGGGTGCGGCGAGCATTCCGGTGGGTGGTCCGCTGGCCGGCAAGCACGCGTATGTCCTGGACGCGAACCTGGAGCTGGTGGCTCCGGGTGTGCCGGGGGAGTTGTACGTGGCCGGGCACGGTCTCGCCCACGGTTACATCGGGCAGTCGGCGCTCACGGCGGACCGTTTCGTCGCCGACCCCTTCGGTCCCGACGGTGCGCGGATGTATCGCACGGGGGATCTGGCCCGGTGGAACAAGCAGGGTGACCTGGAGTACCTGGGCCGTGGTGACGAGCAGATCAAGCTCCGTGGTTTCCGTATCGAGCCGGGTGAGATCGAGGCCGCGTTGACTGCGCACGCCTCGGTGGTTCAGGCCGCGGCGGTGGTACGGGAGGACCGGCCCGGCGACAGGCGTCTGGTCGCCTACGTGGTCGGCGAGGCGGCGCCGGAGGAGCTGCGCCGGCACGTCGCCGCCCGACTGCCCGAGCACCTGGTTCCGTCGGCCTTCGTGGTCCTGGACGCCCTGCCCCGCACGGTCAACGGCAAGCTCGACCGCCGGGCCCTGCCCGCTCCCGACGACACCGGCGGCCGCGAGGGCGGACGAGCACCCCGTAACCCGGCCGAGGAGATCCTCTGCGGCCTCTTCGCCGACAACCTCGGACTCGAATCCGTCGGCATCGACGACAACTTCTTCCACCGCGGCGGCCACTCCCTCCGCGCCACCCGCCTGATCAGCCGCATCCGCGCCGTCTGGGACACCCGCATCACCATCAGCGACCTGTTCCGGAGCCCCACGCCCGCCCTGCTCGCCGAGCAGATCGCGGCCGGCAGCGGCGACGACCCCCTCGGCACCGTGCTGCCCATCCGGGCCGTCACGGAGACGAACTCCGGTGAAGCCCCGCTGTTCTGCGTCCACGCCGTGTCCGGAGTGAGCTGGGGGTACGCCGGTCTGCTGCCCCACCTCGACCAGGACCGGCCGGTCGTCGCGCTCCAGGCCCGCAGGCTCGGCGGCCCGCACGACGCACCGTCCTCCATCGAGGAGATGGCCGACGACTACCTCGCCGAGATCCGCCGGATCCAGCCGCACGGCCCGTACCACCTGCTCGGCTGGTCCTTCGGCGGTCTCGTCGCGCACGCCGTGGCGGCCAGGCTGGAAGCGGCGGGGGAGGACGTCGCCCTGCTGGCCCTGCTCGACTCCTACCCGCTGCCCGACGGGTTCCGCGCGCCGGAGATCGACGGCCGGCACGTGCTGACCGCCCTGCTCGGCTCCGCCGGAGAGACGGTGGAGGTGCGCTGCGCGGACACGACGCCGGACATCGGCGAACTCGCCGACGCGCTGCGCCGGTCGGACCCGGTGCTCGGCGCCCTCGAGCACGCGCAGGCGGCGGCCGTCGTGGCGGCCACCCTCGACAACCTGCGGATGCGGTACCGGTACGTGCCGGACGTGCGGTTCGGCGGCGATGCGGTGTTCTTCGACGCCACCGGCACTCCGGCCCCCTCGTCGGGCGCCGGGGCCTGGGCGCCGTACGTGACCGGACGGGTCGAGGAGTTCGCCGTCGACTGCGAGCACGCCCGGATGACCGAGGCGGAGCCGCTGCGGGAGATCGGACAGGTCCTGGCCCGGCGCCTGCGGCCCGCCCGCATCGCCCGCATCTGAGAACCCGGACGCACGGGGCCCGTACGGCTGCACCACCGCCGTACGGGCCCCGGCATGTCCGGCGCCGTGCGTGCCCGGGCATGCCCGGCGTCGTACGGGCCCCCGGCATGCCCGCGTCGTACGGACCGGCACGACGGACCGGCACGTCCGCGTCGAACACACGGCCCGGCACGTCCGCGTCGTACGGGCCCGGCGCCGCCCCCGGCGGCCGCCCGTGCGCCGAACTGCCCGCATACTGCCGCCCGACCAGCCGGATCCCGGCCCCCGCGCTGCCTAGCGTGTGGGTGTCCGCACGATCGGCCAGGCCCTGTGAGCGGTGCGGTCCGGCCCCCAGAGGAAGTCAAGGACATGGTGGATCATTCCGGTTGGCGGGTCGGCGTCGCCTCGGCCCCGATACATCACGGCGAAATTCTCCAGGGCGTCTTTCCGCACCAGGGCCAGCTCACCCGGGGACTGGTCACCCTGCCGTGCACCGTCCACACCACCCGGGCCTCGTTCATCCCCGCGCGGGGCGAGGAGCTGACCGTCTACCCGACCTGGAAGACCAAGGCGCGACGGGCCGCCCAGCTCACCGCCGAGGCCTGCGTCCCGCCCGGGGAGGGGCCGGTGGGCGGGCATCTCGAACTCACCGGCGACGTGCCGCTCTGCCGCGGCTTCGGCTCCTCCACGAGTGACGTCCTCGCCGCGGTCTGGGCCGTACAGGACGCCCTGGTGTCCCCACTGCCCCCCGAGGAGATCGCCAGGATCGCGGTCCGGGCCGAGACGGCGTCCGACTCCCTGATGTTCAACGAGAGCTCGGTGCTGTTCGCGCAGCGCGAGGGCAAGGTCATCGAGGACTTCGGGTACCGCATGCCGGCCGTGCGGGTCCTCGGCTTCGGCTCGCGGCCCGAGAACGAGGGCAGGGGCATCGACACCCTGGCCTTCCCGCCCGCCGAGTACGGCAGCGCCGAACTCGAACTCTTCGCCGAACTCCAGGTGATGCTGCGCGAGGCCATCCACACCAAGGACGTCGCCCTCGTCGGCGCCGTCGCCACCGCCAGTACCGACATCAACCAGCGGCACCTGCCCATCCCGCGTCTCGACGGCCTGCGCTCCATCGTGCGGGAGACCGGCGCCCTCGGCATCCAGGCCGCGCACAGCGGGGACATCGCCGGGCTCCTCTACGACCGCGACGACCCCGAGGTCGAGGCCCGCACCGAGCACGCCCAGCGACTCCTGCACAACATCGGCATCCACGAGCAGTGGATCTTCACGACGGGTGACTGACATGACTACGACCACGATCGCGGGCGTCGGCAGGCTGCACGACTCGGTGGTGGACGCCACCGAACTGCCCCGCATCATCCAGGTGACCGACAACCTCTACGCGGCGGCGTTCAGCCTGATGAAGCTGCTGCCTGCGCGCTACATCATCGACCGGGCCGAGGCCGCCGGACTGCTGCGGCCCGGCAGCCGGGTCATCGAGACCTCCTCCGGCACCTTCGCGCTCGGCCTGGCGATGGTGTGCCGGCTGCGCGGCTACGACCTGACCATCGTCGGCGACTCCGCCATCGACCGCGACCTGCGCAACCGGCTGGAGATGCTGGGCGCCACCGTCGAGATCGTCGAGTACGCCGGGCAGAGCGGCGGCATCCAGGGCGCCCGCCTCGCCCGCGTCGAGGAACTGCGCCGGCTCCACCCCGACAGCTTCGTGCCCGGCCAGTACGACAACCCGGACAACCCCGGCGCGTACACGGCGGTCGCCGACCTCATCGGGGAGACCGTCGGCTCCGTCGACTGCCTGGTGGGCCCGGTCGGTTCCGGCGGCTCCACCGGCGGCCTCGCCGCCGCCCTGCGCCCCGCCGACCCGGCGCTGCACCTCGTCGGCGTGGACACCCACGGCTCGATCATCTTCGGCTCGCCCGACGGACCGCGCACCCTGCGCGGCCTCGGCAGCAGCATCCACCCGGGCAACGTGCGCCACAGCGCCTACGACGAGGTGCACTGGGTCACCGCCCCCGAGGCCTTCCACGCCACCCACGAACTCTTCCGCAACCACGGGCTGTTCATGGGCCCCACCAGCGGCGCCTCCTTCCAGGTCGCCGCCTGGTGGGCCGCGCGCAACCCGGACAGCAAGGTCGTCATGGTGCTGCCCGACGAGGGCTACCGCTACCAGTCCACCGTCTACCACGCCGAGTGGCTGCGCGAGCAGGGCATCGAGCCGGCGCCGGCCCCCGGCGGCCCGGTCACCGTCGACCACCCGCTCGACGCCCCGTCCTCCTGGACCCGGCTGGTGTGGGCCCGGCGTGGCTTCGACGACGTGATGACGCCGGAGGTCCACGACCTCGGTGACGTGATGACGCCGGAGGTCCGGTCGTGACCACCCCGCTGCTGCTCCTCGTCGAGTCCAACACCACGGGCACGGGACGCCAGTTCGCCGCCCGGGCCCGTGATCTCGGGGCCGAACCCGTCCTGCTGAGCGCCGATCCCGGCCGCTACCCGTACGCCGCCGAGGACGGACTGCGCACCGTCGTCGTGGACACCGCGGACGACGACGCCCTGTGGGCCGCCGTCACCGGCCTCGCCGCCGCCGCACCGGTCGCCGGGGTGCTCTCCAGCTCCGAGTACTACGTCGCCACGGCCGCCGGCCTCGCCGCGCGCCTCGGGCTTCCCGGCCCGTCCGCCGACGCCGTCCGCGCCTGCCGCGACAAGGCCGCGCAGCGCCGCACCCTGGCAGCGGCCGGGGTGCCCGTGCCCCGCTTCTCGGTGGCCGGCGACGTCGCCGAGGCGCTCGCCGCCGCCCAGTGGCTCGGCGGGCCGGTGGTCGTCAAGCCGGTGCTGGGATCGGGGAGTCTGGGCGTACGCCTGTGCCGCGACCGGGCCGAGGTGGCCGACCACGCGAAGGGCCTGCTGGCCGCCACCGTCAACGAACGCGGTCTGCGCACCCCGGGTGTGGTCCTCGTCGAGCAGTACCTGACCGGGCGCGAGTTCTCGGTGGAGGTCTTCGGCGAGGACGCCGTCGTCACGGTCGCCAAGCACGTCGGCGCGCCCCCGGTGTTCGTCGAGACGGGGCACGACGTGCCCGCCGTCCTGCCCGCCGCGCGGGCCGCCGCGCTCGTCGACACGGCCGTACGTGCCGTCGAGGCCCTGGGTCTCGGCTGGGGCGCGGCCCATGTCGAGCTCCGGCTCGACGGCGACGTCGCCCGCGTCATCGAGGTGAACCCGCGGCTGGCCGGCGGCATGATCCCCGAACTCGTGCGCCGGGCCCGGGGCGTCGACCTGGTCGGCGCCCAGGTGCGGGCCGCGCTCGGCCGGCGAGTCGACCTCACCGGTACGCCGGACGCCGCCGGCGCGGCCTCGATCCGCTTCCTGACGGCCGGCACCGACAGCGTCCTCGCGGACGTCGGCGCCGCCGAGGCGGCGGCCCGCGCGGTGCCCGGTGTCGTGGACACCGCCCTCTACCGCCCGGCCGGAACCACGGTCGTACCGGCGGAGGACTTCCGGGGACGGGTGGGCCATGTGATCGCAGCCGGTACGACTCCGGGGGAGTCGGCCGAGGCGGCCGAGACCGCGCTCACGCTGGGGCTCGCCTCAGCGCTGACGCCGGTGGAGCCGGCGAATCCGACGGCTCCGACGGCTCCGACGAAGCCGGGGGCTCCGGAGACGCCGGGGGCTCCGGAGACGCCGAGCGTGTCGGTGAGGGAGGCGGTGCCGGCATGAGCGGCACGCACGAGACAGGCGTCCACACCGGGCGGCTCCGCACCGGGCTCGACCCGCGTGCCCACCGCATCGTCTACGACCAGTACCGCACCGACGACGGCGACCCGGTGGGCGACGAACTGCGACTGATCAGCGAGGTCGACCGGGCTCATCTGGTGATGCTCGCCGAACGCGGCATCGTCGACGCGACCCGCGCCGCGGCCCTCCTCGACACCGTCGACGCCCTGCGCGCCGAGGACTTCGCCCCCGTACGGGCCCGGCCCATGCCGCGCGGCCTGTACCTGGCGTACGAGGGCTGGCTCGTCGACCGGCTCGGCCAGGAGACCGGCGGGGTGCTGCACACCGGGCGCTCCCGCAACGACCTCAACGCCACCACCGTGCGACTCAAGGTCCGCGGCCCCTACGGGGAGCTCCTGGACGAGGTGGCCGAGCTGGCACGGGTCCTGCTCGACAGGGGGGAGGAGTACCGGGACGTCACCATGCCCGCGTACACCCACGGCCAGCCCGCCGTGCCCATCGGCTACGGCCACTACCTGACCGGGGTCGCGGGCGGCGTGCTGCGCTCGCTCGCCGGACTGCTCGACGCCGGGCGGGAGATCGACGTCAACCCGCTCGGCGCGGGTGCCGTCGGCGGCACCTCCGTGCCGGTGGACCCGGCCCGTACCGCGGACCTCCTCGGCTTCACCGCCGCCGTGCCCAATTCGGTCGACGCGGTCGCCTCACGGGACTTCGTGCTGCGCATGCTCTCCGCCGCGGCCGTCCTCGGCGTCCTCATGGCCCGGGTGGCCCGCGACCTCACCTGGTGGACGACGGAGGAGTTCGGGCTGCTCCGGATGGCCGACGACCTGGTCGGCTCCAGCTCGATGATGCCGCAGAAGCGCAACCCCTTCCTGCTCGAACACATCCAGGGCCGCTCGACCGCCGCCCTCGCCGGATTCACCGGCGCCGCGGCGGCCATGTCGACCGCCGGCTACACCAACGCCATCGCCGTCGGCACCGAGGCCGCCCGCCACCTGTGGCCCGGTCTCGCCGACACCACCCGGGCGGTGACGCTGCTCCGGCTCGTCGTCGACGGGGCGGAACCGGACCGCGAGCGGATGCGCGACCGCGCCCGTGAGGGCTTCACCTCGGCGACCTATCTCGCCGAACGCCTCGTCGTGGACGGCATCCCCTTCCGCACCGCCCACCACCTGGTCGGCGAGACCGTCCTCGGCGCCCTCGACAGCGGTGCGCCGCTGTCCGAGGCTGCCCGCGCCCAGCCCGACGTGGCCGCGGCCGCCGCCGGATACCCGGCCGACTGGCTCGACCCGGAGACCGTGGCCGCCGCCTGCGCCCACGGCGGTGGCCCCGGCGGCGCCGGACCGGCCGAGGCCCTGGCCCGGGCGCGTACCGAACTCGCCGCCCTCACCGCCGAGTCGTCGGCCCGCCGCGCACGCTGGGCCGGCGCCGCCGAGCGCCTGTCGGCCGAGGCCGCCAAGGTCGTCGCCGCGAAGGCCGTGGCCGGCACGTCGGACGACGCGCCCGACGACGTACCGGACCACGAGAACGCCGCCAAGGTGGTGGCCGCCCGATGAACGCGCGGCGCCGGGACGGGTTGCTGCGGCAGCGCGACTTCCGGCTCCTGTGGGCGGGGGAGACGACCAGCCGCTTCGGCAGCAACATCACCGGTGTCGCCATGCCGCTGGTGGCCGTGGTCACCCTGGACGCGAGCACCTTCTGGGTGAGCGCCCTGGCCGCGGCCGCCTGGCTGCCCTGGCTCCTCCTCGGACTGCCCGCAGGGGCCTGGGTGGACCGGCTGCCGCGCCGTCCGCTGATGGTGGCCTGCAACATGGGCTCCCTGGTGCTCCTGCTCAGCGTGCCGGCCGCCGCCTGGCTCGACGTGCTGACCATGACGCAGCTGCTCGTGGTCTCCCTGCTCACCGGGGTCGCGAACGTCTTCTTCTCCATCGCCTACCGGGTGTACGTGCCGTTCGTCGTCGCCCGTGAGCACCTCACCGAGGCCAACGCCAAGCTCCAGGGCAGCGAATCGGCCGCGCAGCTCGCCGGGCTCGGCGGCGGCGGTGTCCTGGCCGGCGCGTTCGGAGCCGTCAACGGACTCCTCGCCGACGCCGCGACCTTCCTGGTCTCCACCCTGTGCCTGCTGGGCATCCGCGGGAAGGAACCGACGCCGGAGCGGCCCGAACGGCCCCGGGCCCTGCGCAAGGACGTCGCGGAGGGGCTGCGGCACACCGTGCGCGACCCCTACCTGCGCGTCCTGACCACGTACGGCACCGTCACCAATCTGCTGCTCACCGGCTACCAGGCCCTCCTCACCGTGTTCCTCGTCCGGGAACTCCATGTCGGCGCGGCCGCGGTGGGCTGGCTGCTGGCCGGCAGCAGCGTGGGCGGACTGCTCGGCGCCGTCGTCGCCACCCCCGTGGCACGCCGCTTCGGCACCGCCCGCGGCATGCTGCTCTGCAAGTTCGCCACGGCCCCGTTCGGGCTGCTCATCCCGCTGGCCGAACCGGGCTGGCGGGTCGTGCTGTTGCCCGTCGGCGGGGCCGCGCTCGCCCTGGGCGTCGTGTCCGCCAACGTCATCCAGGGCGCGTTCCGCCAGCAGTACTGCCCGCCACAGTTGCTCGGTCGGATCACCGCGAGCGTCTCCGTCGCCAACTTCGGCGCCATTCCCGTCGGTTCGCTGCTCGGCGGGGTGCTCGGCGGGGTACTCGGACTGCGGCCCGCGCTGTGGCTGCTCACCGCGGGCCTCGCGGTCAGCTCCGTACTGCTGCTCGCCGGCCCCCTGCGGGCGCGCCGGGACCTGCCGACCGAGCCTCCGGCGCACGCACACGATCCGGCAGACCGGCGGGCCCTCCGGTACGCCGTTCCCGAACAAGGCTGATCCGTCCCGACGGCCACCCGCGTCCGCGCATCCGTCATCGAACAGGAGGGGTCCCGTGAGTGATCCCAGAAGCGGTCCCTGGAGTTCCGCGAGCGGCACCCTGCTGCTCGCCCCCCTGCCGCCCCCGCGCGCCCTGCCACGGCCGGGTTCCCTGGACCTGTGGCTGCTCAGGGTCTCCGACGCCCGGGGCACCGGCCTCGACGCCGGTGTCCTGGACGCCACCGAGCGGCAGCGCGCCGCCGGACTGGCGCACGCGGAGGACCGGGTCCGCTTCACCGCCGCCCATCTGGCGCTGCGCCGGCTGCTCGGCACGTACCTCGACACGCTTCCGCAGGACATCCGCTACGGCCGGGAGACCTGCCCCTGCTGCGGCGGCCCGCACGGGCGGCCGACCGTCCTGGGCGCCTCGCGCGGGCTGCACTTCTCGCTCTCCCACCGCGGGGACCTCGTCCTCGTCGGGACGGCGGTGGCGCCCATCGGCGTGGACGTCGACCTGGTCGCCGACCCGGGCGGCGCCGCGGAGCTCGCCGCCATGCTGCACCCCGCGGAACAGCGTGAGATCGAGGCGCTGCCACCCCCGCGCCGCCCCAGGGCGCTGGCCCGGCTGTGGACCCGCAAGGAGGCCTATCTCAAGGGGCTCGGCACCGGTCTGGGGCGTGACCCGGCGGCCGACTACGTGGGCTCGGGCAGCCCCGACGGAACGCTGCCGCCCGCCGGCTGGACCCTGCTCGACATCCCCGTCGACCGCGGATACGCGGCGGCGGTGGCCGTCCACGGCGAACTGACCACGCCGTCGCCCCGGGTGAACCGTCTTTCGGAGCGGGACATCAGGGGAGACCCGCCCGGTCGAGCGTGAGGGTCTCGGCCTCGGCACACACGCGGAAGGTCCCCGGACGATCTGTCCGGGGACCTTCCGCGTATCTCGTGCGACAGCTCGGTGGTCTCGTGCGACACCCGGTGGCCGGACGACCGGAATCAGCCGGCCGCCGCGATCCACTCGTCGAGCTGCTCCTGCGTCGTGGCCGGATCGGCCACCAGATCGGCCAGCTCGTCGTCGGCGTGATGGCGGGTCGAGACCGCGGGGCAGCGCGCGCACGCGGCGACCCCGGTCTGCTTCCACCACTGGCACCGTGCCCTGAGGTGACACCGCGGGACGGGACCGTCCTCCCGCGCGGGGGGCCGGGAGAGCATCCGCTCGACGAGCGTGCAGTCGCCGCCCCTGCGGTTGACGCAGTCGCTGACACAGTGCGACGCGAACCGCAGGACGCGCCGCGGCTCGACGCCCTCCGGCACCTCGCCGAGCACCTCGGCCGCCGGTACGGGATCGGCCAGGTACACCACGCGCCCGTCCTGCCCGGACCGTACGCCCAGGACGACGGACTCCGGCGCGTGCGCCGCTCCGCTGGGGCACCAGGTCTGCGAGGAGCCGTCCTCGCCCACGGTGGTCACCTCGGCCTCAGCAGGTGCCGGACTGCGTGCCGGCGACCTTGGTCACCCGGCCGCCGACGCTCTGGCTCAGCCCCTGCTCCCCGGCCTGCTCCTCCTGGGCGACGGCGAGCCGGATGCTGTCCTTGAGCTGGGCCGCCGAGGTGATGCGCTCGGCGGGGCCGGCCTTCGACGCGCCGGCCGCACCGGCACCGGCGACGACGAGACCCGCGGCCAACAGCGCGGCGGCACCGGCCGCGGCCACCTTACGAGTCGGGTTCTCCATGGCGTACTCCTCCTCCTGGTATGGGAGTTGCGAGCGTAGGCCGGTGGAGAGCCGTGGCCGGAACTTTACGGCGGCAGTTGACCGGCGGTTACGTCTCCGAGGGCGGGACCTGCGGTGACGTCTCCGAGGGCGGCACCGGCGGAAGCAGCGCGTCGGCCAGCCGGTCGAGGGCGGCGCCGCTCGGGGCGGCCGTTCCCGTGAGGGTGCCGACCAGGGCCTGGGCGAGGACGGTCGCCGTACCGATCCGGCCGTCCTCGCGCTCGTCGCCGGTGACCTTCCCGATGACCGCGTCCCGTACCGCCGGAGAGGTGTCGGAGTCCCCGAACAGGTCGGGGAAGGACAGCGCCATCATGCACACGCCCACGTTGGCGGAGAGGATCGAGCGACTCGCGAGCTCCGGGGTCGTCCGGAGCCGACCGGCGTCGCGGCAGCGCTCGACCGCCTTCAGGAGGATCGCCTGCGCCTCCTTGATGGCCCCCGGCCTGGCGTCGCCGGTCGGCGTGAACATCAGCCGGTAGAGGTGCGGGTTGCGGAGCGCGAAGGCGACATGGCTGTCCCAGGCCGTCCGCAGGTCCGCCACCGGATCGCCGGTGAGCGGATTCGCGCGCTTCTCGGCGAGGAAGCGTGCGAAGCCGATGTCGGCGACGGCCGTGAGCAGCCCCTGCTTGTCGCCGAACTGCCGGTAGATCTCGGGCATGCCGACCTTCGCCCGGTCGCAGATGGCGCGGGTCGAGATCGCGAGCGCGTCCTTGGTGGCGAGGAGTTCCTCGGTGGCTTCCAGGATGCGCGCGCGTGCGGTCGACATGGCTCCCACGATAACAGCGCTCACAGCCTCTCGTAATCAGTGATTACAAGCTGTGTTAGCGTTGAAAACACCTCCGGGGTCGAGCGCCGCCTCCGCCCCGCTACGAAAGGAACCGCCATGACCGCCTCCACCACCCTCCGCGATGTGATCGGCCTTCCCCAGGACCTGCCCCGCCTGGGCGACTCGGCGCTGATCATGATCGACTTCCAGAACACCTACCGCGGCGGCGTCATGCGGCTCGACGGGGCAGAGGAGGCCGTGGCCGCCGGCGCGCGTCTGCTCGCCGCCGCCCGCGCCGCGGGCGCGCCCGTCGTACACGTCGTCAACGACGGCGGCGAGGGCACTCCGTACGACATCCGGGCCGAGATCGGTGCGATCAGCGACGAGGTCGCCCCGATCGAGGGCGAGAAGGTCGTCGTCAAGCAGTTCCCCGACGCCTTCCACGCCACCGGCCTCGAAGACACCCTGAAGAGCCTCGGCGTCACCGGAGACCTGGTCATCGCCGGGTTCATGACGCACATGTGCGTCCTCTTCACCGCTCAGGGCGCCTTCAACCTCGGCTACCGCCCGACCGTGGTCGCCGAGGCCACCGCGACCCGTCCCCTGAAGGCCCCCGACGGCACCGTCACGGCGTCGGAGGTGCTCCAGGCCGCGAGCCTGACGACGGTCACCGACCTCTTCGGCTCGGTGGCCCGCACGGTCGACGAGCTCGTCGCGTAACCGGTTCTCCCGGTCGACAAGCGGGCCGCCCCGTCCGGCGGCCCTCCGGCCGGTCCACGGCTCGGCCCTCCGACGGGTCCGCGGCTCGGCCCTCCGACGGGTCCGCGGCTCGGCCCTCCGACGGGTCCGCGGCTCGGCCCTCCGCTCGGCTCTCCGGTCGCTCGCGTCCCGCTCCCGCCCGGCCCCTCGACACCGGGAGTTCACCCGAGGTGTACCGAAACACCGCCTGATGATCGGTCACGGGTCGTCCGACTCGGCGGTAATGGCGGTCGGCCCGTGACGGATCACCCGGGCGCTCCTGTTCCGTACGCCCCCTGGAGGACGTGTGCCCCCCGCCGCCGAGACCGTGCTCGACGAGGTCGACGGCGAGGAGGGGACGGGCGGCCCGAAGCTCCCGCCAGGCTCCACGTGGCGCCGTCCGTCCTCCCCGGCCGTCGCCGGCCCGCTCTCGGCCGCCCTGCTCACCGCCGTGCTCCTCGCCCTCGCCACCCGGCTCTCGCACAGCTACCCCTTCGGCCCGGTGACCAGGAACACCGTCGACCTGGGCCAGCAGTACCTGCCGTTCCACGCGTACTGGCGCTCGTTCCTCCTCGGCGAGACCCATGGAGACGTCTTCCTCAACTGGAACTCCGGCTTCGGCACCGGCTTCCTCGGTGACGTCGGCACCTATCTGAGCAGCCCCTTCGACCTGCTCGTGGTGCTCTTCCCGGCGGACCGCATCGAACTCGCCCTGTACGTCGTCACCGCCCTCAAGATCACCGCGGCCGGCGCGGCGATGGCGCTGCTGCTCCTGCGGATGCGCCCCGGTCCCTGGCCGGTCGCCGCCGTGCTCGGCAGCGCGTACGCCCTCTCGGGCTGGACCTTCAACCTCGGTGCCACCGTCCCGATGTGGCTCGACGGACTCGTCGCCTTCCCGTTGCTCTGCCTGGTCGGCGAGTGGGCCCGCACCGGGCGCCGCCCGGTCCTCGGCCCCGTCGTGGTGGCCCTGGCCTGGACCGCCAACTTCTACACGGCGTACATGGCCACCCTCGGCGCAGCCGTCGTCCTGCTCGTACGGTTCCTCACCGCCGAGGAGACGGCCGGCGCGCGGCAGCGCCTCGCAGGGATGCTGCGTGCCGCGCGGAGCGTGCTCATCGGCATCGGCCTCGCCGCGCCGCTCGTCGTGGTCGTCTTCCTCGGCACCAAGGTCGCGGACCCCACGCCCGAGTCCACCTTCGTGCCCGCCGCCTGGGTGGAGGTCCTCGCCAGGTTCCTGCCGGCCACCGCGAGCCTCGCGAGCCCCGCCCTCTTCATCGGTACGCCCGCGCTCGCGCTCGCCCTCACCCTGCCCTTCAACGGGGCCGTCGCCCCGCGCGTCCGCGTCGGCTGGTCGGCCGCGGTCGTCCTGGTGATGCTCTCCCTCCAGTGGGGGCCGACGCATCTGCTGTGGCACGCGGGCGCCTCGCCCAACGGCGGCCCGTACCGGCAGACCTTCGTCCTGTGCGGGCTGCTGATCGTCGCCGGCTGGTTCTCTGCCGCCCGCGGCGTGCCGCGCCCGACCGCGCTCCTCGCGGGCGGTGCCCTGCTCGGGCTCCTGGCGTGGGCGGCCCACGGCAGCATCGACGTCGACCGCTGGACGTATCCGGCCTTCGGTGTGGCCGCGTCCCTCGCGCTCGCCGCCGCCCTGGTCGCCCTCCTGCACCGCCGCAGGACATCGGCCGACGCAGCACCGGAACCCGTCTCTCCCGCGCGCGCCCTGACCGCCGCGCGCGCCCTGACCGCCGCGCGCGTCCTGCCCGTCCTGGCCGTCGTCCTTCTCGTCGCCGCGCAGGCCGGAGAGGCGGCCGTCACCGGGAAGCGGATCGAGGAGCAGCAGCGCGACGAGGTCGCCTGGTCCCCCCGGATCGGCCCCTGGCACAGCGCCGTGGCCGATGCGGTGGCCCGCGCGGACGCCTGGCCGAAGTACCGGACGGAACCCGGAGAGGTCCCCGGCGGCAACGACGTCCTGATCGTCGGCGGGCAGGGCGCCGACTACTACAGCAGCCTCACCGCCGAGGTGACCTCCCGCACCCTCGCCTCCCTGGGCTTCGGCCACTACGCCAAGGGCCGCCACCCCGTCACCCTCGACAACCCGGTGACCGACGCCCTGTTCTCCATCGGCACCCGGGTCCGCTCGGTCCCCACCGCACCGGTACGCCAGGACGCGCTGCCCCGGGCCACGGTCACCGTCGCCACCACGCCCGTACCGCCGCTGGTCACCGTGCGTCCGACGCGGCGTCCGGCCACGCACCCCGGGGACTCGGCGTTCGCCGAGCAGGAACGGCTCCTCGGCGCCGACGTGTACGAGCTCCCGCCCGTCGCCCGCGACGGACGGACCGTCAGCGCCCGCTGCCCGGCGGGCACCCAGGTCTGGTTCTGGGCCCCCGAGTACCGCGGCGGAGCGACCCTCGCGGGACAGCCGCGCAGGGACTTCGAAGGCAAGCCGCCCGCCGTCCGGGCCCCCATGCGGGCCCTCGGTACGGTTCCCGGGTCCGGCGAGGTGCGGATCGAGCTGAGCCCCGAGCGCACGGTCCGGCTGCCCCGTCAGCCGGTCGGCTGCCTGGTCCGGGCCCGGCTCGACGCCGCCGTGCGGCAGCTGACCACCACAGGGGCCACCGAGGTGCGCGCCACCGGACACACCGTCACGGCCGAACTGCCCCCGGGCAGCACCGGGACCGCGGTGCTCGCCGCGCCCCGCATCTCCGGCTGGCGCTGCGCCGCCGGCGACGCGGAGCCGCGCCCCGCGCGCGCGTACCGGGGCCTCGTCGCGATCCCGCTCGACGGCCGGGCGAACACGGTCACCTGCTCCTTCCGCCCGCCGGGTCTCAGGCTCGGTGGCGCCGTCGGCCTGACCGCGCTCCTCGCCCTGATCGCGACGGGAGTGCTGCACCGCCGGGCCGGGCGGCGTGCGGAACGGCCGACCGGCGCGTGAGACCGCTTCCGCACGGACTTTCCACGGGAGACGCCAAGAGTTCACCCGGAGTGCACGCGCGGATCGTTCGCCCGGAAAAGTGGAGCGTTACCGTACCCGCCGTAGCGGCGTTTAACTGTTCGATTCAGTATGGGGATTCCGAGTGCCGAAACTGTCCGTCGTCGTACCGTTCCACAATGTCGGGGCCTATGCGCCCGACACCCTGCGCAGTCTCGCGAACAACGCGGATCCGGAATTCGAGTTCCTGCTGATCGACGACTGCTCGACGGACGACACCCCGGAGATCCTCGACCGCTGGCGCGACCGGCTGCCGAACGCCACCGTCATCCGGCACGAGACGAACAGCGGTGTCGCCCAGGCGCGCAACACGGGAATCGACGCCGCGCGCGGTGACCACATCACCTTCCTCGACGGCGACGACTGGTACGCGCCCGGGCACCTGAAGGCCATGGTGACCGGCATCGAGCGCCTGGACTGCGACTTCGCCCGCACCGACCACGTCCTCTCGGAGGGCCGGAAGCGGAACATCCGCTATGCCCCCGCCAAGCGCCGCGACACCGTGATGGACCCCCGTGACGGAATCTCACCCGCCAGCATGGTGACGATGGTGGACTATCCCTTCGTCCCCTTCGGCATTTACAGCTCCCGTCTCTTCCAGAACGGCGAATCCCGTTTCGAGACCTCCCTGAGAACGGCCGAGGACCGCCTCTGGGTCTGGCGCCTCCACCTCAGGGCGCGCACCTTCGCGGCGCTTTCCCTGCACGGTGTCTTCTATCGCCGGGGCGTCACCACCTCACTCACCCAGATCACCGACAACCGGCAGCTGGACTTCATTCCGTCGTACGACGCCCTGCTCGCCGACGTCTCCCGGGACGCGGAGGCGGACCGGTTCCTCCCGAAGGCGGTCCGCACCTACTGCGCGATGATCGCCTTCCACATGGGCAAGGTCGGCACGTACGATCCCGCCGTCGCCGAGCGGCTCCGCGTCGACGTGCGCGACGCGCTGCACCGGATGCCGCAGCAGGTCCTCGAAGAGACCCTCTCCACCATGGACACCCCCCGCAGCACCCTCCTCCGGAGCCTGCGCGACACCGTAAGGACCGCCTGACCCATGGCCCCCGCCCCCGCCGCCGATCAGGCCCCGGTGCTCGACCCGGCCACCGACGGCCGCCCGGTCCAGATCTTCCAGGTCTCCACCCTGTACGGCGCCGCCACCCTCGCGGCCTCGCTGGACGCCGGCCAGTTCGGCCCCCGTGCGGACCACCGCCGGCTCCTGCTGATCTCGCGCAACGCCGAGATCCCGGAGACCGCGCTGCGCATGGAGAGCATGACCGGCTACGAGCGGATCGCGGCCCGTTTCGACGGCGTCCTCGACTGGAACGAGACGATCCACCCGTACCACCCCGCCACCTGGGCCCCCCGCCCCGAGGACGCCCCGCTCTGGCAGCGCGTGCTGCGCACCGCGTGGGAGCTCGGCACCGCCCCGGTGGAGCTGATCGTCGAATCCATCCAGGTCAACCCCGCCAAGGCACTGGCCGGCAGCTTCCCCGAGAGCACCGTCCACGTCTACGCGGACGGCCTCATGAGCTACGGGCCGACCCGCAACGACCTCGCGCAGTCCATCGCCTGCCGCATCCGGCGGGTCCTCCATCTCGACCTGGTGCCGGGACTGCGTCCGCTGCTCCTGAGCGAGTACGGCGTGGAGCCGGAGCTCGTCCCCGACGACGCGTTCCGCGCGGTCCTCGCGGAGATCGCCGAGGAGGCGGCCGACGACCCCGAGATCGTCCGGGCGGTCGCCGCGGAGCCCACGGCCCTGATGCTCGGCCAGTACCTGGCCGCCCTCCACCTCCTCACCGCCGAGGAGGAGGAGGAGCTGCACGTACGGATGCTCCGCGGCGTCACGGCCGCCGGGCATCGCTCGGTGGTCTTCAAGCCGCACCCGTCCGCGCCCGCCGGCTACTCCACGGCGCTCCAGGAGGAGGCGGAACGGTCCGGGGTACGGCTGACCGTCCTCGACGGACCGCTGCTCGCCGAGACGTTCTACGAGCGCTGCCGGCTCCGGCTCGTCGTCGGCTGCTTCTCGACCGCGATGTTCACCGCCGCCGTCCACTACGGCGTCCCCATCGCGCGCGTGGGCACGGCCGAGGTCCTCGAACGGCTCACCCCCTTCGAGAACAGCAACCGGATCCCGCTCACCGTCGCCGACCACCTCGTCGCGGACCTGGAGCAGGGCGAGGAGCCCGCGGTCCCGGGAGCGGCGCCGGACTCGCTCACCCCGCTCGTCCGTGCCGTCGGCTACTGCATGCGGCACAAGAGCCACCCGGGGATGCGCGAGGAGGCCGCCCTCTTCCTGGCCGAGCACCACGCGGACCCGGGGATCGCACACCACTTCGACGCCGAGCGGCTGACGCAGCTCGGTCTCCCGGGCGGCACGGAGGCCCCGGCGCAGGGCGGCGGCATGCAGTCGCGGCTCCGCCGGAGCCTCGCACGCTCCCGGAGGGGCTGACCCGGCCGAACACGCTCCCGGAGGGGCTGACCCGCCGACCGACCCCGACCCCGCCGGGGCTGGACCCTGCCGATCCGGCAACCCGGGGCCCCGGTCCGTCAACCCGGCGGCCGCCGGGTCACCTGTACGGGGCGGCGGCCTCCCCGGGTCACACGGCGGGGGACCTGACGAGGGTGAAGACCGCGCCCTCCGGGTCCGTCACCAGGGCCGACCTGCCCGCCGTGGCATCGCGCGGCGGGCGCAGCACATGACCGCCGAGCTGCAGGACGAGCCGGGCGGCCGCGTCCGTGTCGGCGACCTCGAAGTACGTCATCCAGTGCGGGCCCCGGTCCCGGGGCAGCGCGTTGCCGACGCCGTGCAGCGAGGCCACCGGAACGCCGTCCACCAGGAGCGTGGCGTAGTCGTGGTCGGCGGACACGACCGGCTCCACCTCGAAGCCGAAGACCGTCCGGTAGAACTTGCCGACCGAGGACGTCTCGTAGGTGAGGAGCTCGTTCCACACGGGGGTCCCGGGCGGTCCCGCCGTCGCCGTGCCGTGGTGTGCCTCCGCCTGCCAGACGCCGAAGACCGCGCCCACCGGGTCGGAGCAGACCGCCATCCGGCCCGCCTCGCCCGCGTCCAGCGGGCCCACGGCCACGGTGCCGCCGCAGCAGCGGATGCTCTCGGCGGTCTCGTCGGCGTCGACGGTGGCCAGATAGGGGGTCCAGGCGATCGGCAGATGCCGGTCGGGCGGCAGCTGGCCGATGCCCGCCACCTCCTTGCCGTCGAGCAGCGCGCGGACGTACGGACCGAGATGCTGTGGACCGGGTTCGAACTCCCAGTCGAAGAGTGCGTTGTAGAACTCCTGCGTGGCGTCAAGCCCGTGCACCATCAAGCTCACCCAGCAGGGTGTGCCGGGTGTGCGCCGAGTCGCCTCGGTCATCGTGACTCTCTCCTCGGACCATCGTCGTGCCCGTGTCCCGTCCGATGGTGTCACCGTCGGGGCCGTGGCGCGCCCCGGTCGCACCAAAGAGTGGCGCGATCCCGCTGCGACGACGCGGGAAGGACGCCGGGTTCGTCCCCCGCGGCCGTGGGGCTGCGCGAGGATGGCACCCATGAAGCCCATCATCGCCGTAAGCGAACTGCTGAGCGAGTCGGCCGGGGCCCGGCCGCCGGTCCTCCTGGACGTCCGCTGGACGCTGGGCGGCCCGCCCGGGCGTCCGGCGTACGAGGCCGGACACCTGCCCGGCGCGGTCTACGTCGACCTGGACACGGAACTCGCGGGTCCGCCGGGCAGCGGCGGACGCCACCCGCTGCCCGACCCGGAGGCCTTCGGGGCCGCGATGCGTCGGGCGGGTGTCTCCGCGGCCACCCCGGTCGTCGTCTACGACGGCGGCCTCGGCTGGGCCGCGGCCCGCGCCTGGTGGCTGCTCCGCTGGGCCGGTCACCCGGACGTCCGGGTCCTGGACGGCGGTCTCGCGGCCTGGACGGGGGAGCTCACGGAGAAGGCGCCCACGCCCGAGCCGGGCGACTTCCGGCCGGAGCCGGGCGCGCTCGGGCTGCTCGACGCCGACGCGGCGGAGGCGCTCGCGCGCTCGGGGCTGCTCCTGGACGCGCGGGCCGCCGAGCGCTACCGCGGGGACGTGGAGCCGATCGACCGGGTCGGCGGGCACATCCCGGGCGCGGTCTCGGCGCCGACGACGGAGAACGTGGACGCGGAGGGGCGTTTCCTGGGCGCCGACACCCTGCGGGACCGCTTCGTCGCGCTCGGTGCCGCCGAGGGGACCCCGGTCGCGGTCTACTGCGGCTCGGGCGTCTCCGGCGCGCACGAGGTCCTCGCCCTGGAGATCGCGGGCATCCCGGCCGCGCTCTACGCGGGCTCGTGGTCGGAGTGGTCCACCGACCCCGCCCGTCCGGTGGCCACGGGCCCGGACCCGCAGTAGCCCTCCGTACGCGGGCCCGCACGAGTCCCCCGTACCCGGGCCCCGCGCAGGTCTCCGTGCACGGGTGAGGGCCCGCGCCGATCCGGCGCGGGCCCTCACCTCGTACGGCCGCAGCCGTCAGTCCTGCTTCTTCCTGCGGGTGCCGAAGACGATCTCGTCCCAGCTCGGCACCGCCGCGCGGCGGCCCGGGCGGACGCCGTCCGCCTCGGCCTGCCGGTCGGTGGTGCCGGTGAGCCGGTCCCGGTGGCCGGAGACCGCGCGGGGCATGAGGACGTCGGCGTACGCGGAACCGGCACCCGCCGAAGCGGCCGGAGCCGGCGGCTCCTCCGCCTCGGCCTCTTCCGAGGGCTCCGACGAGTCCGGCTGCTCGGGTACGACCATGTCGCCGCGGAAGCTCGGCACGGCCTCCAGGAGGCTCGTGAGCGAGTCCCGCTCGTCCTCCGCCTCGGCGGACGCGGACGCCCGCTCCAGCTGACGGTCGGACCGGTCGATCTGGCGGTCCAGGGCGCGGTCGAGCGGCCTGTCCCGGGGCAGCCGGGCGATGCGCGGCACGAAGGGGAAGCTCGGCTCCGGCGCGGCGGCGATCGTGTCGTCCGTCTCGCCGATCAGGGCACGGGCCTCGTCGTCCACGGCCTGGACGAGCCGCCGGGGCGGGTCGTACGTCCAGCTGGCCGTGTGGACCTCGCCGGCGACGCGGTAGACGAGCAGCACCTCCCAGGTGCCGTCGTCGCGCCGCCAGGAGTCCCACTGCACGGTGTCCTTCTCGGCGCCGCGCAGCAGCAGCCGCTCCTGCACCGCCTCGCCGAGCTGGGGGCCGCTGTTCTCGCCGGGCCGGCGGACCGGGGTCTTGCGGGCCCGCTCCGCCATGAAGGCGCGCTCGGCGAGCACGGGGCCCTCGAAGCGGCGCACACGGTCTACGGGGATCCCGGCCATCTGGGCGACCTCCTCCGCGGAGGCACCGGCTCGTATCCGTGCCTGGATGTCGCGGGGGCGGAGGTGGCTCTCCACCTCGATCTCGATCTGGCCGAGGCGCGCACGGTCGTTGCGCACGGCGGCGCGAAGCCGCTCGTCGATCGGAAGTGTGTACTCCGTGCTGTCAGCAGCCTTCAGCACCAGTCGTGTGCCGTCGTTGGAGACGGCCACGACACGCAGTTCGGGCATGGGGACCTCCCGGGTGGTGCCTGCCGACGTCACGTGCGTCGCTGCTTCCGCTAGTCGAGTGTGGCCTGCCCGGGTGCAGCCTGCCACTACCTTGCCGAGTTGCCCGGCGTGTCGGGCGTGGACCCTGGAACGCCGTTATGACACGGTGACCTGTTGGCTACCCGGAGTGACAGGCGGTCACTCTGTGCAGTCGATCTCCGTGCGTTGCCGCGGCGCCGCCGGTCGAGTGCCGTGTCCGGCCCCCTCCCCTTGATCCCGGGCACCCGTGAAGGCGTCCGGACCCAGGGTTCGTCAATGTACTCCATTCGGGCCACTTGGGTGGACCGGCGCGCCGCCCAACTTCTCGGGCGGTACGGGAGTTGAGTGTCCGCGATCTTCCCCCTCACGTGTCGTCCTTCACAGAAAGAGCAGAAGCGGAACTATTCCCTTCGCCCATTTGTCCCTTCTGGGTGCAAGGCGAACGGATGAGCCGCCAGGGGCTGGATCAGGGGTTGGAGATGCTTCACAGGCCGGACACCGACACGGACGAGCGGGAGGAGACGGAGAGCGGGAGGAGAAGGATCGACCTGAGTGTGGCTCAGGTCTCGGGCAGTGCCCTGGCCGCGGTCATCGCCGCCAAACTCGCCTCCACCCTCGGCGTGTACGGCACGATCCTCGGCGCCGGTGTGATCAGTGTCATCGCCACCTGCGGCGGTCCGCTCTTCCAGCACCTCTTCCGGCGTACCGGCGAGCAGGTCCGCGACGCGACGGTCGCCGCCAAGCCGAAGGCCCGTCAGGTGCCGCTCGCACCGGGGCCGCGGGACGACCACACCCTCATGCTGGGCACGGTCAGGGCGCCGGCCCCGTACGGCGAGGAGCGCGACGAGGAGTTCGGCACGGCGACCACCCACGGCACCCGCGTCCGCGGCTGGAAGCGCCCGGCGATCGCCGCCGCGCTCGTCTTCGGCGTCACCATGGGCGGCATCACCGCCTACGAACTCGTCTCGGGGCAGGACTTCAGCGGCAAGCAGGGCACCACCACGTTCGGGTCCGTCGTCCGGGGCGACGGCGGTTCGGGCCAGGAGGCGCCGCCGGCCGGGGACGAGGACCACTCGACCGTGCCCTCCGGATCCGCCGACGGCACCGGGCGGCCGGACGGCGGCGCCGGCAGCCCCTCGACGGGCGCCACCCCGACCCCGGGCGACCGGGGCGAGGGAGAGAACGGCACCGCGACCCCGTCGCCCGAGCCGACGCCCTCCGACTCGACCGGCGGAGAGCCGACGCCCACCCCGACGCCCACGGCTCCGACGACGGAGCCCACCGTCCCGACCCAGGAGCCGACCCCCGGGACGGTCACGCCGGAGACCCCGTCGGCCCCGACCCCGGACGGAGCCGGGGGCGGAGCCGGTGCGGGCGCCGAGTGACCGTCGGGCGCCCCGTCAGTCGCCCAGGACCCGGCGCAGATAGTCGTTGGCGAAGAGCCGGTCCGGGTCGAGCCGGTCCCGCAGCGCCGTGAACTCGGCGAAGCGCGGATAGACCTCGGAGAAGTAGGCGGCGTCACGGGTGTGGACCTTGCCCCAGTGGGGGCGTCCCCCGTGCGCCGTCATGATGCGCTCCACCGCCGTGAAGTACGCGCGGTGGGGCGTGCCCTTGTAGAGGTGGACGGCGATGTACGCGGTCTCCCGGCCCGAGGCCGTGGACAGCGCGA
Source organism: Streptomyces sp. NPDC029956 (assembly GCF_055574655.1). Taxonomy (NCBI): domain Bacteria; kingdom Bacillati; phylum Actinomycetota; class Actinomycetes; order Kitasatosporales; family Streptomycetaceae; genus Streptomyces; species Streptomyces sp. NPDC029956. The sequence continues at coordinate 262,133 of NZ_JBVHZJ010000002.1, read as the reverse complement.
TGTCGTCCGCCGGGGCCGTCCGCACCTCCACCGGGAAGCTCACCTTGAGCGGCGAGCGCTCGACCATCGCCTTGAGCTCGCGCAGCGCGGCCACCGCCGCCTCTCGCGGAAGCGCGTACTCCATCTCCAGGAAGCGCACCCGGCGCGGCGAGGTGAAGACCTTGTACGGGATGTCGGTGTACGTACGGGCCGACAGCGCCCGGCTGGAGAGCCTGGCGATCGAGGGGATGGCCGGCGGCACCGCGCGGCCCAGCGAGCAGGCCACCTGGAAGAGCCCGTTGGAGAGCAGCTCGTCCTCGACCCAGCCGCTGACCCGGCCGGGGGGAGCGGCGGGGCCCGCGCTGCGGTTGTTGCGCTTGGTGTTGCAGTTGTCCGTGTGGGGGAACCAGTAGAACTCGAAGTGCTCGTTCTCCGCGTGCAGCGCGTCGAACTCCGAGGTGACCCGGTCGAAGGTCATGGGCTCCTCGCGCGCGGTGAGCAGGAAGACCGGCTCGACCGCGAAGGTGATCGCCGTGACCACGCCGAGGGCGCCGAGCCCGATGCGGGCGGCCGCGAAGACCTCCGGATTCTCCTTGTCCGAGCACGTGAGCAGCTCGCCCGAGGCCGTCACCAGCTCCAGCTCGCGGATCTGCGCGGCTATCGAGGCCGAGTCGCGGCCCGTGCCGTGCGTCCCGGTGGAGGTGGCACCGGCGACGGTCTGCTCCATGATGTCGCCCATGTTCGTGAGCGACAGGCCCTCCCGGGCCAGTGCCACGTTGAGCCGCTTGAGCGGGGTGCCCGACTCGACCGTCACGGTCATCGACTCGCGGTCGATCCGCCGGATCCCGGTCAGCAGACCCGGCCGGATGAGGACGCCGTCGGTGGCCGCGATCGAGGTGAAGGAGTGGCCGGTGCCGACCGTCTTCACCCGCAGCCCGTCCTCGGCCGCCCGGCGCACCGCCTCGGCGAGCTCCTCGGCCGAGGCCGGGCTCACCTCCCGCACGGGGCGGGAGGTGACGTTCCCCGCCCAGTTACGCCACGGGCTGTCCGCCGTCCTGGCGCTGCCCGGCCCCGCTGTTGTCGTCCCGCTCACGCTGCCCCTCCCGGTTCGGCGCCGGCCTGCGCAGCCGGCGGTGTCCGAGGAGACCCACCGCGACCGCGAGCGCGCCCGAGACGACGGGCACCACGTACCCCGCCTCGGCCCCCGACGCGTCGACCACCCAGCCGGCGGCTGCGGAGCCGAGCGCCACGCCGATCGCGAGGCCGGTACCCGTCCAGGTCATGCCCTCGGTCAGCTTGGTGCGCGGTACGTGCGCTTCGACGAGGGCCATGGTGGTCACCATCGTCGGTGCGATGGACAGGCCCGCGACAAAGAGCGCCACGGCCAGCAACGGCAGGTTCCCGGCCAGTAGGAGGGGGATCATACTCACGGCCATCGCGCAGATGCCCAGCAGCCAGCGACGGGACGGCTCGCCCTTGAGGTGGAGCAGTCCGAACACGGCGCCCGCCAGGCCGGAACCCAGCGCGTAGACGGCCAGTACGAGACTGGCGGCGGCCTTGTGGCCCTGCTCCTCGGCGAAGGCCACGGTCACCACGTCGACCGAGCCGAAGATGGCGCCGGTGGCGACGAACGCGAGGGCGAGGACCTGGAGACCGGGGGAGCGCAGCGCGGAACCGCCGCTGTCGCCGTGCTGGGGATGCGGCACGGGCTCGGTGGCGCGCTGCGAGGTCAGCCAGAAGACGCCGACGGTCAGGAACACCCCGGCGAACAGCGGGCCGGCCTCGGGGAACCAGGCCGTCGACAGACCGATCGAGATGATCGGGCCGAAGATGAAGCACACCTCGTCGACGATCGACTCCCAGGAGTACGCCGTGTGCAGGCGCCGCTCGTCGCCCCGGTAGATCTCCGCCCAGCGGGCCCTGGTCATCGCGCCGACGCTCGGCACGCAGCCGATCACGGCCGTGAACACGAAGAGCGTCCAGTCGGGGGCCTGCTGCTGCACGCAGAGGAGGAGGCCGGCGGCGGCCACGAGCGAGACCAGGGTCACCGGGCGGAGCACCCGGCGCTGCCCGTGCCGGTCGACGAGGCGGGAGACCAGGGGGCCGAGGACGGCGGCGGACATCGCGAGCGTCGCCGAGAGGGCGCCGGCGAGCCCGTACCGGCCGGTGACCTGCGAAATCATGGTCACGATGCCGATGCCCATCATGGACAGCGGCATCCGGCCGAAGAAGCCGGCGACGGAGAACGACGCGGTGCCGGGCGCCTTGAAGATCGCGCGGTAGGGACTGGGCAAGGGGTTCTCCGGATCTCCGTGCTTCGGAGCGGGCTCCGCACGACGACTCAACACGTGTAATTAATAGCTAAAGCCTACGGTGTTGAAGTCGATGGGTCATCCCCCTTTTCCGGACGCGTGCGGGACGGGACCGAGGAACGCGACCTCGGGACGGGCGCCGCCCGGACGGGCGGCGCGGACGCCTGCCGGGACCGCCGGTCGGGCGCCCTCGGACGGGCCGCGCCGTCCGGTGCCGGGCGCGGGTGGCAGGATCGGTGCCATGTCCGATCAGCACGATCCCGCCCCGTACGACGCCCTGCTGCTGCTCTCGTTCGGCGGCCCCGAGGGCCCGGACGACGTGGTCCCGTTCCTGGAGAACGTGACGCGCGGCCGAGGCATCCCGAAGGAACGGCTCAAGGAAGTGGGGCAGCACTACTTCCTCTTCGGCGGCGTCTCCCCGATCAACGACCAGAACCGCGCGCTCCTCGACGCACTGCGGAAGGACTTCGCCGGCGCCGGCCTGGGGATCCCCGTCCACTGGGGAAACCGGAACTGGGCCCCGTACCTCACCGACACCCTCCGCGAGATGATCACCGACGGCCGACGTCACATCGCCGTCCTCACGACCAGCGCGTACGCCTCCTACTCCGGCTGCCGCCAGTACCGCGAGAACCTCGCCGACGCGCTCGCCACCCTCGAGGCGGAGGGGCTTCCGCTGCCCCGCGTCGACAAGCTCCGGCACTACTTCAACCACCCCGGCTTCGTCGAGCCCATGGTCGAGGGCGTCCTCGCCTCCCTCGCCGAACTCGACCCGTCCGTCCGCGCCGGCGCCCACCTCGCCTTCACCACCCACTCCATCCCCGACTCCGCCGCCGACTCCTCGGGACCGGTCACCGAGCACGGCGACGGCGGGGCCTACGTCCGCCAGCACCTCGACGTCGCCGAGGTCATCGCCGACGCCGTCCGCGAGCGGACCGGGAACGACCACCCCTGGCAGCTCGTCTACCAGTCCCGCAGCGGAGCCCCCCACATCCCGTGGCTGGAGCCCGACATCTGCGACCACCTGGAGGCACTGCACGGCGCCGGGGCGCCCGCGGCCGTCATGGTCCCCATCGGCTTCGTCTCCGACCACATGGAGGTCCTCTACGACCTCGACACCGAGGCCACCGCCAAGGCCGCCGAACTCGGCCTGCCCGTCCGGCGCTCGGCCACCGTCGGCGCCGACCCGCGCTTCGCCGCCGCCGTCCGCGAACTCCTCCTGGAACGGGCCGCACACGAGCGGGGAGCCCGCGTCGAACGGTGCGCGCTCGGCGCCCTCGGCCCCTCCCACGACCTGTGCCCGATCGGTTGCTGCCCGGCCAGGGCGGAGCGCCCGGCGGCCGCCGGCGCCGACAGCCCGTACGCGTAAGGAACCCCCGTGACCGAGAAGGCCGACGACGTGACCGAACGGACCGACGTGACCGACCCGCTGCTCACCGAACTGCTCGACCTCGCCCTGGAGGCCGCACGGCGGGCCGGAGCGCTGCTGCGCGACGGCAGGCCGGACGACCTGGCCGTGGCGAAGACCAAGTCCAGCCCCATCGACGTCGTCACCGAGATGGACATCGCCGCCGAGAAGCTGATCACCGGCTTCCTCGCCGACCACCGCCCGCAGGACGGCTTCCTCGGCGAGGAGGGCGCGTCCAGCCCCGGCACCAGCGGGATCCGCTGGGTGATCGACCCCCTCGACGGCACCGTGAACTACCTCTACGGACTGCCCACCTGGGCCGTGTCGATCGCCGCCGAACGGGACGGCGAGACCGTCGTCGGCGTCGTCGAGGCCCCGATGCGCGGCGAGACCTACCGGGCGGTCCTCGGCGGCGGCGCGTACGCGGAGAGCGGCGCCCGGTCGGACGAGCGGCGCCTCGCCGTCCGCCCCTCGCCCCCGCTCGACCAGGCCCTCCTCGGCACCGGCTTCGGATACGTCCAGGCCCGGCGGGCCCACCAGGCCGACATCGCCCAGCGGGTGATCCCGCGCGTCCGCGACATCCGGCGCGGCGGCTCGGCCGCCATCGACCTCTGCGACGTCGCCGCCGGCCGCCTGGACGCCTACTACGAGCGGGGCCTCAACCCCTGGGACCTCGCGGCGGGCGCCCTGATCGCCCGCGAGGCGGGCGCCCTGACCGGCGGACGCCCGGGGGAGCCGGAGTCCGGCGAACTGGCCCTGGCGGCCCCTGCGGGCCTCTTCGAGCTCCTCCAGGAGATCCTGGAGGAGCTGGGCGCCTGGCACGACTGACGGACGCGTGAGGGCCCCGGAGCCGGGAACGGCGCCGGGGCCCTCACACGTGTTCGGGTCGGATCGGTGGAACGGGTCGGGTCGGGCAGCGGGTCGGTCGGGTCAGACGGCCTGCGCGGCTACCTCCACGCCGTGCTCGGCGGCCAGGCGGTGCAGGTCCTCGAGCTCCGCCTGCTCCACCTCCGCCAGGTAGTCGTCGCCCGTCTCACGAGCCCGCGTGAGGTCCGTCTGCGTGGTCCTGATGCGGTGCAGCAGGCCTGCGGTGAAAGCGTCCATCGTGCGCCCCCTCGTCATGGGTCCGGTGGCACGGGGGTGTGCCGAGGGTGGGTGGATCACGCACTGCGGTCTCTGGGGGACAGAGAGCGGTAGGTGGCGCGCCACATACAGGGCGTGATCGCGGGGTGTGCAGTCGTCCTCCCCAACCCCTTCCTCAGAGAAACCTCAACTGGCCCGGGAATCCGGTGAATTCTTCGCCCGGGGCCACGCGCCCCGGCGCGCGGCCCCGTCCACCCGCAGCCCGCCCAGGCCCCGCACCGCCGCCTTACAGCCGGTTTACGCGCGTACGGGGCAGGATGGACACGCACAGTCAGTGCTCAGGTCTTCAGCCGGTCCGCCTCAGGACCGCAGCTCCATGGGAAGGATTACGACGTGCGCGTACTCGTCGTCGAGGACGAGCAGCTGCTCGCCGATGCGGTGGCCACCGGACTGCGCCGGGAGGCCATGGCCGTCGACGTCGTGTACGACGGCGCCGCGGCCCTGGAGCGCGTCGGGGTGAACGACTACGACGTCGTCGTCCTCGACCGCGACCTTCCCCTCGTCCACGGTGACGACGTCTGCCGCAAGATCGTGGAGCTGGGCATGCCCACCCGCGTCCTGATGCTCACCGCGTCCGGCGACGTCAGCGACCGGGTCGAGGGCCTCGAGCTCGGCGCGGACGACTACCTCCCCAAGCCCTTCGCCTTCACCGAGCTCACCGCGCGGGTGCGCGCCCTCGGCCGGCGGACCAGCGTGCCGCTCCCGCCCGTCCTGGAGCGCGCCGGCATCAAGCTCGACCCGAACCGCCGCGAGGTCTTCCGCGAGGGCAAGGAGGTCCAGCTCGCGCCGAAGGAGTTCGCCGTCCTGGAGGTCCTCATGCGCAGCGAGGGCGCCGTCGTCTCGGCCGAGCAGCTCCTGGAGAAGGCCTGGGACGAGAACACCGACCCGTTCACCAACGTCGTCCGCGTCACCGTCATGACCCTGCGCCGCAAGCTCGGCGAGCCGCCCGTCATCGTGACGGTCCCCGGCTCCGGGTACCGGATCTGAACCCGATGCCCGCCACCTCAGCGCCCCACCCCCACGCGCCCCCGAAGCCGTCCTGGGACCCCAGGGACCCGGTCCGGCCGCTGCTGCGCCCGACCATCCGGATACGTCTCACGCTGCTGTACGGCGGGATGTTCCTGATCGCGGGCATCCTGCTGCTCTCGATCATCTACCTCTTCACCGCGCAGGCGCTCACCCACAGCGTCTCGGAGCTGCCCTTCAAGGTCGTCGAGGGCAAGGTCCAGCCCACCACCTCCTGGTGCGAGCTGCCCGCGCAGGGCACCGGAGAGCAGCTCAACCAAGCGGTCTCCGTCTGCCTCCGGTACCAGAGCGACCAGGCCCTGGACGACCTCCTGCGCCGCTCGCTCTTCGCCCTGCTCGGGCTGAGCATCATCGCCTTCGCCTTCGGCTACGCCATGGCGGGACGGGTGCTCTCGCCCCTCGGCCGGATCACCCGGACCGCCCGCCAGGTGGCCGGTTCCGACCTCTCCCGGCGGATCGAGCTGGACGGCCCCGACGACGAGCTCAAGGAGCTCGCCGACACCTTCGACGAGATGCTGGACCGCCTGGAGCGGGCCTTCACCGCCCAGCAGCGCTTCGTCGCGAACGCCTCGCACGAGCTGCGGACCCCGCTCGCGATCAACCGCACCCTCTTGGAGGTGCACCTCTCGGACCCGGGCGCGCCGGTGGAACTCCAGCAGCTCGGCAAGACGCTGCTCGCCACCAACGAACGCAGCGAACAGCTCGTCGAGGGTCTGCTGCTGCTCGCCAGGAGCGACAACCAGATCGTCGAGCGCAAACCCGTCGACCTCGCCGAGGTCGCCTCGCGGGGCGTCGACCAGGTCCACGCCGAGGCGGCGGCGAAGGGCGTCGAGATCCGGGGCGAGCGCGAGCCCGCGGTCGTCCAGGGCAACGGCGTCCTGCTCGAACGGATCGCGCTGAACCTGGTCCAGAACGCCGTCCGGTACAACGTGGCGGAAGGAGGCTGGGTGGAGGTGACGACCACGACCGAGCACGGTCAGGCGGTCCTGACCGTCTCGAACACAGGTCCCGTGGTCCCCGCATATGAGATCGACAACCTTTTCGAGCCGTTCCGGAGGCTCCGGCAGGAGCGGACCGGCAGTGACAAGGGAGTCGGCCTCGGCCTGTCGATCGCGCGGTCCGTGGCCCGCGCCCACGGCGGCCGTATCATCGCGGAGCCCCGCGAGGGCGGAGGTCTCGTGATGCGCGTCACTCTGCCGATCTGACACACTGCACGAGCCGACCCGGTTCCGTTCGCTTTGCGCGGAATTCCGTGGGCCCGATTCTGAGACGCTCATGTGTGATCGATCACAGGAGAGGGTGTCCGGACATCCACTCTCCGTAACGGAGAAATCCCCGTGAAAACCCGGAAAAGTCCGGGTTTCCCGGGCCCGGATTGACGGGAAGTACACGGGGTGGCGCCTGCAAGGGGCGGCCGTAGGACCGTGTACGGTCCGGTTCGCCACCCGAAGCCGATCACTCGCGAGAGGACGGAACGGGTGTCGATTGAGTAACAGACCTTGATGTGAGGCAAAATCTCCGCCTCAGGTCGGGCACAAGTCCGACCTCTCACGCGTTACGTGCGCTGGAGACACCGCAACCACCCAGAGGGGGAGAGCGACATGGCAACGGATTACGACACCCCACGCAAGACCGATGACGACGTCGATTCGGACAGCCTTGAGGAACTGAAGGCCCGCCGGAACGACAAGTCGACCTCGACCGTCGACGTCGACGAGTTCGAGGCCGCCGAAGGCCTGGAGCTTCCCGGCGCCGACCTCTCGAACGAGGAGCTGGCCGTCCGGGTCCTGCCCAAGCAGGCCGATGAGTTCACCTGCATGAGCTGCTTCCTCGTGCACCACCGCAGCCAGCTGGCCAGGGAGAAGAACGGCCAGCCCATCTGCCGCGACTGCGACTGAGACCCTCGGTCGTGGCAGGCGACACACCGTCCCGGAAGCGGCGTCTGAGGCTCCCTGGGAGCCCGAAGACGTACAAGGGCGGCTCGGGCCCGGCAGAGGGTGCCCAGGAGGCCTCCGAAGCCGAGCACGCCGCCTCCCCGCCCTCCTTCGGCGTACGTGACGACGAGCGGGGCCTCCCGGCCTCGCTCGAGGCCGTCACCGAGCCGACCCCGGTGCAGCTGCCGGCGGAGCGGGAAGCGGGGCGGAACGACGTGCTGGACGAAGCGGGGAACGACGGGATACAGCGGGACGGGCGCTTCGGCGCCGTCAAGCGGCTCGCCAATCCCGCGCGCGCCCAGCTCGACAAGATCAAGATCGACTCGGACCGGATCGACGCCGTCCGGCGCGGCGTCGCGCAGGGCGTCCGGCAGGGCGTGAAGCGCGGCGGAGACAGTGCCAAGGCCGGCATCGGTCATCTGGCCGACCGGTTGATCGACCTCGCCCCGCGGATCCCCGTCCGCGATCTGGCGACCTTGCGCCGACAGTTTCCCGGGCTCGGTCCCGAGGAGCTCGCCGACAAGCTCGTCGCGGGTGCGGCGAACGCGAGCTCGACCGTGGGCGCGAGCATCGGTGCCGCGGCCATGCTGCCCGTACCCCCGGCCATGCCGGCGGAACTCGCGGCAGAGATCACCGGCGTCGCCGCCGTGGAACTCAAACTCATCGCCGAGCTGCACGAGGTCTACGGGCTGCGGCCCCCAGGCCGCCTCACCCAGCGATCGATGGCCTATCTGACCTCCTGGGCCGAGGAGCGGGGCATCGACCCCACCAAGCCCACCACGGTCAACGCGGCGCTCGGCGGACAGCTCAAGCGCGAACTCCGCCAGCAGATCATGAAGCGCATGGTGCGCAACCTGCCGAACCTCACGCCCTTCATGGTCGGCGCGGCGGTCGGCGCGGTCATGAACCGCCGCGACACCAAGAAGCTCGCGGGTCACATCCGCAAGGACCTGCGCAACCGCCAGGTCCCCTGGGACTCCCTCCGGGAGCTGCCCCCGCTGGACCAGCCGGAGAACCCGAAGGAGCTCGGGTTCTAGCCGACCCGTCCTGCGGCCGGCGCCCCCTCCGCCCGCTCAGTCCTGGGCGTCCGCACGGACGGCGTCCAGGGCCGCCACCAGCGCCTCCGGCTCACGGCTGGAGAGGTACACGTACGGCGTCGGGTCCGACGGGTCCGTCACCTCGATCCGTACCGCCCGGATCACATAGCCGCGCATCACCATGAACGCGCGCGGATCGGCCTTGTGCGTGCGCCACGCACGCGCCTCCTCCGCGTCGAGCACCTCCGCCTCGCCCAGCGCCGAGACCGGGATCCGCGCGTCGCCCGCCACGAGCGAACCGGCCACCACCCGGATCCGTGCGGAGCCGTACGAGGAGACCGCCGCACCGGCGAGCACCGCCACCACGATCAGACCGCCCAGCATCGGGACCGTACCCAGCGGAACCATGATCAGGCCGCCGGAGAGACCGAGCAGACCCGCGATGAACCACCAGGAGCGGGGAGCCGTCAGCCGCTCGTCGAAGAGCGGTGCGGCGGCGGGCACGGGGGAGGGGGCGGGGGACGGTGCGGAAGGCTGCATGCGTCCAAGCTTGGCACGGCGCGACCTGCGCCCATCCGCGCGGGTAAGGTCTGCGGCTGTGACTGCAACATCTGCCGCCCTCACCCCGCCGGCCGACGCCATACCGCCGGTACGCCACCCCGACGCGCCGGCCCCCGGCGAGCTGCTCGGTGCGCACTACGCGTACTGCTTCGGGTGCGGCGGCGGGCAGCCCCACGGCCTCCACCTGGAGGCACGCGCGGGCGAGGGCGTGACCGTCACCGCCGAGTTCACGGTGACCCCCGACCACCAGGGCGCCCCCGGCCTCGCGCACGGCGGCGTGCTCGCCACCGCGCTCGACGAGACCCTCGGCTCCCTGAACTGGCTGCTGCGGGTCATCGCCGTGACCGGACGGCTGGAGACCGACTTCGTCCGGCCCGTCCCGGTGGGCACCGTGCTCCACCTGGAGGCCGCGGTCACCGCCGTGCACGGCCGCAAGATCTTCTCGACCGCCGTCGGCCGGATCGGCGGGCCCGAGGGCCCCGTCGCCGTCCGCGCCGAGGCACTCTTCATAGAGGTCAAGGTCGACCACTTCATCGACAACGGCCGCCCGGAGGAGATCCAGGCCGCCATGTCCGACCCCGACCAGGTCCGGCGCGCCCGCGCCTTCGAGGTGAACCCCTGATGAGCAACCCTGTCGACGTACTGATCCGGCGCGTGGACCCGGACGTGCCGATCCCGGCCTACGGCCACCCCGGTGACGCCGGGGCGGACCTGGTCACCACCGAGGCCGTCGTGCTGGCCCCCGGGGAGCGCGCCGTGCTGCCCACCGGGATCTCCGTCGCGCTCCCGGACGGGTACGCGGCCTTCGTGCACCCGCGCTCCGGACTGGCCGCCCGCTGCGGAGTGGCGCTCGTGAATGCCCCGGGGACGGTGGATGCCGGGTACCGTGGAGAGATCAAGGTGATCGTGGTCAATCTCGACCCGCGCGAGAGCGTGCGGTTCGAACGATTCGATCGGATTGCCCAACTTGTCGTCCAACAGGTCGAGAAGGTGCGCTTCCACGAGGTGGCGGAGCTTCCCGGCTCGGCGCGGGCCGAGGGGGGCTTCGGGTCCACCGGCGGTCATGCCGCCGTGGACGGCACAACGGGTGGGAATCGATACGCTTCGGTCGTATCCGACCGGGAAGGACAGTGACGTGTTCGGACGTCGCAAGAAGAGCGGTGCCGCAGAGGACGCGGCGGGCGAGGCCGAGCAGGTCGTCGACGCGGTGGACGGCGAGGACGCGGACGGCGCGGCCCCGCGCCGTGTGAACCTTCCGCCGGCGCCCCGGCCCGACGGACCCTGGGACATCTCCGAGGTCGGCAAGCCCGAGGACGGCCGTGTCGACCTGGGTGGCGTCTTCGTCCCCGGGGTCGAGGGCATGGAGCTGCGGGTGGAGGTGGCGGGCGACGCGATCGTCGCGGCCACCGTCGTCCTGCGCGACAGCGCCGTGCAGCTGCAGGCCTTCGCCGCCCCCAAGAACGAGGGCATCTGGGGCGAGGTCCGCGACGAGATCGCCACGGGCATCGTCCAGCAGGGCGGGGTCATCGACGAGGTCGAGGGCCCGCTGGGCTGGGAGCTGCGCGCGCAGGTCCCCGTACAGCTGCCGGACGGCAACCGCGGTGTGCAGCTGGTCCGCTTCGTGGGTGTCGACGGACCCCGCTGGTTCCTGCGCGGAGTGATCTCCGGGCAGGGTGCGGTCCAGCCCGAGGCGGCCGGCCTCCTGGAGCAGATCGTCCGGGACACCGTGGTCGTCCGCGGCGACGGCCCGATGGCCCCGCGCGACCCGATCGTCCTCAAGCTGCCGAACGACGCGCAGATGGTGCCGGACGGCGTGCAGCAGGAGGAGCAGGAGAACTCCCGCTTCTCCGGCGGCATGGGCCAGCTCCAGCGCGGTCCGGAGATCTCCGAGATCCGCTAGTCCGCGCTCGGACCGGTGGCCGGCGGCCCGTGATCGGCGGCCGGTGGCCGGTGACCGAGGTTCGGTGACTGGTGACTGGTGACCGAGGTTCGGTGACTGGTGACCGGTGTTCGGTGGGCCTTCGGGGCCGCCGTGTACGCGCCTGGGCCGATGGGCCGCTTTCCGTACGACACGTACGGGAAGCGGCCCATCGGTCGTTTTCCACAGGTTCCGCCCGCGGGCTCTGGCCCTGGGACCCGGCCGCGGACCATACTGGCGGGCACATGTTCGAGGAGGGGGAGCACAGGGTGAGCGAGAGCAGCACGCGGTCCGCGACGGCCGTCGCCGAGGACCCGGCCGGCCTGCCGATGGTCCGTGTGGAGAACCTGCGCCGTTCGTACGGCACCGGGGAAGCGGCCGTCCACGCCCTGCGCGGGGTCTCCTTCGACATCCCGCGCGGCGAGCTCGTCGCGCTCAAGGGCCGCTCCGGCTCCGGCAAGACGACGCTGCTCAACCTGGTCGGCGGCCTCGACAGCGCGGACGGCGGCTCGATCGTCATCGACGGCGTCGACCTCGCCACCCTCGGTGAGAACGGGCTCCTGGAGCTGCGCCGCGACCGGATCGGCTTCATCTTCCAGTCCTTCGGACTCCTCCCGATCCTCTCCGCCGCCGAGAACGTCGGCGTGCCCATGCGGCTGCGCAAGGCCGACCCGAAGGAGCGCGAGGAGCGGGTGGCCCTGCTCCTCGGCCTGGTGGGCCTCGCCGACCACGCCAACCAGCGGCCCGGCGAGCTCTCCGGCGGGCAGCAGCAGCGCGTCGCCATCGCCCGCGCCCTCGCCAACAAGCCGGCGCTGCTCATAGCCGACGAGCCGACGGGCCAGCTGGACCAGGAGACCGGCCTCGCCGTCATGCAGCTGCTGCGCGCGGTGGTGCGCAGCGAGGGCTGCACGGCCCTGGTCGCCACCCACGACCCGCAGCTCCTCGGCCTGGCCGACCGGGTTCTCGAACTCGGCGACGGCGAGATCGTCGAGCACTGACGCGGCGCGGCCGGTCCCCACCGCGGAGGCGGCCGCGGTCCCGACATCAGAAACACGTCAAGACCGCGGGGCCCCGCTCTCCGCGTACGGAATGTCCGATTGGCTGGACGTATGGTCGTCCCATGGGACGCGGCAAGCTTCGGATCTACCTCGGCGCTGCGCCGGGCGTCGGCAAGACCTACGCGATGCTCTCCGAGGGGCACCGGCGGGTGGAGCGCGGCACGGACTGCGTCGTGGCCTTCGTGGAACACCACGGACGGCCGCGCACCGAGGTCATGCTGCACGGCCTGGAGCAGGTGCCGCGCCGCACCCTGGACTACCGGGGGACCGCCTTCACCGAGATGGACATCGACGCCGTCCTGGAGCGGCGTCCCGCGGTCGCACTCGTCGACGAGCTCGCCCACACGAACGTGCCGGGCTCCCGCAACCCCAAGCGGTGGCAGGACGTCGCCGAGCTGCTCGCGGCCGGCATCGACGTCATATCGACCGTCAACATCCAGCACCTGGAGTCGCTGGGCGACGTGGTCGAGGCGATCACCGGCGTACGGCAGCGGGAGACCGTCCCCGACGAGGTGGTACGCCGGGCCGACCAGATCGAGCTGGTCGACATGTCCCCGGAGGCCCTGCGCCGACGGATGGCCCACGGCAACGTCTACACCTCGGACAAGGTCGACGCGGCCCTCTCCAACTACTTCCGCCCCGGCAACCTCACCGCCCTGCGCGAGCTGGCCCTGCTCTGGACGGCCGACCGGGTCGACGAGTACCTCCAGCAGTACCGCGGCGAGCACAACATCCGCTCCACCTGGCAGGCCCGAGAGCGCATCGTCGTCGGCCTGACCGGCGGTCCCGAGGGCCGCACCCTCATACGGCGCGCCACCCGACTTGCCGAGAAGGGCGCGGGAGGCGAGGTCCTCGCCGTCTACATCGCCCGCAGCGACGGCCTCACCGCCGCCTCGCCCAAGGAGCTGGCCGTCCAGCGAACCCTCGTCGAGGACCTGGGCGGAACGTTCCACCACGTCATCGGCGACGACATCCCCTCCGCGCTCCTGGAGTTCGCCCGCGGGGTCAACGCCACCCAGATCGTCCTCGGATCTAGCCGCCGCCGCACCTGGCAGTACGTGTTCGGACCCGGCGTCGGCCAGACCGTGGCCCGTGAATCCGGGCCCGACCTCGACGTCCACATCGTCACCCACGGCGAGGTCGCCAAGGGCCGCGGCCTCCCGGTCGCCCGCGGCGCCCGCCTCGGCCGCTCCCGGATCATCGGCGGCTGGCTGGTCGGCGTCGCCGGACCCGTCCTCCTCGCCCTGCTCCTCACCCATGTCGACGCCGACCTCGGTCTCGCCAACGACATGCTGCTCTTCCTGGCCCTCACCGTCGCGGCGGCCCTGCTCGGCGGATTCCTGCCGGCGCTCGCCTCCGCCGCGGCCGGCTCCCTCCTCCTCAACTGGTTCTTCACCCCGCCCGTCCACCGGCTCACCGTCGCCGACCCCAAGAACATCGTGGCGATCGCCGTCTTCCTCGGCGTCGCCATGTCGGTCGCCTCCGTGGTCGACCTGGCCGCCCGGCGCACCCACCAGGCCGCCCGGCTGCGCGCCGAGTCCGAGGTCCTCTCCTACCTCGCCGGCAGCGTCCTGCGCGGCGAGACGAGCCTCGACGCCCTCCTCGAACGGGTCCGCGAGACCTTCTCCATGGAGTCCGTCGCCCTCCTGGAACGGATGGACGACGTCGAGCCCTGGACCCGGGCCGCGAGCGTCGGTCCCCACCCGGCGGCCCGGCCCGAGGACGCGGACGTGGACATGCCCGTCGGCGACCATCTGGCCCTCGCCCTGTCCGGCCGGGTGCTGCCCGCCGAGGACCGGCGCGTCCTCGGTGCCTTCGCCGCCCAGGCCGCGGTCGTCCTCGACCGCCAGCGGCTGGTGGGCGAGGCGGAGGAGGCCCGCAAGCAGGCCGAGGGCAACAAGATCCGCACCTCCCTGCTCGCCGCCGTCAGCCACGACCTGCGGACCCCGCTCGCCGGCATCAAGGCCTCCGTCTCCTCCCTCCGCTCCGACGACGTCGAATGGTCCGAGCAGGACCGCGCCGAACTCCTGGAGGGCATCGAGGCCGGCGCCGACCGCCTCGACCACCTGGTGGGCAACCTCCTCGACATGTCGCGCCTCCAGACCGGCACCGTCACCCCGCTGATCCGTACGGTCGACCTCGACGAGGTCGTTCCGATGGCCCTCGGGGGAGTGCCCGACGGCAGCGCCGAGCTCGACATCCCCGAGACGCTGCCCATGGTCGACGTCGACAAGGGCCTCCTGGAGCGGGCCGTCGCCAACATCGTCGAGAACGCCGTCAAGTACAGCCCCGAGGGCATGCCCGTGGCCGTCGCCGCCAGCACCCTCGGCGACCGCGTCGAGCTCCGGGTCGTGGACCGCGGCCCCGGCGTCCCCGACGAGGCCAAGGACGGCATCTTCGAGCCCTTCCAGCGCTTCGGCGACGCCCCGCGCGGCTCCGGCGTCGGCTTGGGCCTCGCGGTCGCCCGCGGCTTCGTCGAGGCCATGGGCGGGACGCTCGGCGCCGAGGACACCCCGGGCGGCGGCCTGACGATGGTGCTCACCCTCAAGGCCGCGCGGGGCGGACCGCCGGCGCCCGCCCCCGACCTCCCGGCGCACGCCGTGACCTGAGCCGGCCGCCCCGCAGCGCGCCCCGTCCGTTCCGGTGCCCCGTGTCCCGTACCCCGCGCGCCATCCCCTCCCGCTCCCGTACTGTCTTGCTCCCGCCCGCACGGGCGACCGAAGAAGGAAGGTCCCCCTCCATGACCCGGGTTCTCGTGGTCGACGACGAGCCGCAGATCGTCCGCGCCCTGGTGATCAACCTCAAGGCGCGGAAGTACGAGGTCGACGCCGCGCCTGACGGTGCCACCGCCCTCCGGCTCGCCGCCGAACGCCACCCCGACGTCGTCGTGCTCGACCTCGGGCTCCCCGACATGGACGGCGTCGAGGTCATCAAGGGCCTGCGCGGCTGGACCCGGGTGCCGATCCTGGTCCTCTCGGCCCGGCAGACCTCCGACGAGAAGGTCGAGGCGCTCGACGCGGGCGCCGACGACTACGTCACCAAGCCCTTCGGCATGGACGAGCTGCTCGCCCGGCTGCGCGCCGCCGTCCGCCGCGCCGAACCGGTCGGCGGCGCCGAGGACGGGGTCGTGGTCGTCGAGACCGAGGGGTTCACCGTCGACCTCGCGGCGAAGAAGGTCCACCGCGACGGCCGGGACGTCCGGCTCACCCCCACCGAGTGGCACCTGCTCGAAGTCCTGGTCCGCAACAGCGGCCGCCTGGTCAGCCAGAAGCAGCTGCTCCAGGAGGTCTGGGGACCCTCGTACGGCACGGAGACCAACTACCTCCGGGTCTACATGGCGCAGCTCCGCCGCAAGCTGGAGGGCGATCCCTCGCACCCGCGGCACTTCGTCACCGAACCGGGCATGGGGTACCGCTTCGAACGCTGAACCAGCGGCCGTTCGGAGGCAGGTCCCGGCCACGGCGGTGGCCGGTACGCTTTCTGTATGAGTGCTGCACCACGTACAGAGAAGCCGGCCGGTAGGTTCCGCCGGATGCTCGACCGGCTCTCCTCCTCCCCGGAGGACCTGGAGTCGGAGGAGCTCCAGGAGGACGCCGAGGCGTCGGGGTGCACGCGTATCTGCGACTGCTCCGACCGCCAGATAGTCAAGGTGACTGGTACCTTGCGCACGGTCACGCTGCGTCCCCGGGCCGGTGTCCCCGCGCTGGAGGCCGAGCTCTTCGACGGCACGGCACCGCTCGACGTCGTGTGGCTCGGCCGGCGCTCCATCGTGGGCATCGAGCCGGGCCGCAAGCTGATCGCCTCCGGCCGGATCTCCATGAGCCACGGCCGGCGGGTCCTCTTCAACCCCAAATACGAGCTCCGACCGCTCGGACAGGAGTAGCCGGTGACGTCCCTCGACAAGCCGACCACCACGGACCAGGACGCCCAGGCATCGAAGGAGGTCACCGAGGCCGCGCTGTTCGAGGCCTTCGGCGGCCTTCGGGGCATGGTCGAGACGGTCGTGCCGGGCCTGTTGTTCGTCACGATCTTCACGATCAACAAGAACCTGCAGATCTCGGCGATCGCCGCCCTCGCGGTCTCGCTGGTCCTGGTCGCCGTCCGGCTCATCCGGCGGGACACCGTCAAGCACGCGTTCAGCGGCGTCTTCGGCGTCGCCTTCGGTGTCGTCTTCGCGATGATGACGGGCAACGCCAAGGACTTCTACCTGCCGGGCATGCTGTACACCCTGGGCCTCGCCCTCGCGTACATCATCACCGCGATCGCCGGGGTCCCGTTGATCGGCCTCATCCTGGGCCCGGTCTTCAAGGAGAACCTCTCCTGGCGGACCCGTAACCCGGGCCGGAAGAAGGCGTACACGAAGGCGAGCTGGGCCTGGGGCCTGATCCTGCTCGGCAAGTGCGCGATCCTCTTCCCGATGTACTGGTGGGCCGACACCACCAAGTTCGGCTGGGTGCTCGTGGCGCTGAAGATCCCGCCGTTCCTGCTCGCGGTCTACCTCACCTGGGTGTTCCTCGCGAAGGCTCCGCCGCCGATCGACGTCTTCGCCGAGATGGAGGCCGAGGAGCTCGCCGAGAAGGAGCGCAAGGCGGCCGCCGCCGCTGCGCAGAGCCACCCGGAGGCCTGAGACGGCACGAGGAAGGGCCCCGGACCTGACGAACAGGTCCGGGGCCCTTCCTCGTACACCCGGTGCTCAAGCTCCCGTACGACCGGGACTCAGGCCTTCGTACGACCGGCGCTCAGGCCCCGTACGACCACCGGGACTCAGGCCCCGTACGACCGTGCTCAGGACTCCGTCGGCTCGCGGCGGACCTGCAGCAGGTCCTCCAGCTGCTCCTCGCGGGCCTGCGCGGCCACGAACAGCAGCTCGTCACCGGCCTCCAGGGTCTCCTCGGCGCTCGGCGTGAGCACCCGCGAACCGCGGATGATCGTCACCAGCGAGGTGTCCTGCGGCCAGGCCACGTCCCCGACCGCGGTGCCGGCGACCGCCGACTCCGGCGGCAGCGTCAGCTCGACCAGGTTCGCGTCGCCGTGGCTGAAGCGCAGCAGCCGGACGAGGTCGCCGACGCTCACCGCCTCCTCCACCAGGGCCGACATGAGACGCGGGGTCGAGACGGCCACGTCCACGCCCCAGGCCTCGTTGAACAGCCACTCGTTCTTCGGGTTGTTCACCCGGGCGACGACCCGCGGCACGCCGTACTCGGTCTTGGCGAGCAGCGAGACGACCAGGTTCACCTTGTCGTCGCCGGTGGCCGCGATCACCACGTTGCAGCGCTGGAGCGCCGCCTCGTCGAGCGAGGTGATCTCACAGGCGTCGGCGAGCAGCCACTCCGCCTGCGGCACCCGCTCCACCGAGATGGCGGTCGGCGCCTTGTCGACGAGCAGGACCTCGTGACCGTTCTCCAGGAGCTCGCCCGCGATGGAACGGCCCACCGCACCCGCGCCCGCAATAGCGACACGCATCAGTGACCGCCCTCCTCGGGACCCTCGGCGAAGGCCTCCTCGACCTTCGCGATCTCGTCCGTACGCATCATCACGTGCACCAGATCGCCTTCCTGGAGCACCGTCTGCGAGGTCGGCAGAATCGCTTCGCCCAGCCGGGTGAGGAAGGCGACGCGCACGCCGGTCTCCTCCTGGAGCCGGCTCACCTTGTGGCCGATCCAGGCCGGGGACGTGTGCACCTCAGCGAGCTGGACGCCCCCGCTCGGGTCCCGCCACAGCGGCTCCGCGCCCGAGGGCAGCAGCCGCCGCAGCATCTGGTCGGCGGTCCAGCGGACCGTCGCGACCGTCGGGATGCCGAGGCGCTGGTAGACCTCGGCGCGGCGCGGGTCGTAGATCCGCGCCGCCACGTTCTCGATGCCGAACATCTCGCGGGCGACCCGCGCCGCGATGATGTTCGAGTTGTCGCCGCTGCTCACCGCGGCGAAGGCCCCCGCGTCCTCGATGCCGGCCTCACGCAGTGTGTCCTGGTCGAAGCCCACCCCCGTGACGCGCCGACCGCCGAAACCCGACCCCAGACGACGGAAAGCCGTCGGGTCCTGGTCCACGACCGCGACGGTGTGCCCCTGCTGCTCCAGGGTCTGCGCGAGAGCGGCTCCCACTCGCCCGCAGCCCATGATGACGATGTGCACGTCCCCTTACCCCGCACTCCTGATCGTCTTACTGACCTGCGAAAACACCCTGCTCACAACTTTCCTCACCCGATGCGCCCGGGTCGCGGCGGGCAACACCCTGCCGGGTCACCCGGTCCGAGCTTAAGCGGCAACGCTGGCGGGGACCGCATCCGAGGTGGTACTGAGGGAGATTCGGTGCCGATCGGGGGTGCCGGTGCGCGTGGCTGTTTTCGAACGCTTACGATCCTCTCCGTGTCCAAACTGACCGACCTTCCCAAACGGATCCTGATCGGGCGGGCCCTGCGCAGCGACAAGCTCGGAGAGACTCTCCTCTCCAAGCGCATCGCGCTCCCCGTCTTCGCCTCCGACCCGCTGTCCTCGGTGGCGTACGCACCGGGCGAGGTGCTGCTCGTTCTTTCCGTGGCCGGTCTGTCGGCCTACCACTTCAGCCCGTGGATCGCGCTCGCGGTCGTCGTCCTGATGTTCACGGTCGTCGCCTCGTACCGGCAGAACGTCCACGCGTACCCGAGCGGCGGCGGCGACTACGAGGTCGCCAACACCAACCTCGGGCCGAAGGCCGGACTGACCGTCGCGAGCGCCCTGCTCGTCGACTACGTCCTGACCGTCGCCGTGTCGATCTCCTCGGGCATCGAGAACCTCGGCTCGGCGATCCCCTTCGTCGTCGAGCACAAGGTGGCCTGCGCGGTCGGCGTGATCGTGCTGCTCACCGTGATGAACCTGCGCGGAGTGAAGGAGTCGGGCTCGCTCTTCGCGATCCCGACGTACGTCTTCGTCGCCGGCGTCTTCATCATGATCGCCTGGGGCGCGTACAAGGGAATCGTTCTCGACGAGACCATGAAGGCGCCCACCGCCGACTACGAGATCAAGCCGGAGCACCAGGGCCTGGCCGGCTTCGCACTCGTCTTCCTGCTGCTGCGCGCGTTCTCCTCCGGCTGTGCCGCGCTCACCGGTGTCGAGGCGATCTCCAACGGTGTCCCCGCCTTCCGCAAGCCGAAGTCGAAGAACGCCGCCACCACGCTCGCCCTCATGGGCGGCCTGGCCGTCACCATGTTCTGCGGCATCATCTTCCTCGCCATGGCCACCGACGTCCGGATGGCCGAGAAGCCCGCCGAGGACCTGCTGGTCAACGGCGTCCCGGTCGGCGAGGGCTACGTCCAGGACCCGGTGATCTCCCAGGTCGCGGCCGCCGTCTTCGGCGACGGAACGTTCTTCTTCGTGCTCCTCGCCGCGGCCACCGCGCTCGTCCTCTTCCTCGCCGCCAACACCGCGTACAACGGTTTCCCGCTCCTCGGCTCGATCCTCGCCCAGGACCGCTACCTGCCGCGCCAGCTGCACACCCGCGGCGACCGCCTCACCTTCTCCAACGGCATCGTGCTCCTCGCCGGCGCCGCCGCCCTCCTCGTCTGGGTCTACGGAGCCGACTCGACCCGGCTGATCCAGCTGTACATCGTCGGCGTCTTCGTCTCCTTCACCCTCAGCCAGATCGGCATGGTCCGGCACTGGAACCGGCACCTGAAGACCGAGCGGGACCCCGCCAAGCGCCGCCACATGATCCGCTCGCGCGCGATCAACGCCTTCGGCGCCTTCTTCACCGGCCTCGTCCTCGTCGTCGTCCTCGCCACCAAGTTCACCCACGGCGCCTGGGTCGCCCTGCTCGGCATGGTGATCTTCTACGGGACGATGTCCGCGATCCGCCGCCACTACGACTCGGTCGCCGCCGAGATCGCCGCCGCCGAGGAACGCCCCGACGAGTACGTACGCCCCTCCCGGGTCCGCTCCATCGTCCTCGTCTCCAAGCTCCACAAGCCCACCCTCCGCGCCCTGGCCTACGCCAAGCTCATGCACGCGAACGAGCTGGAGGCGCTGACCGTCAACGTCGACCCCGTCGAGACGAAGGCGCTCAGGGAGGAGTGGGATCGACGCGGCATCAACGTCCCGCTCAAGATCCTCGACTCGCCGTACCGCGAGATCACCCGCCCGGTGATCGAGTACGTCAAGAACATCCGCCGCGAGAGCCCGCGCGACGCCGTCTCCGTCTACATCCCGGAGTACGTCGTCGGCCACTGGTACGAGCACCTGCTCCACAACCAGAGCGCCCTGCGCCTCAAGGGCCGCCTCCTCTTCACCCCGGGCGTCATGGTCACCTCGGTCCCGTACCAGCTCCAGTCCTCCGAGGTCGCGAAGAAGCGGGCGAGGAAGCGCCAGGAGTGGAACGCGCCGGGCTCGGTCCGCCGCGGCCCCGTGGAGAAGGGCCACAAGGAACCGGCGGGGAAGAACCACTAGCACCGCCGGGAACGCCGGGGGCCGGGAACGCGGGGGCGCTGGGAACTCTGCAGCGCCGGGAAGACCGCAGCGCCGGGAACACCGCAGCGCCGGAACACCGGGCGCCGGGAACATCGCAGAAAGAACAACTAGACTGGTGGGCTGCCGTCCAAACGGCAGCCCACCATCGCGTCCCCTTGGAGCTTCCCCACCATGCAGAACACCCCTGTTTCGTCGTTGGTCGGGGAAGAGTACGAGGTCGAGGTCGGACCGGTCGCGCACGGCGGCCACTGCATCGCCCGCACCGAGGCGGGCCGTGTCCTCTTCGTCCGCCACGCGCTGCCCGGCGAGCGGGTCGTCGCCCGCGTCACCGAGGGCGAGGAGACCTCCCGCTTCCTGCGCGCGGACGCGATCACGATCCTCGACCCCTCCAAGGACCGCGTCGAGGCCCCCTGCCCCTTCGCGGGCCCGGGCAAGTGCGGCGGCTGCGACTGGCAGCACGCCAAGCCCGGCGCCCAGCGCCGCCTCAAGGGCGAGGTCATCGCCGAGCAGCTCCTGCGGCTCGCCGGCCTGACCCCCGAGGAGGCCGGCTGGGACGGCACGGTCATGCCCGCCGAGGGCGACAAGCTCCCGCAGGGCGAGGTCCCGCAGTGGCGGACCCGCGTCCAGTACGCGATCGACGCGGACGGCAACGCGGGCCTGCGCAAGCACCGCTCGCACGAGGTCGAGGTGATCGACCACTGCATGATCGCGGCGCCGGGCGTCTCGGAACTGGGCATCGAGAAGCAGGACTGGCCGAACATGGCCTCGGTCGAGGCCATCGCCGCCTCCGGTTCGGGTGACCGCCAGGTCATCCTCACCCCGAAGCCCGGCGGCCGGCTCCCCCTGGTCGAACTGGACAAGCCGGTCTCCGTCCTCCGCGTCGACGAGAAGGACGGCGGGGTCCACCGCGTCCACGGCCGCGCCTTCGTCCGCGAGCGCGCCGACGAGCGCACCTACCGCGTCGGCAACGGCGGCTTCTGGCAGGTCCACCCGAAGGCCGCCCAGACCCTCATGCTCGCCGTCATGCAGGGCCTCACCCCCCGCAAGGGCGAGACGGCCCTCGACCTCTACTGCGGCGTCGGCCTCTTCGCCGGCGCCATCGCCGACCGCGTCGGCGACCAGGGCGCGGTCCTCGGCATCGAGTCCGGCAAGCGCGCCGTCGAGGACGCCCGCCACAACCTGGCCGCCTTCCCGCGCGTCCGCATCGAACAAGGCAAGGTCGAGTCGGTCCTCCCGCGCACGGGCATCACGGAGGTCGACCTCATCGTCCTGGACCCCCCGCGCGCCGGCGCCGGCAAGCAGACGGTCCACCACCTCGCCGGCCTCGGCGCCCGCCGCATCGCCTACGTGGCCTGCGACCCGGCAGCCCTGGCCCGAGACCTGGCCTACTTCGCGGACCGCGGCTACAAGGTCCGCACGCTGCGCGCCTTCGACCTGTTCCCGATGACTCACCACGTGGAGTGCGTGGCGATTCTGGAGCCGGTGAAGAAAGACGCCTGAGCTGCTGTTTCTCCGGGTGTGCATTATGGGCGTTACGTGCGTTACGGGCGATACCTTGACGCATATCTGACGCACGTGACGCACGTTTGACGCACGGACGGTGTGATGTCTGATGGGTCGTCATGCGTGATTGGCGACGACCGCCGGGTGGGTCCTCAAATGTGTGGTCGGAGGCACCCTGAAGTGGCTGGGGCATCGGCTGCCGAGCTGTTGGCCGCCAATGCCCCAGCTTCGTCTCGGTAGTGACGTTCCGTGACGCCAGGCGGGGTGCCCGGTGTATGCGGCGGCAGGGGCCGTAGGAGCTCCAGCGCCCGAGAAGGGGCCTGAGGCCGTCGGTAGCCGGGGCGGTGTGTTCAGCGGGTCGAGGCGCTCCATGCGTGCTGCCGCCCAGACGATCCATGATTCGGCTTTGCTCCGGTCCTGACCTGCAGGCAAGGCCTCGGTCCGAAGTCATCCGAGATGGCCGGGCGTCGTGCGGCGTGCACAGCCGTATGCCGGAGAAGCTGAACCCCTGGGTATCTGCGGTCGTACATAGCGCCGAGGCCGTCGGCGCTTCCAAGCGGGTGCGTGTGATGGCCGGGGTTCATCCAGACGGCAATCTGTCGGCCTCCTTGTCGTGATGCCGACGCCACTTCCTAAGGACCGTAGACCTATGACCATGATCAACAGCCCGCTGTCGGAGGGTGACCGCGAGATCGCCGGCGCGGCCCTCCAGGCGACCTTGGCCGACCTGCTCGATCTGTCTCTGGTGGCCAAGCAGGCCCACTGGAACCTGTACGGTCCCCGCTTTCGATCAGTCCACGTCCAGCTTGACGAGGTCGCCGCGATCGCACGCGACCACGCGGACACGGTGGCCGAACGCGCGGCTGCGCTGGGAGCGAGTCCGGACGGACGGGCGGTCACCATCGCGGGGACCAGCGGCTTGCCTGCCTTCCCGGCAGGCTGGACGAGGGACGGCGACGCTGTCGACGCCCTGGTACACGCCTTCTCCGCGGTCATCGGGAGGGTGCGGGAGCGGATCGAGGAGACGGGTCCGGTGGACGCTGTGAGCCAGGATCTCCTCATCGGGCTGACGGCCGAACTGGAGAAGCAGAGCTGGATGTTCCAGGCGGAGACCAGAGCCTGACGAGGTGGGACTCGTTCTGTCGGAGGGGGTGATCGCCGACTGCTGTGCCACCGGAGGCGTGCGGTGTCCGCAGGGGACGGGTCGGCTTCCGGATGAGAACGGCGACCGAGGAGCTGTCGCCAAGAGGCCGAGCGGTCCTTCCCGGACGAGGCGGAGCTCGGTGGCGGTGAAAGGCCGGGGCCGGCATCCACTCGGCATGGAGAGGTGGCGGCAGGGGTCGGTCCGGGGCCGGGACACGGCTTGTCCCGGTGCCGTTCCTGCCGCAGCCGGCTCTCTGAACTCGTCAGGCACTGCTTCTGTCCGGAGCCGTTCGAACGACCTGGGCGTAATGATTCGTTCGGAATGTCACCCCTGGGTCGAGCGGAACCGCCCGGGGAGCGGCACCGGACGGGACGGTGACGGCAGGACCCGTCCCGCGGCGACGCGGACTGTGGATGGTCGGGCCGGCATCGTCCGGTCCGTGCCGTGACTACACGCCGAGTACGCCCTGCTTCTCGAGGGACTTGCGCAGCGCCCGCACGGCGTAGAAGGCACGGCTCTTGACTGTGCCGGGCGGGATGCCGAGGTGCTCGGCGGCCTGTGCCACGCTGCATTCCAGGGAGTACATGAGGCGGATGACGGTCCTGTGCTGTTCCTTCAGCTCCCGCAGCGCCTCCAGCACCGCGTGGGAGGTGATCGTGGACTCCGTGCTGTCCCAAGAGGCGTCCAGATCCTCGACCGCCATCAGATCCAGCGGCCTGACCTGCCGGGCCCGGTGGTGGTCGATGACCAGGTTCCTGGTCACGGTGAACAGCCACGGCCGGATGTGTTCGCCGCGGGTGCTCAAGAGCCGGGCGTGCTTCCAGGCACGCGCCGCGGTCTCCTGGAGGATGTCCTCAGCCCTGTGCCAGTCGCCGTCCAGCAGCCGCGCGGCGTACCGGACGAGCAGAGGACCGTACTGCTCGTAGATGTCCCGTATGAAGGCGTCGCAGTCGGTGTCCGAGGCGACGTGACGGGCATGTGCCCGAGTCGAGGCGAGGGTGGCCGCCCCCGCCTCCATGGTCCCGTTCATGGGTGGTGCTCGATTCTGTTCGAGTGTTCCGTGGCGTGCTCCCCCACTTGCGCGGGTGAGTGGCTCAACACTCGGCGGGACCCCTTCGCCAAACCTTGTCGTCTCCTTGTCGTGCCGCTTGCCGACCCATGCCGCCCGCTCCCGGCACGTCCTCGTGTCCGCCAGGGGGAGCTCCGCGGCGCCGACGGCGCGTAGGACCCCCGGACCCGACGGGAACGACCGGATCAGGGCGTTCGCGTCGCGAGCCGACGAGTTCGGCGTCGATGACTTCCTGCGCGTCCGCCGAGAACAGGTAGTCGTGCGAGGACACACCGGTCTTCCCCGCCTGTCGGCACCGGCACCGCGCGATTGCCGACGCCCTTCTGCGGCGGGACGGGTACGGAGCCCGCTCGTCGGTGAACCGCAGGGCGGGACTGCTCGTAGGAAGCAGTGGCGTCCGGGCGCACGAAAGCCCTGACAGGACGTCAACCCTGTCGGCCGTTGTGCCGGCAGCAGGCGGGGCGGCAGGGCCGTACAGGCTCCGGGGCCGCCACCGTCCGATCAGGCAGGACGGGCCTTCACGCCAACTTCAATTGCACGCAACTCAATCGACTACGGCTTAACGCTGTGCCGTGTTTCTCGTCGGAGCCGGGTTCGCCTTGCCGACCCCGCCCCATCACGGCGACAGCCCTTATACAGAAGGACATCGAAGATGCGCATCACCCGACCGACCAGACCCGCCCGACTGGTCACCCTGCTCGGTGTCGCGGCCGTGGGCCTCTCCGTCACGGCCCTCGCCCTGCCCGGCACGGCCGGCGCCACGCCCCGCCAGCCGGTCCGGCCGACGATCGTGCTGGAGCACGGGGCGTTCGCCGACGCCTCCAGCTGGGACGGAGTCGTCGAGCGGCTGCAGCGGGCCGGCTACCCGGTGGTGGCCGCCGCCAACCCGCTGCGCGGACCGGCCGTCGACGCCGCCTACCTGCGCAGCGTCGTCGAGCACATCGACGGCCCGGTGGTCCTGGTCGGCCATTCCTACGGAGGCACCGTCATCAGCCAGGCCGCCACGGGCCTGGAGGAAAAGGTCAAGGCTCTCGTCTACATCGCCGCGTTCCTGCCCGACACGGGCGAGAGCTCGCTGGGGCTGACGAACAAGTTCCCCGGCAGCACCCTTGGCCAGGTCATCGCCCCGGTGAACTACACGCTTCCCGACGGAGCCTCGGGAGCTGACGTCTTCATCAAGCCGGACAAGTTCCACCAGCAGTTCGCCGCGGACGTCCCTGCGGACAAGGCGAGGCTCATGGCCACCGGACAGCGTCCGATCGCCGCCGCCGCGCTGGAGGAGAACTCCACCCGTGCCGCCTGGAAGACGATTCCCTCCTGGTCGCTGGTCACCACCGGGGACCGGAACATCCCCGTGGCGGCCCAGCGCTTCATGTCGGCCAGGGCACACGCCCGCACGACTGAGATCGACGCCTCGCACGCGGTGACCGTCTCGCGTCCCGACGCCGTCGCCCGCATCGTGGAGAAGGCGGCCCGTACGGTCCGCTGACCGGGACCTGTCGATCCAGGCAGGGGAGCCGCCCCGACGGGCGCCTCCCCGGGCCGAGCACGCCACGCACGGTCTGCTGTGGATCCGCGCCCTTGAGGTCACCGAACCCCCTTGCCCTCCGGCCGCGTCAGTAGTCCCTTTTCGGCCAGACGGTGAACCGCGCTCGCCCCGTCACCGTTTCCCCGGTGACGAGGCGCCGACACCGGACACCCCAGGTCGGGGCTTGTATGGACCGCCGACCGGCCCCGAGCCACCACCTCGCACCACAACCCACATCGAGAGGCAGAAACCACCATGCCGTTCATCACCGTCGGCCAGGAGAACTCCACCACCATCGACCTCTACTACGAGGACCACGGCACCGGACGGCCGGTCGTGCTGATCCACGGCTACCCGCTCGACGGCCACTCCTGGGAGAAGCAGGCCGCGGCCCTGCTGAAGGCCGGTTACCGGGTCATCACCTACGACCGGCGCGGATTCGGCCGCTCCAGCCAGCCCACCACCGGCTATGACTACGACACCTTCGCCGCCGACCTGAACACCGTCATGGAGACCCTCGACCTCCAGGACGCCGTTCTCGTCGGGTTCTCCATGGGCACCGGCGAAGTCGGCCGCTACCTCGGCACCCACGGCTCCGCCCGGGTCGCCAAGGCTGCCTTCCTCGCCTCGCTGGAACCGTTCCTGCTCAAGACCGACGACAACCCCGAAGGCGTCGACGGGAGCGTCTTCGAGGGCATCAAGCAGGCCGTCACCGACGACCGGTACGCCTACTTCAGCGCGTTCTACCAGGACTTCTACAACCTGGACGAGAACCTCGGCACCCGGATCAGCGAGGAGGCCGTCCGCAACAGCTGGAACGTGGCCGCCGGCGCCTCCTGGTACGCCTCGCTGGCCTGCGTCTCCACGTGGACCACCGACTTCCGCGCCGACATCCGGAAGATCGACGTGCCGGCACTGATCCTGCACGGCACCGCCGACCGCATCCTGCCCATCGAGGCCACCGGCGAGCTCTTCCGCAAGGCGCTCCCGCAGGCCGACTACGTCGTCGTCGAGGGCGCCCCGCACGGCCTGCTGTGGACCCACGCCCAGGAGGTCACCGACGCCCTCCTCGCCTTCCTCGCCAAGTAGGAGCGGAGTCCGCGGCCTCACACCGGCCGGATGGCGACCCGCAGGCGCCCCGTCACCGTCGCACGGTGACGGGGCGCTGTCCCGGCAGCACGGCAACGATGAAGGCCGGGGCTCAGGTGATCCCGACGCGGGGGACCGCCGTACCGGCCGGCACTCAGGTGTGGAGCCGTATGCGGTCCCGGACCGTCCGGGACCGCAGAAGAAACCTCCTGGGCCGGCAGGAACTCAGCGGATGGCGGACGAGTGGCCATCCGCCGAACCGTCCCACTCGGAGTCCTGACGCACAGGGTCCCCGTTCCTCGGGACCGGCAGCCGATGGCTCCCCTCCGCCCTCTCCGGGAAGGGGGGCGTGGGGCCCGTGTCCATGTCCAGGGCGGTGAGCCGGTCACGGACCTGCTGGGCGCTGTGGGACATCGCTCGCTCGTCGGCGCTTCGGAGGGCTTGGACCCAGTCAGCCCGCGCGCCTTCCCGGTCGCCCCGGGCCAGCCGGGTGTCGCCGAGCCGCATCAGCGTGCCGATGGCGTTCCTGTGGTCGCCCAGTTCCTCGAACGCCCGCGTCGCCCGCTGGTAGGTGGCCATCGATTCCTCGTAACGGCCGAGCATGCGGAGGTTGTGGCCCAGGATGTCCCACGCCTGGGCCAGCTGCCACGGCGCGCCGAGGCGCTGGAACAAGGCGATGCCCTCCTCGTTGTACACAAGGCTCTTGTCGAGCTGCCCCAGGTTGGAGTGGAACCAGGCCAGCTCGACGAGACACTCCGCCAACCACAACTCCTCACCCGTCGCCCGGGACAGCTCCAGTCCCCGTTCGGAGAACGTCACGGCCTCCTCGGTCCGGCCGAACAGGAACAGCGCACACGCCGTGACGTAGTGGGCTCGTGCCTGCTCACCGGTTGCGTCGAGCTCCTCGAAGATCGAGGTGGCGCGTTGCAGGTGGTGAAGGGCTTGCTCCTGGTGGCCGAGGTAGCCGTGGATGTGGCCGAGGTGGCGCAGGCAACGGCCTTCTTCGAGAAGGTTGTTCTGGCGTCGGGCCACTTCGAGGGCAGGGGTCAGCGCGGTGATGGCCTCGGGCCAGAACTCCTGACGGTTGAGATGTTCCTTGAGTGACCAGGCGAGGCCGGTGGTGTGGTGGTCCAGCTTCTGGCCGACGGCGGTGTGGAGCAGGCCGGTCAGCACCCGGTGCTCGGCGGCGAGCCATCGGGTCGCCTGCTTGACGGTGGTGAGGACCTCCGGAGTGACGCCTGGGGCGGGTGCACCGAGGTCGAGGTCGGGCGGTGTGTCCTGCTTGAGGAACTGGTTGGCCTCGTGGGCGGTGAACATGTAGTGGTCCAGGACCCGGAGGGTGGCGGCGCGGCGTTCGCCGGTGTCGTCGTGGGTGTGGGTGAGTTCGGCGGCGTAGCCGCGCAGGAGGTCGTGCAGGCCGTAGCGGCCGGGCAGCGGTTGTTCCACGAGACAGGAGCCGGCCAGACCGGCGAGTGCGCGGCGGGTCTGGGGGAGGGGGAGGCCCGCGAGACTGGCGGCGGCGGGCGCGGTGATCTGCGGGCCGGGGTGCAGAGCCAGGAGACGGAGAAGCCGGGCCGCGGGCTCGTCAAGGGACTGGTAGGACCAGGAGAAGACGGCGCGTACGTCGGTGGTGGAGTCGAAGCCGGCGAACGCGTCCAGGCCGTGGGTGTGCCGCAGGTCGTCGACGATGGAGTGAAGGGGGAAGGAGGGATCGAGTTCGGCGCGGGCGGCGACCACCGCCATGGCCAGGGGAAGCCGTCCGCACAGGCGGATGATGTCGGCCGCGGCGGTGGGCTCGGCGGCCAGTCGTCCGGTGCCCAGGCGTCGCTCGAGGGCTTGATGGGCCTCCGCCTGTGAGGGCAGTGCGAGGGTGAGGGGTTTGGCGCCTTCCGACGCGATCAGGCCGGGAAGCTGGTTGCGGCTGGTGATCAGGGTGAGGCAACCGTCGCCGGCGGGCAGCAGGGGACGGACCTGCTGTTCGTCGCGGGCGTTGTCCAGGACGAGGAGGATCCGCCGGTCGACGAGGAGGCTGCGGAAGAGGGTGCTGCGGCCGGGCGTGTCCTCGGGGATGTCCTGGGCGGGGACGCCGAGGGCGGTGAGGAAGCCGTGCAGGGCGTCACCGGGTTCGACGGCGGGTGCGTGGGGGTGGAACCCGCACAGGTTGACGAAGAGCTGTCCGTCCGGGAAGGAGGAGGTGATCTGGTGGGCGTGGTGGACGGCGAAGGTGGTCTTGCCGACACCGGGAGCACCGCTGATGACGACGGCGGAGGCAGCGGTTGCTCCAGGTCGGCCCGGTGCACCGCTCACGGCCGACAGCCACGAGCCCTCCGTCTCACGCCCCGCGAACACCGCCAGGCCGCGCGGCAGTTGTGCTGGACGCGTCCGGGGCGGCGACGCGACTTCCTCGAGAGCCGCGCCCAGGCCGCGACTCGCGTCGGACCGACCGGCGGCGTCGGCCTGTTCGTCGTCTGCCTGGCCGAGGGGGGCGGTCGCCTCGACCTGCTCAGGCGCCCCGGACGTGGCCGGCCCGAGCGGAGCGCGTCCGTGTCCTGTACCCCCGCCGGAGACGGATGCCGCGCCGAACCTGTTCAGCTCATCGACTGAGCGAAGGGCTGGCAGATCGTGGTGGAGGATGCCGTGGTGCAGTGCGCGTAGGGATGGGCCGGGTTCGAGGCCGAGCTCGTCGGCGAGGTGCCGGCGCAGGTCGGCATAGCGCTGAAGCGCTTCGGGGTGCCGGCCGGCCAGATACAGGGCGCGCAGCAGCAGGGCCCAGCCGGTCTCCCGCAGGGGATGCTCTGCGGTCATCTCCTGGGCCTCGTCCAGGGCCTCGCTGATCCGTCCTTGCAGGAGCAGGGCAGTGGTACGGATCTCGCGGGTGGTCCGCCGCAGTTCTTCCAGGCGTGCTGTCTCGTTGACGGCGAACAGATGGTGCGCGGCGTCGGCGAACGCGGTGCCGCGCCACATCCCCAGGGCCTTTCGGCTCTCCTCCACGACGCGTTCGGGCCGGCCCTGGTCCATGAACCGGTGCGCCTGGGCAAGGGCCCGCTCGAAGCGCACGGTGTCACGGCTCTCGGGCGGCACCCGCAGGGCATAGCCCAGGGGTTCGGTGACCAGTACCTCGCAGACGCCCTTTCGGCGCAGGTGCCGGGGTTCCAGGACCGCGCGTACCTTGCTGACGTGGGCGTGCAGGGAGGCCATCGCTCCGCCCGGCGTCCGTCCCGGCTGGTACGGCCACAGTTCCTCGCACAGCGTCTCCGGGGCGACCGCCCGGCCGTCGGCGAGCAGCAGGCGGACCAGCAGCAGGCGCTGCCTGCGCCGGCCCGGATCGAGGACCGAGCCCGCCCGCCGTACCACCAGCGGCCCCAGCAGCCCGAAGTCGAGATCCTGCCCTGAAGCTGTCACCGTACCCACCCAGAACTCCGCTCGACGGCGCCACCATCGGAAGCACACACGACCATGACCCTCGGAAGGGTGGACGACCCGCTGCCGCTGTGGCGACAACCGAGTCCGCGCGACTCCCGTCGCGGTGACCTGACCGCCGAGAGGGGGGCGAGGTGATCGGAGCGGCGAGGACCCCGTCGTCCGCTTCCCGCATACCGGACAGGACACTAGCAGGACGCCACTCGGCGTCTTGAACGTGACCTCCTGCCGCAAGGGCCTCCACCAGGCACATGCCCCTCACCTGCGCTGACGCGTGAACCAGCGGGGCATTCGTTCCGTTGACCGATCGGACGGTCGTCGTCAGAAGTGGAGAAGAGACATGGTCAAGGTCGAAGGAACGAGCACCACCCGGTTCGAACCGGTCCGAGCAGCGCTGGCAGCGCACCTGGAGTCCGGAGAGGAGGTGGGGGCGTCGATCGCCGTCGATGTCGACGGCGTCATGGAAGTCGATCTGTGGGGTGGGCACGCCGATGAGGCGCGGACCGTTCCGTGGCGCCGGGACACGGTGGTCAACCTGTGGTCGACCACCAAGACCCTGAGCAGTCTGGCGGCCCTCGTCCTCGTGGACCGGGGGGCACTGGACCTCCACCGCCCGGTCGCGCACTACTGGCCCGAATTCGCTGCTCAGGGCAAGCAGGACATCGAGGTGCGGCATGTCCTGGCGCACACCTCGGGGCTCTCCGGCTGGCAGCAGCCCTTCACCATGGACGATCTGTACGACTGGCCGACCGCGAGCGCCCGGCTGGCCGCGCAGGCGCCCTGGTGGGAGCCGGGCAGCGCCTCGGGCTATCACGTGCAGACTCAGGGGCAGCTTGTGGGAGAGCTCGTCCGGCGGGTCAGCGGCCGTACCCTGACCGAGTTCGTCGACACGGAGATCGCCAAGCCGTCGCGGGCCGACGTCCAGATCGGTGCGCGGCAGGCCGACTGGTCGCGCATCGCCGAGCTGGTGGCCCCGTCGCAGCTCTCCGGGATACCCGCCGGCCTCGATCCCGAGGGGATCTTCACCAAGACCCTGCTCGGAAGTCCCGCCAGGGACGAGCATGTCGACACCCCGCAGTGGCGGCGCGCCGAACTCGGCGCCGTCAACGGACACGGCAACGCACGAGGCATGGCCCGCGCCCTCTCGGCGATCTCACGACGCGGCCAGGTGAACGGCCACCGCCTCCTCTCCGAGGAGACGGTGGAGAAGGTCCTCGACGTACAGGCGGACGGGGTCGACCTGTTCCTGGGTGTTCCCGTGCGCTGGGGCATCGGCTTCGCGCTCGCCGATGCGAGGACGGTGCCGCACATGCCCACCGGAAGGGTCTGCTTCTGGGTCGGCCGGGGCGGTTCGATCGTCATGATGGACCTGGACCGGCGCGTCACGTTCTCGTACACGATGAACCGGCTGGGCGACGGGATCCTCGGCTCGGAGCGCACCCATGACTACATCAGGCATGTCTACGAAGTCCTGGACTCCACCGACTGACGGCCGGCGGCTCCGCCTTGGAGGCCGGGACCGAGAGCTCGGTGGGCGGAGACGTGCCCCACAGGTCTCGGCATGTGCGGCACGCTGACACCAGCCGACCCAGTTCCCCGGTGGCGCCCTGCTGGCCGCGGGACGCCCTGACGACGCCCGGGATGCTTCCGTCCGATGTCTTCCCGAGGGCGGTGGCCGGCCTTGCCCGCATGAACCGGGCGCGTGAACGGCTTGCCGAATTGGACCTCCGTGACGCTCCTGGCCCTCGCGACGGAGTGGCTCGGCGGCATCCGGTCGGTGGGGCGCGCCGGCCCCGGCGTTCCGCCGGGAGCGTGGAGACGCGCCTGAGGGTGAGGGGCCAACAGACGTGGAGGGAGATCGCGACCGCCTCCGAAGCAAGGCACTGAAGTGGTGAACGGGAGCGCCTTTTCCCCCGTTGCTCTGATGGGACGCGCGTGCGTCCCCGCGGTGCCGCCGTGCGCTGTAGCCCTCGGCGGCACCACATCACCATGGAAGGAACAACTCACCAGTGAAGCGCTTCATCACACGCCTCGCGATAGTCGCGGCGGCCGGAGCCATGGCCGTCGTGCTGCCGGCTTCGTCGGCGTACGCCATCAACCGCACCGACTGCAACGGATTGGGTCTCCTGTCGCTTCACAACGCGGGCGGCTCCCTCTGCTTCGCCAACGCTGGCGTGCAGAGCGTGGCGATCTACGGCGTGGACCGGATCTGGACCGGAGACAACAAGGTCACGCTGGAGTACGTGCCGAGGCTGGGCGCGCCGGCGACCAGCGCGACCGTGGACAAGTGGCATTTCGGCAACGTCCCCGGCGAGCCCATCCACAAGATCACGAAGATCAGGATCTGGTAGCGCCCATCGCCGCGAACGAGGTGACAGCGGGTCCTCGTCAGCCAGGGCGCAGGCACTCGATTCTGGAACCCACCGTGTCGCGGAGGTGGGGGCGCGGCGGGGCCGCGGCTGCAGTCGTCCACATGGCTGCATGACGTCGCTGCGATGGGTCTATTGACCCTTTTCGGAGTGGCCGCCGATACGGTCGCCGCCAAGGACGCAATGCACGAGGCACCTGTGCCGTTGAGAGAGACGTTCGCAGTCTCAACTCTTCAGCTCAGGTGCCTCGTTGGGCCGCTCTCCCGCCGCACTCGCCCTGTCCCCTGCGTTGGTGGAGCGGGGGACGATGCTCATCTCGTCGGCGAGCGTGACGCCGCTGCAGGCTCCTGCCGCAACAATGCGCTCCCGTCGCTCTGGTGTACCTGCGCAAGCGCGACCCCCGGGCCCAGATGGCAGCCGGACTTCGGCATCTCGGTCGGCACCGCGCGCGAGCATGAACCGGAGTGCGTCCTGCTCGACGGGACCCTGACCGGGCGCGACCGCCTGGGCGAGGGTCGGGCCGGCATTTCGCACAAGCACCGCCGCCATGGCGTGAACACGCAGGTCGTGACCGACCTGCTCGGGCAGGCGCTGTTGATCTCCGGGGCGCCGTTTGTAGCCCTACATGTTTGTGAGGACGCACCACGTGGCGTGCGTGGCGATCCTCGAGCCGGTGAAGAAGGACGCGTGAGCTGGGGCTTCCCGGGTTCTGTCGTCTGCTCGGCCTCCTTCCGATCGAGCCATGCAGGAAGGCACGGGCGTCACAGCCCGTGCTGGTCGAGCAGGGTCATCAGCTTGCGCTTGCGTCTCTCGTCGGCGCGCAGGGTGGTCGTGTAGGCGGTGAACGTGTCCCGCGTGCCCAGGGCGATGTGGCAGGCGAAGGGCCGGGTGTCGAGCTGCCCCAGGAAGCACTTCGTAGACGTCGCTGCCGTCGACGGTCGCGGTGATCGTCCTTTCCGAGATCTCCAGCGCGGAGACGGAGGACAGGTGGTCCTGACTCCGCTCGAACGAGCGTGGTCCCGCCAACCGGCGCAGGTCGCCCTCGTCGAAGCCCGGTGTGCTCTTCATGACCCTCATTGAAGGGCACCCGCAGCGTGGAGTCCTGCGCTTCGCTCTCCTCCGGCGATGGCGGTGCCCGCAGTTCGGCGAGCGCGCGCCCGTTCGGACGTGCGTCCGTCGGGCGGGAAGCAGGCGCGGTCGCGGGTCGGATCTCTTCGCTTTCCGCGTTCCTGACGCTGTGTCACTGACGGTCGGTAGCATGCCCATGGCCGACGACGAGCTGGGGGGAACATGGGGCTGGCGAACGAGAAGATCATCTCTCAGGTGGAGGACCTGCTGACCGGCAGGGTCGTGATCCCCTCCATCCAGCGTGACTTCGTATGGATGCGGCCGGACGTTCGAGACCTCTTCGACTCGCTCTACCGGGGATACCCCGTCGGCGCCCTGCTGCTCTGGAAGACGAACCTGACCGTTCCCTTCAAGACGGCTGCCGTCGTCCAGACCGCCACATCGCAGCATCAGCCCCTCTATCTGCTGGACGGCCAGCAGCGGCTGACTTCCCTGGCATGGGTGTACCGACCTGCGTCGAAGGCCGACGGCCGTCTCATCGACCTGCGCTTCGACGTACGTACAGAGGAGTTCGTCAATCCGAGCGCGGTTCAGCGCAAGGACCCCCTGCTGTTTCCCGTGTCGCTGCTGCTCCAGGAGAACGTGCAGTTCTACCAGGTTCTGCGCGACGCCGGTGTGTCGTTCGAGAGTCCGGATTTCGACGCCTGGACGCGGCGGCTGCAGAAGGTGAACAACATCCGGCACCACCAGATCGCTGTCATCACCCATGAGTCCGACGACTACGAGGAGGTCGCGGAGCTCTTCGCTCGCCTGAACAAGGGCGGTCGCCGGCTGTCCAAGGGCGATCTCGTGTACAGCGCCATCGCGGCACGGTGGTCCGACGGCCTGGACACCATGGACGCCTTCCACCAGGAGCTCCAGGACAGCGACTTCGCGCTGAACAGGGAGGCCGTACTTCGCCTCATGAGCCTTCTCGCGGGGACTGGCGCACACCACATCAAGCTCATCGGGGCGGAGATCGACGAAGCCGCACTGAAGGAAGCCTGGCAGGCCACCGAAGGGGCGTTGCGTCTGGCCATCGACTTTCTGCGGGCGGACTGCTCGATTCCGCGGTCCGAGATCCTCTCTTCTCCCAACCTCACCATCGTGCCGGCGCTCCTGCTGCACGAACGGGGTGGCACACTGCGCCCGGGCGAGGCGGAGTCGCTGCGCCGGTGGGTCTATACGGCGATGGCGTTCAGCCACTACTCGCTGCAGGTCGAGGGGAAGCTGGAAGCGGAGTACAGGCTCATCCGGGCACGGGGCGGAGACGACCTGTTCGTCGAACTCATCCGCCGGGCCTCCGGACCCCGCTCCGCCGACAGCTCCCTCCACCCCAGGGACCTGGAGCAGAAGTACTCCACTCATCCCTTCTTCAGGTTGCTCTACATCGCCGCGCTGCGAGGCGGGGCGCGGGACTGGGCGACCAACATCACGATCAGCGACCAGCCGATGAACACCGGCGCGAAGATCGAGTTCCATCACGTGTTCCCGCGTGCGCGGGTGCAGCCGGTGTATGCGAAGGAGGAGTGGAACAGCCTGGCCAACCTGGCCTTCGTCACCGGTCGGACCAACAAGATGATCTCGTCCAGGCTCCCCGCCGCGTACATGCAGGACATCGCCACCGAACGGCTGGCCGAACAGTGGATCCCCGACGATCCGGAGCTGCGGTCTCTCGATCGGTTCCCCGACTTCCTTGCCGAGCGCAGGGCTCTGCTCGTCGACGTCCTCAACAGAATGCTGGAGCTCCCCGCTCACACCGGGCGAACAACTCACCAGGACACCGACGAACTGCCGGACGACGAGGCGGTGATCGCAGAGGACGGAGCCACCCCCACGCTCCTCCGAGCGCAGGTTCAGGAGCTCAGGACCGAGCAGGGCATCGAGGTCCACGCGGTCTATGAGGGGCAGAGCGCCCGGGCCTTCTACGATCCCTCGTCCCGCATCGTGACGGTTCACTCCGGTCCCGGCCGAGGCGAGTACGAGTCGCCCAGCGGGGCGGCGGTGGCTGTGGTGCGGGCCGTCAACCCGCACGTCAACCCCAACCGCAACGGGTGGATCTTCTGGACGGTCACCGCCACGGGGAGCCTGCTGCAGAGCATCCGCTAGGCCCTGTCGGCGCACTCCCGTCCGCCCTGACACGCGTGGCGGCCCGGGGACTTCAGTGTTCGGGTTCGGGCAGCAGGCCCCTGCCCCACGCCGCTCGGCGGGTGCCCGCCGGGTAGGGGAGGGACTCGGCCGACGACTCGGCGCGGGTCAGTTCCCGGGTGCCCTCCGGTGCCCGGGCCTGCAGCCCCTGCCCCCGGGTCCCCGGCACGTTGCGCGCGGCTGCGAGGGCGTGCCGGGCCGCCTCGGCTCCCGCCGCGTGCGTCTGCTGCTTCCTGGCGCCGGACAGGTCGGCCCGGTCCTTGAGTACGACGAAGGACTGTGCCTCACCGCCCTCGTCGACGGCGTTCAGCAGGGCGGAGTCCACGGTGGCGGTCGGCGCGCCGTCGGCCGCCACGGCGGGTGGGCCGGTCAGTACGGCGGCGGCGGCGAGAGCGGCCGCCGCCCAGGCGGCGGATCTGCGCAGGGGCGATCGTGGCAGGTGCATCGGAGTGCTCCTCCGGGAAGGTTCGGGGAGCACGGACGCTGGAGAGCCGCCGCTACTCGGGAATCACAGCGCTCGACCGGGCCGCCCGGCCCGCGCGCGGCCGTCGGCGGACCACCGGGGGCGTACGGGTGGGCCGCTCGCCGGGCGTCCCGGAAATGGCAACAAAGATTGTTCTGGTTTCGGGTGGAGCCGCACCCTGGCGGCGGAGGTGATCGCCATGACCGGCGCCCACAAGGAAAGCAGTGTCCGAATCTCGTACGACGTGATCGTCATAGGCGGCGGGGCGGGTGGGCTCAATGCCGCGCTCGTGCTCGCGCGGGCGCGGCGCAGTGTCGCCGTGGTCGATGCCGGGGAGCCCCGCAACGCTCCTTCGGCTCATATGCACAGCTTCCTCTCGCGTGACGGAGTGTCGCCGCTGACCGTGCTCGAGACCGGGCGGGCCGAGATCGCGCGCTACGGGGCCGTGCGGATCGAGGGGCGCGTCGACCAGGTCGAGGCGCGTGACGAGGGGGGCTTCGTCGTGCGGCTCGACGGGGGTGCGTCGCTCGACGCGCGGCACGTCGTGCTCGCCACCGGGCTGCGCGACCAGCTGCCCGAGATCCCCGGTGTGCAGGCGCTGTGGGGCGGGGACGTGCACTTCTGCCCCTACTGCCACGGTTACGAGGTGCGTGACGAGCGGATCGTCGTGCTCGGGGTGCATCCGGCCTCCGCCGGACAGGCGCTGTTGCTGCGGCAGTGGTCGCACGACGTCGTGTACGTCTCCCACGACCGGCCTCTGAGCGAGGACGAGCGCGAGCTCATGGACGCCCGCGGGGTTCAGGTGGTCGACGGTTCCGTGGCCACCCTGCTCAGCAAGGACGGGCGGCTGCACGCCGTCGAGCTCACCGACGGGCGCACCGTCGACTGCGCCGGTGTCTTCCTCTTCCCGAAGATGAGCCCCAACGACTCCGCCTTCGACGGGCTCGGCTGCGACCGTGACGAGCAGGGCTGGCTGGTCACCGACCGCGCCGGGCGCACCAGTCGGCCCGGTCTGTGGGCCGTCGGCAACGTGGTGGACTCGCGTGCCCAGGCCGTCACCGCGGCCGGCATGGGAGCCGCGGCCGCTTTCGCGCTCAACCATGACCTGGTGGACGAGGAGATCCAGCGGGACCTTCGGGCTCACCGGGCCTCCGTCGACACCGCCGGGGGCCGTTCTCCCGAGGCCGAGGCGCCCGTTCCCGCCGCCTGATCCTCCGGCCATCCGGCGTCTGTCCCCGCGCCGCCTCCCCCTCCTCGCCCGTCTCCGGCTCAGTCGCCGGAGGCGGGCGTTCGGCCTGTCGGCCTGGCGCGGATGTGCATGCGCTCGCCCTGGCGTCCGAAGAGGCTGAGCACTTCGACCGAGCCCTGTCCCGTGCTGCCGAACCAGTGCGGCAGCCGGGTGTCGAACTCGGCCACCTCGCCCGGGTCCAGGACGATGTCGTGGTCGGCGAGGACGAGCCGGAGCCGGCCGGAGAGCACGTACAGCCACTCGTATCCCTCGTGGGTGCACAGTTCCGGGGTGTCGCGGCTCGCCGGGAGGACCATCTTGTAGCTCTGCAGCGGGCCCGGCTGCCGGGTCAGCGGCAGCACCGTGTTGCCGTTCACCGCGTGCGGCTTGAGCCGGACCCTCGGGTCGCCCACGTCGGGGGCGCCGACCAGTTCGTCGATCGGGACCTGGTGCGCCTGGGCGATGGGCAGGAGCAGTTCCAGGCTGGGGCGGCGCTGGCCGGCCTCCAGGCGCGAGAGGGTGCTCTTGGAGATTCCGGTGACCTCCGACAGGGCGGCGAGGGTGACACCGCGGGCGGTGCGCAAGCGCTTCAGTCGGGGACCGACGGCGGACAGGGCCTGGGCGATGGACGAGGGCTGCTCCACGCCGTCATTACATGCACTTGTTCCGGAATTTGCAAAGAGAGGTGCTGTTTTCGGACGCCGTCCCCCGGGGGCGACACGGGCGCGCCCCCGGGGCCGACTCGGACGCCGTCCCCCGGGGCCGACACGGGGACGCCCCGTCCCTCGCGCGTCGGGGGTGGTGCGCGCGGTGGAACGGGGCGGTCCTGTGGAGGACGTCCTACGCCTCAGGGCTCGCGTCAGAGGCCCAGCGAGCGGCCGATCAGTTCCTTCATCACCTCCGTCGTCCCGCCGTAGATGGTCTGCACCCGGCTGTTGGCCCACTCGCGGGAGATCGCGCTCTCCTTGAGGTAGCCGAAACCGCCGTGGATCTGGAGGCAGCGGTTGGCGATGTCCACCTGGAGCTCGGTCGTCCACCACTTCACCTTCGCGGCGTCCGTCACCGACAGGCGGCCCGCGTCGAGTTCCGTGACGCAGTGGTCCAGGAAGACCTGGGCGATCGTCAGTTCCGTGTCCATCGTGGCCAGTTGGAAGCGGGTGTGCTGGAAATTGCCGATCGGCCGACCGAAGGCCTCGCGGGTCTTCGCGTACTCCAGCGTGTCGGCGATCATCCGTTCCGCCGCTCCCACCGCCACGGTCGCGATGCTGAGCCGCTCCCGGGGCAGTCCGGCCATCATGTAGGCGAGGCCGGCGTTCTCCTTGCCGATCAGGTTCTCGGCCGGCACCCGGCAGTCGTCGAAGAACAGCTCGCAGGTGTCGCTGGCGTGCCAGCCGAGCTTCTCCATGCGCCGGCCGCGGGTGAGGCCGGGTGTGCCGCGCTCCACCACCAGCAGGCTGATGCCCTGGGCGCCGCGGTCGGGGGCGGTCTTCGCGGCGACCACGACGACGTCGGCGTTCTCGCCGTTGGTGATGAAGGTCTTCTGCCCGTTGAGGACGTACGAGTCCCCGTCCCGTACCGCGGTCGTTCGGATGTCGGCGACGTTGGAGCCGGCGTCCGGCTCGCTCATCGCGATGGCCGCGATCAGCTCGCCCGCGCACAGTCCGGGCAGCCAGCGTTTGCGCTGGTCCTCGGTGGTCCGTTCGGCGAGGTACGTGGCGATGACGTCGTTGTGCGCCACGAAACCGGGCGCGGTCGCCCGGGCCCACATGATCTCCCGCTGGAACACCGCCGGATAGCGGTAGTCCGGCTCGCCGCCTCCGCCGTACGCCGGGTCGACGCCGATACCGAGGAGCCCCGCCCGCCCCGCCGCCCGCCACACCGAGCGGTCGACGATGCCCTCCCGCTCCCAGCGGGCGTGGTGCGGGACGACCTCGCGGCTGAGGAACTCCCGGCAGGTCTCCCGGAACTGTTCGTGCTCCGGCCCGTATCGCGACCGCGGGCCGCTCGTGCTCCGCGCCATGGCTCAGCCCTTCCCGGGGTCGGTGTGGTCGCCGATGATCGCCAGCGTCTCCTCGGGGCGCCGGACCGCGGCGAAGTGGCCGCCCTCGATCTCCACCCGGTGGACCTGGGCGGAGCTGTGCGCCGACCACGGCCACACCCGCTCCGGCGGGGCGTGCACGTCCTCGCGGGCGGCGATCAGGGTGAGCGGGAAGTCCACCCGCAGGCCCGCCGCCTCCCGGGCGAACTCCGCCCGTACGCAGTCGTCCTCGCGGAGCATCCGCAGGAGGATCCGGCTCATCGTCGGTTCGGCGAGCACCGCGGGCGGAGTCCCGCCGTCGGCCGCCGTACGGGCGAGGAGCTCGTCGTCGGGGACGGCGGCGAGCAGCGCCCCCGGCCGTTGGAGCGCCGGCGGCACGGCCCCCGAGAGCACCGATCGCACCGGCGCCAGACCGGTCTGCCGGGCGACGTGCTCGGCCACCGCGAGGCTCATCGTGGCGCCGAAGCTGTGTCCGAACGTCGCCCAGCGCAGCCCGGGGGCCCGTTCGCGCTCGGCGAGCAGATCGGTCACCACCTGCTCGGCCATGGCCCGTACCAGTCCGTGGTAGTTGACCGCCTTGCGCTCCTGGCGCCGCGGGCCGCGCCCGGGCGCGTCGACGCCCCGGATCCGCAGCTGCGGCTCGCCGAGCGTCTGCCAGCCGCGGTAGACCTGCGAGGTCGCCCCGGCGTGCGGGAAACAGTAGAGCCGCACCGGAGGGCTCGTGACAGGGTGCACGGTCATTCCTTCATGCTCCGGGCCAGCTTCTCGGCCAGCATCAGGGTGGTCAGATTGGTGGGGGCGCTGGGGATGACGGGAAAGAGCGAGGCGTCGGCGATCCGCAGGTTCTCGGTGCCGTGCACCCGGCCCTCCTGGTCGGCGACGGCGTACGGGTCGGAGTCCGGGCCCATCCGGCACGAACCGGCCGCGTGCCAGCCGGGGTTCATGATGTGCCGGACCCCGCTGCGCAGCACGCCGTCGTTGGCGACCATGCGGTCGCTCCAGAACTGGGTACGCGTCAGCCGTGCGGACAGGCCCGGGGAACGGAGGAGTCCCCACGCCCTGCGGACGCCGTGACAGAGGCGCTCGACGTCCTCGGGGTCGGTCCCGAGGCCGAGTTCGATGACGGGGGAGGCGAGCGGGTCGGCGCTGTCGAGGAAGACCCGGCCGCGGGAACGGGGGCGCAGCAGCATCACGGACATGCCGACGACCAGGGGCCAGCCGAGCCGGTCGACGAAGCCGGGGATGGTGTGGCTCTCCACGTTGTTGAGGAGCCCCATCTGGACGTCGACGTCGTCGTCGAAGCCGCTGCTCATGCGGGCCGCCACCTGGCGCCAGGGCAGGCCCGGCGTACACACGCCGTCGGCGGGACGGGACCAGATGACGACGGACGGGTGGTCCACCAGGTCGCGGCCCACGCCGGGCAGGTCGGCGACCGGGTCGATGCCGAGGGCCCCGAGCAGGGCCGCGTCGCCGACGCCGGACCGCTGGAGGATCACGGGGGTGCCGACGGCCCCGGCGGCGAGGATCACGTGCCGGGCCCGCACGGTGTCCAGCCGCCCGTCCCGTTCGGTCTCCACGCCGACGGCACGGCTCCGGTCCTTCGGGTCGAACAGCACCCGGGTGACCCGTACGCCGGGACGGACGTGGAGCTGGGGCAGGTCGCGGGCGTCGGCGAGGAAGGCGGTGGCGGCGTCGATGCGCTCGCCGTCGACCGTGTTGCCGGGGATCGGGCCGATTCCGGCCTCCTCACCGGAGTTGAGGTCGGGGAGGTCGGTGACGCCCTGGCGGTTGCACTCCTCCCAGAAGGCGGCGTCCAGGGGGTGGACGCGCTCGCGCGGGGTCCGTCGGATCGGGAGGGGGCCGCCGTCGCCGTGCTGGGGGTGGCCGGGGTGGTCGGCGTCGCTCTCGATGGCCCGGTAGAAGGGCAGCACCTTCTCCCAGGACCAGTCGGGGTTGCCCTGCGCCGCCCAGGCGGCGAAGTCACGGGGAAGCCCGCGGAGGGCGATGGCGCCGTTGACGGCGGAGCCGCCGCCGACGACCTTGCCGAGCTGGTAGGGGAAGCGTTCCCAGAGGGCGCGGGCCGGGGTCCCGGTGCCGTCACCGCCCTTGAGCAGGTCCTCCAGACGGCCGCTGCTGCGGAGGTTGGCCCGGTAGTCCCAGTTGAACCCGGCGAGGACGAGCCGGCCGGCGTCGGCCAGCGGGTGGGCACGGTCGCGGGGGACCGGCTGGTCGGGACCGGCCTCCAGGAGCAGGACGGTGCCGGAGCCGCGGGCGGCCAGCCGTGCGGCGACGAGCGCGCCGGCGGAGCCGCCGCCGACGACGACGTGGTCCCATGCGGCCACGCCGGGGTCCGGGGTCGCGGAAGGCGTCGTGGTCATGCCGCGGACCCCTCGGACTCGGTGAGGCCCCGGGGCTCGTCGGACCGGTCGGACGGGCCTGGCCGGTCGGACCGGTCGGACTCGCCGGCGTGCTCCGAGTCCGTCAGCGGGGCGATCAGTTCGGCGAAGGACGAGATCGACGCGTTCATGAAGAGGCCCTCGACCATCTCCTGCTCCATGTCCGCCTCGATGCCGAACTCCGCGCGCAGCACCGTGAGCAGACCGACCGCGTGCAGCGAGTCGCCTCCGATGTCGAAGAAGCCCTCCTCGACGCCGAAGTCGCCGTGGCCGAGCTGCTGGGACCAGAGCGCGAAGAGCCGCTCCTCGACCCGGCTGCGCGGGGCGACCCGGGTGCCGGTGGTCTCGGCGTCGTCGTTCCACGGCGTGGGCAGCGCCTTGTGGTCGATCTTCCCGTTGGTGGTCAGCGGCAGGGTCTCCAGCGTGAGGAAGCGGCTGGGCACCATGTAGCCGGGCAGTACGGCGGCGAGCGCCTCCCGCAGTTCGGCCGGGTCCGGGGTGGCGCCCGCCTCGGGCACCACGTACGCCGCGATCTGCCGCTGTCCGGTACGGGCGTGGGCGGGCGCGGTGACCATGGCGGTCCGCACGTCGGGCCGGCGCAACAGCGCGGCCTCGATCTCGCCGAGCTCGACGCGGTAGCCGTTGATCTTCACCTGGAAGTCCTCGCGGCCGAGGATCTCGATGTCGCCGCCGGGCAGGTAGCGGCCGAGGTCGCCGGTCCGGTAGATCCGCTCCCCGGTGACCGGGTGGACCGGGAAGCGTCCGGCGGTGCGCTCGGGGTCGCCGAGGTAGCCCCGGGCCACACCGACGCCGCCGATGTGGATCTCGCCGGTGACCCCGACGGGCGACGGCTCCTGCCACTGGTTGAGGACGTGCATGGTCTGGTTGGCGAGCGGCTTGCCGTACGGGATGCTCGACCACTCGGGCCGGACGGTCTCGACGGGGTGGTGGATCGACCAGATGGAGCCCTCCGTGGCGCCGCCGAGGCTGATCACCCGCATCGCGGGGAGCTTCTCGCGGATCCGGGCCGGCAGGTCGACGGGGATCCAGTCGCCGCTGAGCAGGGCGAGGCGGAGCCGGCAGCCG
Organism: Streptomyces sp. NPDC029956; assembly: GCF_055574655.1. Taxonomy (NCBI): domain Bacteria; kingdom Bacillati; phylum Actinomycetota; class Actinomycetes; order Kitasatosporales; family Streptomycetaceae; genus Streptomyces; species Streptomyces sp. NPDC029956. The sequence continues at coordinate 218,731 of NZ_JBVHZJ010000002.1, read as the reverse complement.
CGCGGCACCGCGCCGTCGCCCAGGGAGTCGATCCACATCCGCATGGGTGCGGGCACGCTGTTCCAGATGGTCACCCCGTAGCGGCCGACGAGCTGGGACCAGTGGGCGAGGTCGTTGCCGCGGGCGGGGTCGGGGACGACGACGGTGCCGCCGGCGCCGAGGACGCCGAAGAGGTCGTACACGGACAGGTCGAAGCCCGCGGGGGCGAGCGCCATGGTGCGGTCGTCCGGGCCGACGCCGAAGCGGCGGTTGATGTCCTGGACGGTGTTGGCGGCGCTGCGATGGGTGATCATCACGCCCTTGGGCTCACCGGTGGAGCCCGAGGTGAAGATGACGTACGCGAGGTCGTCGGGTCCCTGCCGGCGCCCCGGCGACCACTCGGGGCAGGCCAGGGTCTCCGCGTCCTCGGGGGTCAGCACGGTCACGCCGTCCGGCCAGGGAAGCGACTCGCGCAGTTCGGGGTCGGTCACCACGGCCCGTACCGAGCAGCGGGCGAGCAGCTTCAGGCGCCGCTCCTCGGGCAGTTCGGGGTCGATGGCCACGTACGCGGCACCGGTGTGCAGGACGCCGAGCAGCGCGGCGTACTGGGCGGCGCCGGGCCGCATCGACACGGCCACGATCTCGTTCGGGGCCGCGCCGGGGGTGCGGAGCAGCCGGTGGGCGATCCGGTGGGCGGACTCCGTCAGCTGCCGGTACGTGGTCTCCGTGCCGGGCGTGATCACGGCGGGCGCTTCGGGGGTGCGCAGGGCGGCCTCGGCGACCAGTTCGTGCAGGAGCGCGGCCGGGATGTCCTGGGTGGTGGCGTTGGCCAGGGCGCGTTCCTCGGCCTCCGCGGCCGGCAGCGGCACGATGCCGCGGGTGGCGTCCCAGAGCTTCGGCTCGTCGACGAGGCGGTCGAGCAGCGTCGAGTACGCCGCGAACATGGCCTCGAGGGTGCCGGCGGGGAACAGGCCCTCGACGGCGTTCCAGTTGACCGAGAGGCGGCCGTCGAGCTCCAGGATCTGGTTCTCCAGCCACACCTGCGGCGTGCGGCTGTGGTCGTGGACCAGGGGTCCGAAGGACTCCAGGCGGCCGGCGTCGGGCGCCCCGCTCCCGCCGGTCCCCGCCGCCCCGAGGGTGCTGGAGAAGACCACGGGCAGGGCCGCCCGGCCGTCGTCCCGGCGGCGGGCCAGGTCGCGCAGCACCCGGATGCCGCCGTGCGGGTGCGCCAGGTCCTCCAGGAGACGCTGCTCCAGGCCGCGGGCCCGCTGGGCGAAGCTCTCCTCGGGGCGGCCGCCGACGGCGAGCAGGCTCGGGTCGAGGAAGTTCCCGATGACGTCCTCGATCCGCGGGTGCAGGCCGAGCCGGTGGAACTGGGTGACGGTGAGGGTGAACTCCTGCCGCCGCGACCAGGTGCGAAGGACCTCCGCATAGGCGGCGAGCAGCACACCGGACGCGGTGAGGCCGTGCCGCTCGGCCGCCGCCCGCAGCGCCGCCCAGCGTTCGGGGGAGAGCTGTGCCCGGTGCCGTACGAAGCGGGGGGTGCCGAGCTGCTCCGGCGCGGCGGCCAGGGGCAGTTCGGGCGCGCCCGGCAGGGTGTCGAGGCGGTCCGCCCAGTAGGCGGCCGACTCCCGGCCCAGGGCGTCCCCGCGCAGCTCCTCCCGCGCGAGGACGTAGTCGCGGAACGACAGCTCCGGCGGCTCGGGCCGCCATGCCGGGTCGTCGTGACATCGGCGCCACTCGTCCATGAGCCGGTACAGCCCGCGCATGTCGAGGAACAGCAGGTCCACGGCGACATGGAGGCGCAGCCGGTCGTCGTCGAGCCGGGTGGCCCGGACATCGAGGAGCGGCGTCCGGTCCAGGGGCAGTACCTGGCCGGTCAGTTCGGCGCGTACGCGCTCCAGCTCCGCCGTCCGCTCCGACTCGGGCCGGCCGCGGAGGTCCGTGACCAGGATGTCGTACGGGCCCACCTCGGCCACGGGGACGACGCGCTGGGTCTGGTCGGTCCCCGCCACCGTGCGCAGGGCCTCGTGGCGGGCGATCACGGTGCGCAGGGCCTCGCTGAGCCGGTCGGTGTCGAGGGCGGGACAGTCGAACTCCAGGTAGTACTGGCTGGAGATGCCGCCCAGTTCGAGACCCTTGTGGCGGCCGATCAGATACGCCTGCTGGATGTCGGTCAGCGGGAAGGGGTCGTGCCGGTGCTCCGGCCGCGGCTTGAGTTCGAGGAGCCGGTCCTCGTCCAGGCGGGGGTGTCCGGCACCGCCGCGCAGCCTTGCGAAGAGATCCTCCATCGTCGTCCGTCCCTTTTCCTCGGATGCCCTGCCGGGCTTTCGGATGCCGTGCCCGGGTCGTCGGTCGCCCTGCCGGGCTTTCGAATTCCCTTGCGAGAAGCGACGTTAGGCAGTGGGGGTAAACGGTCTCAATACGGTGGGACCGTAGGGACGACCGAAGGATTTCGGTGCCGCTGGACCGCCGCTGGACCGGCACTGGACCCGCTCTGGTGTGCCCTGTCGTGCCCCTTGACCTGCGGCGGGACGGCGGCGACATCATCGGCTCATGGGAATTCGAAGCTCCCCGGAATCGACCGGGAAACGCATACTCATCGGTGCCACCGGATCCATCGCGGTGACCGGACTTCCGGCGTATGTCGAGGCGATGCGGCGGCAGATCGAAGGCAGCACGTTCACCGTTCTGCTGACCCACACGGCGACCTCGTTCATTTCCCCGGAGAGCGTCGCGCTCTTCGCCGAAAGAGTGGTGAGCGGGGAATCCCCGGCGGACTGGCCGACCGACAAGCCCTCCCGGCTCGCCGCCGACCACGACATCCTCGCGGTGCTGCCGGCCACCGCCCACACGCTCGCCTCCGCCGCCGCGGGCGCCGCGCCGAACCGGCTGCTCACGGTCGCGCTGTCGGTGGACTACCCGGTGGTCCACTTCCCGGTGATGGGCGCCAGGATGTGGCACAAGGCGGCCGTGCAGCGGAACATCGCGCGGATCCGGGAGGACGGCGGGCTCGTCAACGAGCCGGAGTGGCACGACGGGTTCGACCCGACGACGGGAACGGCCAGCCGGCATCCGGCGCTGCCCGCGCCGGAGACCGTGGCGACGGTGATCGAGGACCTGCTGGCCAAGCAGCGGGCCTCGTCCTGACCTCCGCACCACGCACAGCAGGGCCCCGCCGGATCCGGCGGGGCCCTGCTGTGGGTGGTGCGGTTTTGTGGGGGGTTGATCGGGGACGTCCGTGGTCTCGGTTTTTATC
>NZ_JBVHZJ010000002.1:103303-215483 GCF_055574655.1 Streptomyces sp. NPDC029956 | reverse complement strand
GATAGAAGATCTTCCGACAAGACAATTGTCCTTTCCCCCCCCCCCCACCCACCCCCGGCCGTCCCCCCCCGGCCACGTCGCGCCCCTGCTGTGCGTGGTGCGGTCGTGCGAGCGGCTACTCGGCGATCGCCGTGGCCTCGATCTCGATCAGGAAGTCGGGTTCGGCGAGGGTGGCGACCCCGACCAGGGTGGTCGGCCGGACGACGTCCGCCCCGAGCCTGGCGGCCGCGCGCTCGGCGCCCGCCGTGACCGCGTCCCACTTGTCGAGGGACCAGTCCACCGCGTAGATGGTCAGCTTCACCACGTCGTCGAAGGAGGCGCCGGCCGCGGCGAGACCGGTGGCGATGTTGAGGTAGACCTGCTCGGTCTGCGCCGCCAGGTCGCCCATGCCGACCGGTTCGCCGTCGGCGGTACGCGGGGTCTGGCCGCTCAGGAAGATGACGCGGCTTCCGGTGCCGACCGCCAGCTGCCGCCAGCCGTAGGGCTTGGTGAGTCCGGGCGGGTCGATGTTCTCGACGGCCATGGGGTGTCCTTTCGGGAGGGCGGGAGGGACGGGGCGAGGCGGTACTGCGCCTGGTGCGACGGAGGGTCAGCGGTATTCGCGGCAGGTCGCGTAGTACTTGCGCAGCAGGCTGACGAGCTCCGGGTCGAAGCGGGAGGCGAAGAGCAGCTCGGCCGGCGGGGTGAACTCGGGGTCGAGCTCGTCGGCCCAGGCGAGGGTGGCCGGGCGCAGGTCCATCTCGATCCACTGGTGCCACTCGACGGGGATCGTCCAGTCCTGCTCGTACCCGATGCCCATCTGGTGGTCGATGAGGAGGTCGACGATCTCCTCGCGCGTCCCGGTCCGGTAGGGCTGCCGCAGCGGCGCGAACCGGTCGAGGTCGGCCGTCCGCTCCTCGCCGAGGATGCGGGCGGCGAAGTCCTGGGCGAGCAGCGGCGACAGGTGCAGTCCGTCGCGGTAGGTGCCGGTCATGATCGTCAGGCCCTGCATGCCGCCGTCGCCGAGCAGCGGGAAGCCGTCCATGGAGACCGGCCGGTTGCCGACCTGGACCTTGGTGACCTCGCTGTTCCAGAGGTTGCGGCGGACCTGGCGGTGGGCGCACTGGAGCAGGAAGACCAGGTCGCGCATCTCGGCGGTGTCGCGCGGTTCGACGGCGATGACGTTGGTGGCGCCGACGTAGACGTGGCCGTCGCCGCGGGGCACCACGTGCAGCCCGCACGCGAAGGAGCGGTTCGGGGTACGGATGACGCTGTCCGGACTCGTGCCGTCCTGCGTCTTGATCAGCGAGGAGACTCCGTAGCCGCTGACCAGCCGGGGGACGCGGGGGCCGACGGGCAGGCTGTCGAGCAGCTCCTGGGTGCGGGCGCCGGCGGCCAGGGTGATGTGGTCGGCGGCGATCGTGCGGCCGGAGGAGAGCACGACTCCGGTGACCCGCTCGCCCCGGTACTCGACCCGGGTGGCGAACTCGGGGACGAGGGTGGCACCGGCCCGGACGGCGGCCGATTCGAGCCTCTCCAGGAGGGAGGCGGCGTCGACCGCGTGCTCGCCGGGTATGTGGAAGGCCTTCAGCGGGCGGGAGATGGGCTCGGCGTCCACCCAGTCGAGGTCGGCGGGCTCCACGTCCTCGAACGGTTCCTCGTAGCGGGTGAGTTCGGCGCGGATGGCGTTGTAGTTGGCGTCGTCGATCTCGGCGGTGCCGATGGTGTTGAGGACGACGGTGGTGCCCTGGGCGGTCCTGATCGGCGTGCCCTCCGTCTGCTCCTCCAGCTCCTCCAGCCACGGTCCCCACAACTCGGTCGCCTTGATGCCGAGTTCGAGTTTGTGGCGGCCGTGCTCGGTGGCCAGCAGGGAGGTGGTGACCTCACCGAAACAGCCGAGCATGGCGCCGGCCGCGGCCGATCCGGCCCACGGTCGGTGGGGCTGGCCGAGCACGGCGACGCGCTGTCCGCGTTGCGCCAGGACCCAGGCGAGCGACAGTCCCAGGACTCCGTTTCCGGCGATGACGGTGTCGTAGCCGGTGCCGTCCACGTCTGCGTTCCTGTTGGCGTTCATCAATGTCCAATCTCCCGGGGCTCCGTCAGGTCGCCCCGATGGGTGTGGGTGGGTCGATGGCGTCGGAACTGCTGGTGCGTGTGGTGCGTATGGGGCCTTGGTGGGCGGAGGGCGCGCCGGACGGTCAGCGGCGCCGGAACTCGTAGAGGGTGAAGTCCATGTGGACGATGCCGCGTTCGTCGGTGTGCGCCTCGACCACGGGGGAGTCGCCGAACTCGGCGGCGGGCAGCTCGACGGACTCCGTACGGAGCCGCTTGCCCTCGAATCCGGCCTCGTCGGCGGCGCGCAGCATCTTGAACGGGTTGCCCATGGCCTCGCTGGTGCCCAGGTAGATGCGACCGTCGGCGGCCAGATGGCGCACCACGTCGCGGAAGAACCGGTTCACCAGGCCGTACCCGGGGTCGAAGACCGCGCGCTCGATGTGCCCGGCGTACGGGCGGTCGGCGGGCGCCTCGATGAACGGGGTGTTCCAGAACACCGTGTCGAGCTGCTCGGCGGGGTCGAGGGCGTCGAAGAGGTCGCTGGTCAGCGCGGTGAACCGGTCCGAGACTCCGTGCCGCTCGGCGTTGAGCCGGGCGTTCCGCACGGCGGCCGGGTTGATGTCGGTGGCGAGCACCCGCGCCGCCCCGTGCTGCGCGGCGAGCACGGCGGCGACACCGGCGCCGCACCCCAGCTCCAGGAAGCGGGTGCCCCGCTCGTACGGAACCCAGGAGGCGAACAGGCCCGGACCGGGGTCCGTGTAGGGCGGGAACACCTCGGGCAACAGGTCCCATTCCCTGTCGAGCAGCGAGAAGGTCGACTGAGTGGGGCGGTCGGGGCTCTGGATCTGTGACACGACCCAGGTGCCGAGTTCGTAGCCCAGCTCGTTGTCCATGGGGTCCTCCCTGTGGGGGAGCCGGCGGAGAGTCCCGGGGGAGAGCTCTCCGCGGCTACCGGTGGTGTGTCATGACGGTCAATCAGTTGTCCGCGACCGCCTGCGCGTTCGCGGGTGTTCCCGCCCCCGCCGACGCGTTCGCGGGCCCGGCCTCGCGGGCGGCCCGGTTGCGGGCCATCGCGCGCTCGACCAGGACGACCGGGATGGTGAGGACGGCGAGTCCCGCGCCCAGCCACGGGATCGAGGTGAGACCGGCACCGGCGCCGAGCGCCACGCCCGCGAGGACGGGAACCACGCTGATGCCGAGCTGGAACATGGAGACGGCGGTGGCACCGGCGAGGGTCGGAGCACCCGACGCCACCGTGAACACCCGCCCGTAGACAGCCGGGTTGAGGACGAAGCCCGCGACGCCCAGGAGCAGGACCAGGGGGACGACGGCCACGGCGTAGTCGGCGAGGAGAGCGAGCAGCACGGAGCAGACGAGGATCCCGCCGGCCCCGATGAGCAGGGCGTGGTGAGGGCGCCCGTCGGCGATCCGGCCGCCGATCGAGAGGCCGATGAACGCCCCGATGCCGAAGAGGACGAGGATGGCGGGCACCCACACGGAGTCCACACCGGTGACGTCCGTGAGGAAGGCCGCGAGGTAGTTGTACGAGATCATGTACGCGGCGGTGCTGAGCAGGGTCGCGGCGTACACCACCCACAGCTGCGGCTGCCGCATCGTCTGCAGCTCACGCTTCACACTGGGCTCCTGTGCCGCCTTGGTGGCGGGCACGGCGACGATCGTGGCGACCGCGCTCAGCACGGTCAGGGCGACCACCGCCCAGAAGCCGCCCTGCCAGCCGGTGAAGTGGCTGAGGAAGGCGCCGGCCGGGCCGCCCGCGACCATCGCGATGCTGAGACCGCTGACCACCACGCCGGAGGCCCGGGCGGTGCGGTCGGGGGTGACGAGGGAGATCGCGGTGACCGCGGCGACCGCCCAGAACCCGGCGTACGCCAGGCCGATCAGGAAGCGCGTGACGAGCAGCACCGTGAAGTCGTCGGTCAGCAGACCGACGGCCACCCCGGCGGCGAACACGGCCTGCGAGATCACCAGGGTCGTACGGCGGGGCCAGCGCAGGGTCAGCACCGCGAGCGGCGGGCCGCCGATCACCACGCCGATGGCGAAGGCCGAGATGAGGGCACCGGCGGAGGACAGCGAGATGTCGAGGTCGTCGGCGATGTCCGGGAGGACGCCGGCGAGCAGGAACTCGGCGCTGCCCATCGCGAACAGGCTGAACGCGAGAAGGTAGACGGCGAGCGGCAGCCTGCCGTTGGCCTTCGGGGCAGCGGCTTCCTGCGGTTCGGTGTGGACGCTCATCGGTGGCCGCCTCCCTGCTGCGTGACGGCGAGGTACGGGGTCGGCGCGAGGTGCGGGACGGTGGTGGGGCACGGGGTGGCGACGGGGTGCGGGGGGACGCGTCGCACAGCCCCGGGGGTGGCCAAACGCATGAGCGGACTCCTCGTTCTGACGGTTCGGGCATACGGATCAGGGCGGGCGCGCGCCGGTCTGCCGGCCTCGGCGGTCCGCCGGATCGTGGTGATCACCAGTGACGCCCATGCTGGAACCGGGCTCCGCGGACGGACAACATTTGTTGCCGATACCGGGACGCGGAGGGGGCCAGGGGAAGCGCCGGGTCCGGCGGGCGGACAGTGGATCACTCCTCACCGGGCACGCCCTCGCCCCAGCCCCACTTCTTGATGGTGGTACGACGGGCGGGGCCGACGTCCGGCTGGGAGTTGGCCATCGCGCGGCGCGAGCCGAACTCGATGTAGCCGACGAACGCGGAGCGGAACTCGGCGTCCTCGGGCAGTCCGACCTCGTCCATGGCCGTCAGCATCAGCTCCACCCAGCGGGCCCGCTGCTCGGGCTTGATGGCCCGGTTCCGGTGCCGGGAGACCATGTGGGGGTAGCCGCCGTGCTGCTCCGTGTAGTGCGTGGGCCCGCCGAGCACCTCGCCGAGGAAGGTCGCGACGTGCTGGGGGTGGTCGTCGTCCATGTGGGCGAAGAGCGGGGCGAGGAGCTCGTCCTTGCGGACACGGGCGTAGAACGCCTCGGTGAGCCGCTCCAGCGCCTCGGTGCCGCCGATCCATTCGTAGAGGGTGGGTACCCGGTTCTGGTTCCGGGCCTCGTCCTGCGCCGTGGCCGGCGCCGGGTCCTGGTGCTGGTCCGTCACTGTGTCGCCTCTCTCGGGAGTTTCGTGCGGCTGGGGCGGGATGCCGGGGTGCCGGGGGTGCGAAAGGGGAAGCGGGAGGGGAGGGGGCAGCCGGAGGGGGAGGGGTCAGGCCGCGTAGAGGTCGAAGGTCGGTGTCGGCCTGCCGCCGTGGGCCGGGGTGTCCAGGCGCGGATCGACCGAGAGCATCGCCTGGTGCAGCCGCTGGAGTTGCGGGGCGGGCTCCAGCCCCAGCGCCTCGACGAGCCGACGTCTGAGGCCGCGGTAGAGCTGGAGGGCCTCGGACTGCCGGCCCGCGCGGTAGAACGCCACCATCGCCTGGGCGTGCAGCCGTTCGTTGGCGGGGTGGAGGCGGGTCAGCTCGACGAGTTCGGCGAGGAGTTCGCCGTGCAGACCGAGGCGCAGTTCGGCATCGAGCCGGCGTTCGGTGGCGAGCAGCCGGCTCTCCTCCAGGCGCGCCGCGTGGATCCGCAGCGCCGCCCCGGCCCGTACGTCCACCAGGGCCGGTCCCTTCCACAGGGCGAGGGCCTCGCGGAGCAACCGGGCGGCACGGGCGCTGTCGCCGTCGGCGAAGGCGGTGTGTCCGGCCTGCGCGGCGCGCTGGAAGGCGAAGGCGTCGACGTTCTCTTCGGCGATCCGCAGGAGGTAGCCGTCGTGACCGGTGGCCAGCAGAGCCCGGGCCCGGGCCGGACCGGTGGCGCCGGTCCTCCCGGTCGCGGCCCCGGTGGCACCTGTCCTCCCGGTCGCCGTCCCGGTCGCCTCGGTCGACTCGGCGGCCCCTTCCGACCCGTACGGTCCGCCGAGTGCGGCTGCCAGCGCCCGGCGCAGCCGCAGGATGTAGGTCTGGAGGGTGCTGTGCGCGCTGCACGGCGGCAGCGGGCCCCAGAGTTCCTCCTTGAGGGTGGCCACCGGGACGGGCCGGCCGGGGTGCAGTGCGAGGAGCGCGAGAATCTGCCGCGTCTTCGCCGCACTCGGGACGACCGGAACTCCGTCCGTCTCGGCGTGCAGCGGGCCGAGAATCCGTATCTTCACGCGTCCTCCGTCCATCGTCCGAGTGCCGTCCGGATCGGTCCCTTTCCGAAGCGGCTGTTCTGGTGAGGAACGTAGGAGTGCGGGGGCGAGGGCCTCAATACGGTGGGACCGTAGGGCTGACCGAAGAATCTGCGGAGGGGAGTCCCTACGGGTGACCTGTGGCGGGTGACATGTAACGGGTGAGGGGTGATGATTCTGGGCATGCCGAAGCCCCCGAGCGTGAGGGGACGCGCTTCGGGGGCATTACCGGAACCGTGGTACTGCTAATCTCCTTAGTTAATTCGTTCGTCTTTACCTTTCGGATCCGCTTTTCGCCAAGGTGACAAATTCGCCGGCCGGATTCAGGCAGATGCAGAGGGCCTGCACAGCCGTGCGGTGTGCACCGTGACGGCGGTCAGATAGAAGGCGTCGGGGCGCCAGAGGACGCCGGTGCAGGCGTCCCCGTCGAGGAGTTGCTCCACGGTGAGCCGGTCCACCAGGTCGAGGCGCTCACCGAGGTCGGCGAGCAGCCCGTGCAGCCGGGTGTGGAGATGCCGGCGCACCGGCACGTCGAGCGGGGCCGGGAACTCGATGAGGAACGTACGGGTCCCGGCGGGCACGAGCCCGGCCGAGGCCAGCAGACAGGGCCAGTCCTCGACGACGGAGGTGGCGCCGGGGAGCCGGGACCGCCGGGCGGTGACCTGTTCCTCGACGGCGGCGTCGAGGCGCGCCTGGAGTCCGGGTCTGCCGATGCCGATGTCCCGGGGCAGGAAGCGGGGCGGCAGACCCCGCTCGGCGACGGCGAGCAGCCCGCCGGGCCGCAGCGCGGAGGCCAGGCTCCGCAGGGCGGCCTCCTGGTCGCCGAGGTGGCGGCAGACGTTCCCGGTCCAGATCAGGTCGACGGGACCCGACCGGGCGAACTCCTCGGGCCGTTCGGCCCGTTGCGTGGTGATCCGGTCGGTCAGCCCGTGCTCGGCGGCCCGGGCCTCGGCCCGGGCGAGCAGGGCGGCCGACCGGTCCACGGCGAGCACGCGGGCTTCGGGGAAGGCCTCGGCGAGGGCGTGGGAGGCCACGCCCGGGCCGCTGCCGACGTCGAGGATCCGGCGGACGGCCGCCGTGGCCCGGTCCGCGGGGCCGAACAGCCCGTGCAGCCAGTGGGCCGCCTCGGCCATGAAGCCGGCGTGCAGTGCGGCCTCCTGCTCGGCCGGGTGCTCGGCCCGGTCCTCCGCCTCGTACTCGCCTGCGGGTTGGCCCGCGTGTCCGACGGCGATTCCACCTGCGTGTCCGCCCGCGGGTTCGGCTCCGTGTCCGCCTTCGTGCTCGGCTCTGTCCGTGGCGCCGAGGGCGTCACCGGCGAGGCCTCCGGTGCCATGCGTGGGTGTCATACGGTCACCTCCGCCGGCCAGGATGGGGACGCCGGGGACACCGGACAACTCTTGTTGCCGGTTCCGGGACCGACCGCCGGATCGTACGGGCGGGAACCGGCCGATACTCGGGGACGGCCGCCGCCGGCAGCGCGCGACGCACGGACCCGGGGGCGCATCAGGTCCCGGCTGAACGTGTCGAGCAGCTCCCACCGGGCGGTGAGCGGGAAGTAGTGGTCGCCGGGGACCGTGTCCATCCGCAGGGACCGCCGGGTGCACCGGCGCCACCCGGCCAGATCGGCCCCGCTGACGCTCCGGTCCTCGCTGCCGCCCATGGCCGTGACCGGGCAGTGCACGACATGGCGGGGGTCGCGCCGGTACGACTCCAGGACGGCGAGGTCGGCGCGGAGCGCGGGCAGCACCCGGGGTGCCCGCGACGGGTCGAGGGCGCCCGGGGGGATCCGGCCCCGTCGGGCGAGCCGGCGCAGCAGCTCGGCGTCCGGCAGCTGGGAGACGGCGTGTTCCGGCGCGGGACGGTACGGGACGCCGGCCCCGGAGACGTACAGCCGCTCGGCCACCGCGTCGTACTCCCACTCCAGGCGGGCGGCGATCTCGTACGCGAGGAGGGCGCCGAAGCCGTGCCCGTAGAGGGCGAAGGGGCGGTCACGCATGCGGGCCACGTACGGGATGATCTCGGCGAGCAGGGGTTCGAGCCGGCCGCAGGGGCGGCCGCGCGGATGGCGGCCGCGTCCCGGCAGTTCGACGGGGGTGACGACGACCGAGGTCCCGAGGGCCTCGGCCCAGGGCAGGTAGACGCCCGCCGAGGCGCCCTCGAAGGGGAGGCAGAACAGCCGCACGGACGTGTCGTCGGTCATCGGGTCACCGGTCCCCGGGCGGCGGCCGCGCGGCGCGGGGTCCCGCCGCGCAGCAGTACCGCGTACGCGTCCGCGGCCTCCTCGAGGATCCGGAGCCCCGCCCGCCGGTCCATCAGCTCGCGGGCGTACCGCCAGGCGAAGGTCCAGTCGCGGTCGGAACGCCGGATGAGGGTGGCGCACATCAACGGGGCCCGGTCGAGGGGGAGTCCGGCGGCGGACTCCCCGGCCAGGCGTTCGGCGAGCCGGGCGTCCTGCACCTCGGCCCGGGTGGCCCGCCAGTCCACGAGCTGCAGCCGGAAGCGGGCCTCGGGCCGCAGCGTGCGGCGCAGCAGGCCGTCCGGCCCGCGGTGGAGCGCGGTGCGGGACAGGGGAGTGGCGTCCAGGACGGACTGCCACGCCTGCTCGTACACGTACGGCACGACTCCGCGCAGGGACATGACGAACTGTTCGGTGCGGAGCTCCTCGCTGATCGCGGACACGCGGTACCGCTCCCTCCATCAGATTCACGCCAATTGGCCGGTGGTGAACTCGCGGATCGTCGGCAACCGCTTTCCGGGCCGTTCACTGGTCACCGCCGCACATCGGTGCCGACCGTACCCGTGCGGTCCCCATTCACCTCAATACGGGACCACCGAAGCAATGGCCGAAGGAATACGTTCGGAATCCGTGCGGCGAGATCCGCTGTACAAATATCGCCGCCCCCGTGTTAGCGTCGGGATCCTCGGAGGTGTGGGCCGTTCACCGGTGTTCGGGGGATCGGCGTGGAGGACTTCTACCGGTCTCCATGTCGTCTGAAGAAGGCATTTCCAGCATGACGGCGACGGTTCGGGCCATGACCTGAAAAGGGCCTTGACGGCGCCGGCTCCACAGCTTTTCCGCATGGCCTCCCCCTGCCGAAGTGGCGACCCTGTCCGAGTCATTCCACTGTTCGGCAGGGAGGTGTGGGGCGGTGCCCAAGGAGCTGTTCGGCAGGAGCGAGGAATCGAAGACCATCACCGAGATATTGGACGCCGCGAGAGCGGGCGCGGGCGCCGTCGCGCTGGTGGAGGGCATCATCGGCACCGGTAAGACCTCGCTGCTGCGCTGGGCCGAGGAGACGGCCCGCGACCAGGGCATGATCGTCCTTTCCGCCACCGCCTCCCCGGCCGAGCAGCGCTTCCCCCTCGGGGTCGTGCACCAGTTGCTCGGGACGCTGCCGGAGACCGCGCACGGCTGGGACCGCACCTTCGCCGCCTACGGCGCCCCTCAGGGCGACGGCCGGACCGAGCCCGACTACCCGCTCCTCGCGGAGCTGTGCGCGAACGTGGGCCGGGCGGCGCGGCGCACCCCGATCCTGCTGACCGTCGACAGCGTCCAGCACGTCGACTGCCCGTCACTGCTGTGGCTGGGCTTCCTGAGCCGCCGCCTGGAGAACCTGCCCGTCGTCCTGCTGGCCACCAAGCGCTGCGGCGAACCGGCCAGCGACCAGCACCTTCTGGTCGAGTTCATGGAGGGGCTGCGCCCCGACCGCCACATCCATCTGAGCGATCTCAGCCCGAGCGCGGCGCTCGATCTGGCCACGTCGCTGTGCGGCCACGGTCACGGTCACGAGGCCGTGGACGCACTGGTCGCCGGGACCGGCGGGAACCCGTACCTGCTGACCGAGCAGATACGCACGGGCCCGGCGGGCCGCTCCGGACTGCTCGTCCCTACGGCCACGGGCCACGTCGGAGGGCCTTCGGGACCGCCCGCTCACCCCGGTCGCCCCGGCCACCCGGGTCAACCCGGTCACTACGGTCTGCCCGGTCACTACGGTCTGGCCGGTCCCTACGGCCTGACCGGTGTGCCGGGGCGGCCCGGTCGCTCCGTGCCCTCCGGAAGTCCCGGATATCCCAGGTATCACGCGTCTCCAGGGCATCCCGGGGACTCCGCCGACGCGCGCGCCGGCCGGGCGCCGGGCGACCCTTCGGACGAGCGCCTGGGGCTCCAGGCCGTCAAGGAGCGCATCCTGTGCATGCTCCGGCGGATCGACCCGTACGGACTGGAGATCGCCCGCGCCGCCAGCGTCCTGTGCGGTCCGGTGGACGCAGCCCTCCTCGCCGACCTCTGTGGCGTCCCCACCGAAGACGCGTGTCGATGTATCAGCAGACTCACGGAATCCGGACTGCTCTGCCCCCACGACATGAAGTTCCGCCACCCCCTCCTCGCAGGGCTGCTCTACCAGGACATCCCGTGCGCCGAGCGCGCCGAACTGCACCGGCTCGCCGCCCGCAGGATGCGGCACCGCGGCGATCCGAGCGAGGACGTCGCCGCCCACCTGCTGCGCTCCCACCGCCTCGACGAACCCTGGATGGCGCAACTCCTCATGGAGGTCGCCCAGGACGTGGTCGAGCACGACCCCGCGGGCGCCCGCCGACTGATCGAGAAGGCCGTCCTGCACGGGGTGCCCGAGGGCCAGGAGGACCGGGCGGAAGCCCTGCGGATCCAGGCCCTCAGCGGCCTCGACCTGCCCGCCGCGGCGCGCGCCCTGACCGCGCACACCTCCACCGTCACCGCGCCGGCCGAAAGGTTCCGGCACGCGCTGCGGCTCTCCGACCTCCGGCTGCGCCTGGACGACACCGCGGGCGCACTGGAGATCCTGGAGGAGGCCCGGCGGGAGACGGCGGGCACCCTCGACCCGACCGCCGCGGCACGTCTGCGCGAGGCGGCGGCGCAGGTACGGTTCCACGACGGCGGCGCTCCCGGCGACGCGGGACGCCACCCCCACCCCGGGCGCCATCCCGGCGAGGAGGACCGGCTGCTGCGCGTCCTCCTCCTGCGTACGGCCACCGGCGACTCGGCGACCGCGGCGCGGCGGATCGCCGACCGGCTGCTGTCCGTCCCCCTCGCCCCGTACGGCTCCGCCCGCTGGTACCAGGCGCTGCTCGCCCAACTGTGGGCGGGCGACGGGGAGGAGGCACGGCGGCACATCGACACCGAGGTCGGACTCGCCCGCGCCGACGGCAGTACGACCCGGATCGCCGAGGCGCTGGCCGTACGCGGTCTGGTGCAGCTGCACCGCGGGCAGCTCGCCCGGGCCGAGGGCGACGCCCGCGAGGCGCTCGACCTGCTCACCCGGATCCGCGCCGCCCGGTTCCACGTGGGGCCGCTCGCCCGCAGCGTGCTCATCGACGTCGCCATGGAACGCGACGACATCGCTGCGGCCGGAGCCCTCCTCGACGACGCCCCGCCGCTGCCCGGTGACCGGCCGGTCACCTGGTGGCGGCTGCACCTCCTGCACAGCGCCGGCCGAGCCCTCGGCCGGCTCGGCGAGGCACGGCGCGGCCTGGTGCTGCTCGCCCACTGCGAGGAGGAGCTGGCCCGGCGCGGAATCGTCAACCCGGCGATCCTGCCCTGGCGTTCCACTCGCGCCTCGCTCCAGCTGGCCCGGCGCAACGTGGCCGCGGCCCGCCGTGCCGCCCAGGAGGAGACCGCGCTCGCCCACCGCTGGGGCGCCCCCTTCGCGCTGGGCCGGGCCCTGGCCGCCGAGGCGGCGGCGAGCTCGGGCCGCGAGGCGCAGCGGCTCGCCGACCGGGCCGTGGAACTCCTCGAACCCACCCCGGCACCCCTGCTCTTCGCCCACGCCCTGTACACGGCGGGGCGCGCCCACCGGCAGAGCGGTACGCCCCGCCGGTCCCGCGAACTGCTCCACCGTGCCAACGAGGTCGGCATCTCCCTGGGCGCCGACGGCCTCGTGGAGGCGGTGCAGCGGGAGCTGCGGGACGCGGGCGGCCGCCCCGACCCCCGCAAGGACTCGACGGAGTCGCTGCTCACCCCCACGGAGCGGCAGGTCTCCGAACTGGCCGCGCGCGGTATGAGCAACCGTGACATCGCGCGGCAGCTCCAGGTGAGCCTGCGGAACGTCGAGTCCCATCTCACCCACTCATACCGGAAGTTACGCATCAGCGGCCGGCACGAGCTGGCCCGCTTCTACCCCGCCGACGAACCCCCGGATCCGGCACCGGTCCTCCTCTACCAGCACCGGACCGCCCTCACCCCGACCGCCAATCCGTAGACAACCGTCCCCGGAAGACCTCAGGGCTCGATCAGGCCCACCCGGATCGCGTACCGGGTCAGTTCGAGGCGGTCACGCATGCCGAGCTTCTGGAGGAGGTTCGCGCGGTGGCGTTCCACCGTCTTCGGGCTGATGACGAGGAGGTCGCCGATCTCCTTGGAGCTGTGCCCCTCCGCGACCAGTTTGAGGATCTCCTCCTCGCGTTCCGTGACGGCCTTGTCCGGCAGGGGCCTGCCCTGCTCGGCGCGGTCGAGCCAGGTGCGGATCAGGGCGGTCTCCGCGCCGGGGTAGATGAAGGGCTCGTCGCGGACCGCCGCCCGGCAGGCCTCCACCAGGTCGCGGTCCGCCACCGACTTCAGGACGTAGCCGCTCGCGCCGGCCTTCAGGGCCTCGAAGAAGTACTGCTCGTTGTCGTACATCGTGAGGATCAGGATCCTCAGCTCCGGCTGGAGACGGCTGAGTTCACGAGCCGCCTGGAGGCCGGTCATACGGGGCATCGAGATGTCCAGGACGGCCAGGTCGACGGAGCCGGAGCGGGCCAGGGCCACCGCCTCCGCGCCGTCCGCCGCCTCCGCGACGACCGTCAGGTCCGGCTCCGCGTCCAGGATGAGGCGGACTCCGCCGCGGACCAGCGCATGGTCGTCCGCGAGGAGGATCCGGGTGGGGGACGGGGTTGCCGGGGCCGGGGGAGGTGTGGGGGCCGTCATGGCGTCGCCTTACCGCTCGGTGTGCTCAAGTGGACTTCCGTACCGCCGTCTTCGCCTTCGCGGATCGCCAGCTCCGCGCCGATCAGCAGGGCCCGCTCCCGCATGCCGCTGAGGCCCGCGCCGTCCGGCGCCCGGCCGATCCCCCGGCCGTCGTCCTTGACCAGGAGGCCGACCCCGCCGTGCGGCAGCCTGCGCAGCCGCAGGTCCACCCGGGTCGCACCCGCGTGGCGGGCCGTGTTGGTGAGGCCCTCCTGCGCCACGCGGTAGAGCACCAGCTCCGTCTCGTGGTCGAGCTTCGGGAGGCCGGGCTCGATGCGGGCCCGCACCGTCAGGCCCGGCGTCGAGAACTCCGAGGCCAGCGATCTGAGCGCGCTGTGCAGCCCCAGCTCCTCCAGCACCCCGGGCCGCAGCCGGCGCGCGATGCGGCGGATCTCGTCCAGGCTCGTCCGGGTCGTCTCCTGCGCCTGGTGGAGCTCGGTGCGCAGCTCCTCCGGAGCGTGGTTCGCGGCGTGCTTCAGCTGGAGCAGGACCGCCGTGAGGGTCTGCCCCACCTCGTCGTGCAGCTCCTGCGCGATCCGCCGCCGCTCCTCCTCCTGCGCCGAGAGGACCCGGGCGGTGCTCGCGGCCCGCTCGGCCTCGAGCCGGTCGAGCATCGTGTTGTACGTACGCGTCAGGTCGGCGAGCTCGCCGCGTCCCGCCACCATCGCCCGCCGCCCCGGCCGCAGCAGGTCGGCGGTCCGCATCGCGCGGGTGAGGCGCTGGAGCGGGGCGAGGCCGAGCCGCAGCAGGAACGCGTTCGCGAGGAGCATCGCGACGAGGCCCGCCACGAGCACGATCGCCTCACCCAGGAGGACGGGCGTCGAGACGGTGACGGGACCCAGCAACAGCAGTACGGCGACGACCAGCACCGAGGCGTTGAGAAGGAAGATGCGCCAGTACAGCGACACTTTTGCGACTCTCTCCCTTTGCCTGCTCCGGGCCTCTGACCTGCGGCGGGATCCATGTCCCCGCCTCATCCTGACCAGTTTCCGGCGCCTTGTCCATCCGTGCCGACACCCATGTTCCGGGCCTCCCGGCGGATGGCACCATGGCCCCCGACCACCGATCTGATCACCCTTTGACATGACAACGGAAGGGACGGGCCCTTGCCTGCTCCGCGGATGAGAACGACACCCCTGCCCGGCATAGGCGTCCAGTACGACCTCACCACCCGGGAGCACCGCCAGCTGTCGGTCATCGCGCACCGCGACGGAACCCGGACCGTGAACGTCTACCGGGGCGACGACCCCGACGCCTGCGCGCAGTCGGTCCACCTCACCGAGGCCGAGACCGCCTCGCTGATCGACGCGCTGCTCCCCGCGCACCACAGCCCCAACGTCCTGCACACCACCGACCTGGGACTCGTCGCCGAACGCATCGAGCTGTCCGCCCACTCGTACTGGAACGGGCGCCTGCTCGGCGAGACGCGGATGCGCACCGAGGCCGGCGCCTCCATCGTCGCCGTACTGCGCCGCTCCGGGGCCGTACCGTCCCCGACGCCCGCCTTCCGGCTCGCCGGCGGCGACACCCTCATCGTCATCGGCACCCGCGAGGGCGTCGACGCGGCCGCAGCGATCCTCGGTCGGGAGTGAGGGCGGCGTGCACTCCGCGGTCTTCCTGATCGAATTCGGCGCCATCATCCTCGGTCTCGGCCTGCTCGGGCGGCTCGCCGGGCGGTTCAGCTTCTCCCCGATACCCCTCTACCTCCTCGCCGGGCTCGCGTTCGGCAAGGGCGGCCTGCTGCCGCTCGGCACCAGCGAGGAGTTCGTCGCCATCGGCGCCGAGATCGGGGTGATCCTCCTGCTCCTCATGCTCGGCCTGGAGTACACGGCGAGCGACCTCGTCTCCAACCTCAAGACGCAGTATCCGGCCGGGCTCGTCGACTTCGCCCTCAACGCGCTGCCCGGCGCCGCCGCCGCGCTGCTCCTCGGCTGGGGGCCGGTCGCCGCCGTCGTCCTGGCGGGCGTCACCTGGATCTCGTCGTCCGGCGTCATCGCCAAGGTCCTCGGCGACCTCGGACGCCTCGGCAACCGCGAGACACCGGTCATCCTCAGCATCCTGGTCCTCGAAGACCTCGCCATGGCGGTCTACCTGCCCATCATCACGGCCCTGCTCGCCGGGGTCGGTCTGGCGGCCGGCAGCGCCACGCTCGCCATCGCCCTGGGCGTGGCCGGCGCCGTGCTCTTCGTCGCCGTCCGCTACGGGCGGCTGATCTCACGGTTCGTCTCCAGCGACGACCCGGAGAAGCTCCTCCTCGTCGTGCTCGGCCTGACGCTGCTCGTCGCCGGTGTCGCCCAGCAGCTCCAGGTCTCCGCGGCCGTCGGCGCGTTCCTCGTCGGCATCGCCCTCTCCGGCGAGGTCGCCGACGGAGCCCACGCCCTGCTGAGCCCCCTGCGCGACCTCTTCGCCGCGGTGTTCTTCGTCTTCTTCGGACTGCACACCGACCCCGCCAGCATTCCGCCGGTGCTTCTCCCGGCGTTCGCCCTGGCCGTCGTCACCGCGCTGACCAAGATCGCCACCGGGCACTGGGCCGCGCGCCGCGCGGGCATCGGGGTCAAGGGACGCTGGCGGGCGGGCGGCACGCTGGTGGCCCGCGGCGAGTTCTCCATCGTGATCGCGGGCCTCGCCGTCACCGCGGGGGTGCAGCCGCAGCTCGGCCCCTTCGCCACGGCGTACGTGCTCATCCTCGTGGTCATCGGGCCGCTCACCGCCCGCTACACGGAACCGGTCGCCGCGTATCTGCTCCGGGGCCGCGGACCGAAGCCGTCGGCTTCGGCGTCGGAGGGCGTGGCCGTACGGGAGCCGGAGACGGGACCCGAGCCCGTACGCGTACCCGAGTCCGGGTCCGCCTCCGACCGCGTGTGAACGCGTGTGAACGCGTGAGGCCTGTCTCAGCCGGATCGTTCCGCTCAGGCAGCTCAGGCAGCTCAGGCAGCTCAGGCAGCTGAGTCGGTTGAGACGGCTGGGCCGGTTGGGCCGGCTGAGACAGCTGAGTCGGCTCAGCCCGCGATCTCGATCGATTCCCCCTGCGGCGCGGTCCGCTCCGCCGGCTGACCCGCCGGCTGCTTCCGCGTGATGTCCTGGAGCAGCTGCGCGAGGTCCACCCCGGTCGTGGAGGACAGGAGCTCCATGCCCTGGGCGACGTTGTCCGCGACCGTGCGGGACAACTGGCCCGCCCCGTCCGTCGAGATGACCGTCATCTTCTCCACGGCCGACAGCGGCTCGGACGCCTTCGCCACGACCTGGGGCAGGACCTCGACGAGCATCTGGAGGACGGCCGCGTCCCCGTACCCGGCGTAGGCGTCGGCCTTCTTCTGCATGGCCTCGGCCTCGGCGGCGCCCTTCGCCGCGATCGCCGCGGCCTGGGCCTCGCCCTCGATGCGTACGGCGTCGGCGAGGGCCGCGCGGTGGGCCTTCTCGCCCTCACCGGTGAGCCTGGCCCGCTGGGCGTCCGCCTCGGCCTCCTTGACCAGGGCGATACGGCGGGCCTCGGCCTCCTGCTCGGCCTGGTAGCGGGCGGCGTCGGCGGGCTTGCGCACCTGGGTGTCGAGCTGGCGGTCGGTCAGCTCGGCCTGGCGCGCGGCGACCTTCTCCTGCTCGGTCAGGATGTCCTGCTGGCGGGCGGCCTCGGCGAGCGGGCCCGCGGCGTTCGCCTGGGCGGCGGCCTCGTCCGTCTGGGCCTTGATCTCGGCCTGCTTCAGGTAGAGGGTCCGCTGCGCGATGGCGATCTCCTCCTCCGCCTTCAGCCTCGCCTGCTCGGCGGCGCGCCGTGCGACGGCCTCGGCGATGTCCGCCTCCTGCTTGGCGCGGGCGGCCTCGGGGCGGCCGAGGTCCTCCAGGTACGAGCCCTCGGTGGTGATGTCCTGGATCTGGAAGGCGTCGAGGACCAGGCCCTGGCCGGAGAGGCTGGCCTCCGCCTCCTCGGCGACCTGACCGGCGAACGCGGCCCGGTCCCTGATGATGTCCTCGACCGACATCCGGCCCACGATGGACCGCAGGGCGCCCGACAGCACCTCCTGGGTGAAGCCGACGATGCCGTTCTGCTGCATCAGGAACCGCTGCGCGGCCGCGCGGATCGAGTCCTCGGTGCCGCCGACCTTGACGATCGCGACGCCCTCGAGGTTGGCCTTCACACCGCGCAGGGTGACCGCGCCGCGCACCGCGACCGGGATGTGGCGGCTCGACAGGTCGAGCGTGAACTTCTGCTGCACGAACGGGACGACGAACACACCGCCACCGACCACGACCTTCTGGCCGCTGTTGTCGGTGAACACCCGCCCCGTGGCCGGGTCGGTGGCCTTCTTGCCGCGCCGGCCGGTGATGATGAACGCCTCGCTGGGGCCGGCCACCTTGTAGCGCGTGACGACGACGAGGCCGAGCAGGACGACGAGGACGACTATTCCCACGACAGCGGTCAGGACAGGGCTCATGCAGAAATCCCTTCGAATGAGATGAACGAAATGAATGAGTTCGGTGTGACGAACGCGAAGCGCAGGCTGAACGCGAAGAGCAGGCTGATCGCGAGGCGCAGGAAGAACGCACTCGATGAAAGAAGTGGTGCGTCGGGCGGCGGCGCAGCGGCGGAAGTCAGCGCTCCACGGGGCGGACCGTGACCGACGTCGCCGACAGCAGAGACTCCACCCACACCTCGGCGCCCCGCTCGACCGGCGCGGCCGCCTTCGCCGCGTACTTCACCGGCTGGCCCGCCAGATACAGCAGCACCTCGCCGTAGCCCCCGGCCGGAATCGCCGTGACCACCGCCCCCGACGTGCCCGTCAGGTCCTCGCCCCGCGGTGCGGGCGCGCCACCGTCCCGGAGCAGCGCCCGGCTGAACCGCCAGGTCGCCACGCCCACCAGGGCGCCCGCGACGAGGCCCGTGAGGGTCGCGACGACCGCTCCGGCACCGGCCGCGCCCGTGGCGATCGCGCCCGTGAACCCGAGCGCCGACACGAATCCGGCGATCACCGGGAGCGAGAGGAATCCGTCGAGGCCGCCGCCGATGCTTTCCAGGACGCCGTCGAAGACGAGGGAGAGCGCCAGGACGATCAGCCCGGCGATGCCGAATCCAAGAAACCATCCCACGCGTCGATCCCCCTTGATTCCTCGCGATCCTCCCTACTCCTGAATTGTTCCATGTAAGGAGCGTGTAGGACATGGGTGCCGGCACCCATTGATTCCCGGGAGCGGCCCGGCCGTTCAGTACGATGGGCTGCTGTTCTGTACGTGGAGGAGGGTGTCGTGACGGACCGGAGCGAGGGCGGAGCGGAGCCCTCCGCGCGCAGGCGCGGACAGGGCGAACTGGAGTCCCAGGTGCTTGCCGTGCTGCGCGAGGCGTCCGAACCCGTGCCCGTGGCGTGGGTACGGGAACGCCTCGGCGGAGGTCTCGCCTACACCACCGTCATCACCATCCTCACCCGCCTCCGGGCCAAGGGCGCCGTCGAGCGCGAGCGCGCCGGCCGTTCCTTCCGGTGGACGGCGGTCGCCGACGAGGCGGGGCTCGCCGCCCTGCGGATGCGGAAGGTGCTCGACGCGGAGGCGGACCGGCAGGCGGTCCTCGCGAGCTTCGTCACCGGCCTCTCGCCGAACGAGGAACGACTCCTGCGTGAACTGCTCTCCAAGGCCGCCGAGGAGGAGGAAGGCTAGCCGCCATGGGAGTCTTCGTCTTCCTTCCCCTGGTCCTTCCGCTCACCGCCTGGCCGGTCGCCCGCCTCGCAGAGCAGCGGCTCCACCCTCGTACCGCGACGCGGCTGCTGGCCGCCGTCGCCGGTGTCTCCGCCGTGTGCAGCACCCTCTGCCTCGGTCTGCTCATGATCGTGGGCACCGCGCAACTCCCCGGCAACCCGCTCCCCGACAGCTGGTCGGACCCGGATGTGCGCGCGGCCCTCCCGTACGACGAGATCGCCGGCCGCGCGGCCATCCCGGCGCTGCTCGCCGTCCTGGTCTCGTGCGGTGCGGCGGCCTGGCGTCAGATGCGGGTACGGCGCCGGGTCGTGGCGGCGCTCGGCGGGCTGCCGCCGACGCCCGTCGCGGTGCTGCCGGACCGCACGCCGTACGTGTACGCGGTGCCCGGCGGCCGGGTACGGGGCGGGCCACGGGGCCGTGGAGACAGGGCGCGGGACCGTGGCGGCAGGGCGCCAGGCCATGGCGGCAAGGCGCGCGGCCATGGCAGGGAACCGCGGGGGCGCGGCCGGGTCGTGGTCAGCGCCGGCATGCTCGCGGGCCTCGCCCCGGCCGAACGACGGGCGCTCTTCGCCCACGAGCGGGCCCACCTGGCCGGCCGGCACCACCGGCACCTCCTGACGGTCCATCTCGCGGCCCGCGCGAACCCGTTCCTGCGGCCGCTGCGTACCGCCGTCTCCTACACCGCCGAGCGCTGGGCCGACGAGGAGGCGGCCGCCGAGGTCGGCAGCCGCCGCTCCGTCGCCCGCGCGATCGGCAAGGCGGCGCTCCTCGCGCCACGCGCTCCGGCGGCCACCCTCCCCGCCCTGACGGGCGGGGACGCCGGCCCGGTGCCCCGACGGGTCGCGGCCCTGATGCGACCGGCTCCGGCGGGCCGCGCGTGGCCGCCGGTGGGCACGGCCGTGGGCCTCGCCGCCTGGTGCGCCGCCTTCGGCGCGACCGTCTCCGCCCTGTCCTCGGCGAACTCGGCGGTCACGCTCTTCCTGGTGCTGCGCGGGGCTGCCGCGCCGATGTAGCCGCCTGGCCGCGACGGGGGGTGTCCGGCCGATCGGTGCGGGCTCGCGGTGCGATCGGGTCATCCGATCGGCGGGAGTCCGACGACAGGGTCTAGAGGTCGAACTCGTGCGGCGGCAGGTCCAATGTGAAGCAGGCCTCGCGGACCACGGCCTGCTCCGTCTTGTCGAAGTCGCCGTCGGCGCCGCCGATGACGATGCCGATCTGGACGACGGCGCGCGCCTCGGCCGGCTTCTTCTTCGCCTTGGCGATCTCCTGGAGCACGCTCACCTTGCCGAAGTCGAAGTCGGCCGTCAGCTTGTTCAGGTTGTCGTCGAAGCGGCGCTGCAGGTCGAGCGCGTCGAAGTTCTGCAGCACCTCGTTGGTCGAGATGAGCTGGGCGACCCGGCGGCGCTCGGCGGGGTCGATCGTCCCGTCGGCGGCGGCGACCAGCGCGCACATGGCCATGCTCGCGTCCCGGAACGCGCCGCTCTTCAGGTCGTTCTTCTTCGCCACCAGCTGGGTCTGCATCGTCGATGCGGATTCCCTGATGCGGTCCCACAGGGCCATGAGCACTCCAGACGTCGATTACTTCTACGGTCTTGTAGAACGTAGCAGTGGGACGTGGAGTTCCCGGGGACCGTCACACGCCGAGGAGCTGGAGCGAGGCCCACAGCGCCACCGTCGAGGCGACGAGGGTGGCCGGGACCGTCAGGAGGCCGAGGCGGGTGAACTCCCCGAGGCCCACGGGGTGGTCGTGCTCGTGGGCGATGCGGCGCCAGAGGAGGGTGGCGAGGGAGCCGGCGTACGTGAGGTTGGGGCCGATGTTCACCCCCAGCAGCACGGCGAGCACCGCGCCGGGGCCCGAGGCCGCCGCGAGCGGGACCAGGGCGAGGGTCGCAGGGAGGTTGTTGATGAGGTTGGCCAGGACCGCGGCCACGGCGGCGAAGCCGAGCAGGGCCGGGAGCGAGGTGCCGTCGGGGAGGACGTGGGCCAGGGCGGTGCCGAGCCCGTTCTCGACGACGGCCCGGACGACGACCCCCAGCGCCAGGACGAACGCGAGGAACGGCAGCGCGGCCGAGCCCACGAGCGCGCGTGGTGTGGTGCGGCGGCGGGCCAGCGCCCGTACGGCGAGCACGGCGGCGCCTGCCGCGGCCGCCCACGCGGGGTCCACGCCGGTGGCCGAGGCGAGGGCGAAACCGCCCAGGGTTCCGGCCACGGTGAGCAGGGCGAAGCGGGGGACGGCCACGGGCGCCGGGGGGTCGGTGGGGGCGGCCGCGGCGGCCAGGTCGCGCGCGAAGAAGCGGCGGAGGACGCCGTACTCGACGGCTATCGCGGTGAGCCAGGGGAGCAGCATCAGCAGCGCGAACCGGGTGAAGCCGAGCCCGGTGGCCGTGAACGCCAGCAGGTTCGTGAGGTTCGAGACCGGCAGGAGCAGCGAGGCCGTGTTGGACAGATGGGCGCTCGCGTAGGCGTGGGGCCCGGGCCGGGCCCCCATCCGGGTGGCCGTCGCGAAGACCACCGGGGTGAGCAGGACGACCGTCGCGTCCAGGCTCAGGACGGCGGTGATCAGCGAGGCGAGGGCGAAGACGGCGCCGAGCAGCCGCTGCGGGCGCCGGCGGGACCAGCGGGCCATCCAGGTGCCGCAGGCGTGGAAGAGTCCCTCGTCGTCGCAGAGCTTGGCCAGAACCAGGACGGCCGCCAGGAAGCCGATCACCGGCCCGAGCCGCTCTGCCTCCTCGCGTACGGCCTCGGGGGTGACCGCGCCCACGGCGAGCACGGCGCCGGCGGCGGGTACGGCGAAGACCGCCTCGGGCAGGCGGAACGGGCGGACGACGGCGCAGATCAGCACCACGGCGAGGGAGAGCACGGAAACGGATGGGGCGAGCATGCGTTCGATCATCCGGGTCGGCCGCGGCGGCTCCTCAGGGGGGTGCTCGGTGGGTCTCTCCTTCCCCGGCTCAGAAGAAACGTGACATTGTACGATGATCCCCCGTGACTTCTCGGAGGGCGCACGATGGGTGACCTGAAGCAGTACGGCCTCGTCAGGGCCCAGGAGCGGCTCCGTGACCAGGTCGGGCACGCTCTCCGCGCGGCCCTGATCGCCGGCGAGCTGCGCCCCGGCCAGGTCTACTCGGCCCCCGGACTCGCCGGCGACCTCGGCGTCTCCGCGACCCCGGTCCGCGAGGCCATGCTCGACCTGGCCCGGGAGGGCCTGGTCGAACCCGTACGCAACAAGGGGTTCCGTATCACCGAGGTCAGCGAGCGGGACCTCGACCAGTTCACCGAACTGCGCACCCTCATCGAGGTGCCCACCATCGGGCGCATCACGAGGAAGGCCGACCGGGAGCAGCTGGAGGCGCTCCGCCCGGTCGCCGAGGAGATCGTCTCGTGTGCCCGGGAGCACGACCTCATCGGCTATCTGGAGGCGGACCGCCGCTTCCATCTCGCGCTGCTCGCGCTCTCCGGCAACGACCGGCTGGTCGAGACGGTGGGGGACCTGCGCAAGCGCTCCCGGCTCTACGGTCTGACCGGTCTGGACGAGGCCGGCAAGCTCGTCTCCTCCGCCGAGGAGCACCTCGAACTCCTCGACCTGATGATCGCCGGAGACGCGCGCGGTGCCGAGGCGTGCATGCGGCGTCACCTCGGGCACGTGCGGTCGCTGTGGGCCGAGGCCCGCGACGAACCGGTCGGCCGACGGGGGTAGGCGGCGCGGAGGTCGTCGGTCGTCAATTCGCGGGGCCGGGGCAGGGCCCCGTGGCGGGCGGCGGGTGACCGGCGGGGGCGAACGGCGAGGGTGACCGGGTGCGGGTTCCGTCCGGCGGCGACGCTGCCCCCGGCGCCGCCCCGGCGCCTCAACCGGTCATGCCACGACCGGAGTTCGGACAGCCTGGACAGGCTCGCCGTCCTCTCTATGCTGACGGCATGCTCTCTGCCGCCTCCGGGTCCACGCACGCCTCCGCCTCCGCCGCTCCCACGCCGGCCACCGCCTCCCGGCTGGCAGGCATCGGCGCCTCGCCGGTACGGGAGATCCTGGCGCTGACCGCGCGGCCCGAGGTGATCTCCTTCGCCGGCGGGCTGCCCGCCCCCGAGCTGTTCGACGTCGCGGGCATCCGGGCGGCGTACGACAGGGTCCTCGCGGAGAACCCGCAGTACGCGCTCCAGTACTCGACGACCGAGGGCGACCCGGAGCTGCGTACCGCCGTCGCGGCCCGGCTGACCGCACGCGAACTCCCCACCGGCCCCGACGACCTGCTCGTCACGACGGGATCGCAGCAGGCGCTCACGCTCCTCACCACCGCCCTCGTCGAGCCGGGAGCCGTCGTGCTCGTCGAGGACCCCTGCTACCTCGCCGCCCTCCAGACCTTCGGCTTCGCCGGTGCACGGGTCGTTCCCGTACCCACCGACGACGACGGCATCATCCCCGAGGCGCTGGAGGAGATCGCGGCCCGCGAGAAGCCGACCCTCCTCTATCTCGTGCCCACCTTCCAGAACCCCACCGGCCGCACCCTCCCCGCCGAGCGCCGTGCCGCCGTCGCCCGGGCGGCTGCGCGGACCGGTTTCTGGATCGTCGAGGACGATCCGTACGGCGAGCTGCGGTACGACGGCGAGCGCGTCCCCTGGATCGCCGCCGACCCCGCGGCCGCCGACCGCACCGTGCTGCTCGGCTCCTTCTCCAAGGTGATGGCCCCCGGCCTCCGGCTCGGCTACCTGCGCGCCCCCGCCGGTCTCCGGCGCGCCTGCGTGATCGCCAAGCAGGCCGCCGACCTGCACACCTCGACCATCGACCAGGCCGCGGCCGCGCGCTATCTGCGCGACAGCGATCTCGACGCGCACGTCGCGGTGATGCGGGCCGCGTACCACGAGCGCAGGGACGCCATGCTCGAAGGCCTGCCGGCAGCGCTGCCCGAGGGCAGCCGGTGGAACCGGCCGGAGGGCGGCATGTTCATCTGGGTGACCCTGCCCGCCGGCCACGACGCGACGGCGCTCCTGAAGACCGCGGTCGGCCACGAGGTGGCGTACGTGCCCGGGGCGCCGTTCTTCTGCGGCGAGCCGGACCCGGGCGCGATGCGGCTCTCGTTCACCACGCATGCGGCCGACGAGATCAGGGAGGGCCTGCACAGGCTGGCCGAGACCTTCGGCCTGTAGCTTCGGAAGGCGGCTCCGGCGTTCGGCTTCGGCGTGTAGCTTCGTGATCATGAACTCGCCGCATTCCGCCGACGTCACGACCACGGCTACTGCTGCGGCCGTGGCCCCGAACACGGCCACGGACCAGGCTCCGGCCGACCCGGCCGCCACCGACGATCTGCTGCCCTCGCAGCCCGTCGGCTACTGGAGCGGTCTGGCGCACGACACCGTCGTCGGGCATCTGCGCGACGCCATGGCCGGGATCGACACCACACAGCCGCAGTACTGGGTGCTGAACCGGGTGAACGGCGGACAGCCGGCCCCCAGCCGCGAGGAAGTGATCGCCCAGCTGACACCGCTCGCGGACGGCCCGCACGAAATCTCCCGTGTGGTCGACCAGTTGCTCTACCGGGGCTGGCTCCGCAGCGAAGCGGACGGCGGCGGGGGCCGGCGGCTCCACCTCACCGAGGCGGGAGAAGCCGCGAGGGTACGGCTGCGCGAGCTCGTCACCGAACTGCGCGCCGTCGTGCACCAGGGCATCAGCGACGAGGAGTACGTGGCCGCACTCAAGGTCCTGCGCCGCATGGTCGCCAACGTCGAGGCCGCGCGGAGCGACGCACCTCGGGAGTAGCGGCGTGCCCGCGCGGAGCGACGCCCCTCAGGGGTAGCGGCGTGCCCGCGCGGGGCGACACGGCCCCGGAGCAGCGGCGTGCCCGCGCGGATCACGCGTCGTCGGCGGGGCGGGTGAAGCGGCCGCTCGGCTCCCCCCGGAGCCGGCCGGCCGGAAGCCTGCGGCCGTAGGCCAGCAGCAGGAGGTCCTGGGCCGCGCCGAACACGGGAGTGCCGGAGCCGTACGACCAGTCGAGGTCGTCGGCGCACAGACGCACCGCGTCGAGGTCGGCGCCGAAGAACCTCAGGCCGCTGGGCCGTACCTGGTCCAGCAGGATGCGCAGCCGGTCCTCGGGGACGCGCCGGTCGAGGCCGAGAGCGACGGTGATGTCCAGGCCGTGCACCACGTCGTGGCCGAGCGCCGCCGCGAACCCGCCGACGGGCGGGGTCCACGGGTGGCCGGCGTTCTCCCGCAGGAACGCGGCGAGCGCCGTGGTGGAATGGGCCGCCGCATCCCTGCGCGCGACCCGGTCGGTCATGCGGTGGAGGTTCCCGCGCGCCATGGCCAACTCGCCGAGCGTCGCGGGCAGGGAGAGCCGGAACCCCATCGACATGTGCGCCGCGACCTCGCGGACCCGCCAACCGGCGCACAGACTCCGCTCGTTCCACTGCTCGGTGGACAGACCGTCGAACAGGTCGGCCAGTTCCCGGCGTTCGGCCGCGATCGCGGCCCTGACCTCGATGCTGTTCTTCTTGCGGGCGGTCGCTTTCTCCATGCGACCCACCCTGCGGTCCGCCCGGCGATAACGCCAATAGACGGTTCTGCTGCGATCTAGAATCAACGGTTATGGAACTTCGCCGGCTGCGCTACTTCGTCTCCGTCGTCGAAGAGGGCGGCTTCACCCGGGCCGCAGCACGGCTGCACTTGTCCCAGCCCGGCCTCAGCGCCCAGATCCGACAGCTGGAGAAGGAGTTGGGGCAGCCCCTGCTCGACCGCTCCGGCGGTTCGGTGACGCCGACCGAGGTGGGCCGGGCCGTCCTGCCCTACGCCCGCGCCGCACTGGCCGCCGCGGACGCCGTGCGGCAGACGGTGGACGCGTACACGGATCTGTTGCGCGGCCGGGTCACGCTCGGCCTGGTGTCCGGCGCCGCCGGGCACGCCTTCGACATCGCCGGCTTCCTCGCGGACTTCCACGAGGACCACCCGGCGGTGGAGGTGGCGCTCACCGAGGACACCACGGAACGGATGCAGGCCGCACTCCTGGCCGGTGAGCTCGACATCGCCTTCCTCGGGACGGCGGCGGAGGTGCCACCCCCGGGAGCGGCCTTCCAGATGGTGATCGACGTCCCCCTGGTCGCCGTCGTCGCGCCCGGCGATCCGCTGCTCGACCGGGTCGACCCCACGACCGTCCCGCTCGCCGATCTGCGCGACCGGCCGCTGATCTGCCTGCCGCGCGGCACCGGGGTGCGCGCGGCGCTCGAACGGGGCTGCGCGCAGGCGGGATTCCGGCCCCGGGTCACCTTCGAGGCGGCGGCGCCGGACGTCCTGGCGCAACTCGCCGCGCGCAGCCTGGGCGTTGCCGTGCTGCCCGCCGGAGAGGACGTGTCACCCCTCGACGGGCCGCTCCGCGCTCTGCGGATCGTCGAGCCCGAGATGCGCGGCCGCCTCGCGCTCGCCTGGCAGGCCACCGGCCCTGCGAGCCCCGCGGCCCGGGTACTCCTCGACCGCCTGCGCGAAGCCCTCCCGAAACCCCGCCACCGCTAGGTCCTGTCGTCGAGCCGTCGATCCGTCGATCCGTCGAGGGTCACACCGAACCGTCCCTCATCGGCATCCACGACCCTCCGGTCGGGGCGTACCTCCAGCTGGTCCCGGGCGATCGGCCCCGGCCCCGGACGTCGGTCCCGGCCTCGCGCATCAGTCCCTGCCCGGGAAGAAGTCCGCGCTCTGGACGTACTCCATGGCCCGGATGAACTCCGGGTCGCCGAGGCGGCGTTCCATCTCCTCCGGGCTCACGTCCTCCACACGGGTCTGGATCCAGTACAGATTGCCCAGCGGGTCGCGCACCCGCCCGACCCGGTCGCCGAAGAACAGATGGGTGACCTCGGTGACGGAGGTGCCGCCGGCCGCGACGGCCCGCCGATGCACGGCGTCGGCGTCGTCCACGTACAGACGGAGGAAGCCGGGGGTCGCCGGCCACTCCGGTCGGGCGTCGAACATCATCACCACCGAGTCGCCGATCCGGACCTCGGCGTGCTGGACGCTGCCGTCCTCGCCCGCGAGGCACGCGAGCTCCTCCGCGCCGAAGGCCTGCTTCAGGAATTCGATGAGCCGCACCGAGTCGCGCGAGATGATCCACGGCGTCACGGTGTGGTAACCCTGGGGAACGGGATCGACGGACATCTGGCTGCCTCCTGGGGTGCGAGTGCCTCAACGTGCCGGTGACGTTAATCCCGATCTAGGCCGGTTCATGGCCTAGAAGGACCTGGCTCGGCGAACGAGGCGGCCCGGTACACCCTCCGGGTCATCACCTCGTGTCGTTGTTGGGCCGAACGGGTGAGGAGCGGGAGGATGTGCCCATGAGTAGGTACGAGAGGTACGACGTCACCGACGAGCAGTGGGAGGGCCTCGCCCAGGTCGTGCCCCTGCGCGGCCGTGACGAATGGCCGTCCAGGGTCGACCACCGCACGATCCCCGAGCAGTACGAATCCGCCGAGCAGCGCCGCATGGTCGTGCTCCGCGTGCAGGTGTTCGCCGACGCCCGTGAGGTCGCCGAGTACCTCATCGCCCAGATCCCGGTGCTCCTCGATCTGACGAGTGCCGACACCGAGGTCGCCAAGCGCATCCTCGACTTCAGCAGTGGTGTGGTCTTCGGCCTCGGCAGCGGGATGCACCGCGTCGACCGGAACGTTTTTCTCCTCGCCCCGGCCGGTACGGAGGTCGAGGGTGCGGAAGGCGAGGACGAGGAGAGTGTCGTGGGCGGCCGGACCGCCGGCGTCCCCCGATCGTAGGAAGGTCATCTAGCCGTAACGGTTCGTCAGGGAATGGGCTGCGTACGGTCCGGGCATGGACCTCACCGGTGGCTTCACGCTCGACCACTCCTCCTCCACGGCTGCCCCTTCCTCCCGCGCTCCTTCCCCGGGCGCACCGTCCACCTGCGCCCCCACGCCAGGCGCACCGTCCACCGGCACCCCCACGACCGGCGCTCCCTCGACCGGCGTTTCTTCCACCCGCGCCCCCGCCACCCGTGCGCCCTCCGCGGGGGCCGCGCCCCGGCTGCCGTCGCAGGGCGGGGCCGGGCGGAGGGCCGAGAAGAGGGCCGAGAAGAGGGCCGCCGGCGGGGGAGGCGGAGGGGGACTCCGGGCGCGGCCCGCCGTCACCGAGCTGCGGCTGTCCGCGTTCGCCGGTCACCGCTCCGCCGTGCACGCCCTGGGGCCGGTCACCCTCTTCACCGGGCCCAGCGGCAGCGGAAAGTCCACCGCCCTGCGGGCGTACGAGGCGCTGGCCAGGCTCAGCGCGGGTGACACCCTCGACGAGGTGTTCCCCGACGCCGCCGACTGCGTCCCCGAACGGGCCCGGCCCGACGCCCAGGGCCGGCGCGGCTTCCGCCTCGGCTGCACGGTCGACGGACCCGAGGGCCCGGTCCACCTGGACCTCGCCGTCCAGGCCGAACCCCGGCTCCGCATCGTCGGCGAACGGCTCACCGGCCGGGGCCGCACCCTCCTCGCCACCGCGCTGCGCGATCCTGGCCGCCCCACCGTGCAGGCCGAATGGCACACCGCCGGCACCACCCCCGTCACCCGGGCGCCCCTCCCCGACGACCTCCTCGGTACGGCCCTGCTGCCGCTGCGGGTCGCCGGCAAGACCCCCGGGCAGCTGGAGGTGCTGGCCGCCGCCGAACAGGTGGTCGTCGGGCTGCGGTCCGCGTTCGCCTGCGACCCACGGCCCGAGCGGATGCGTGCTCCCGTACCGCCCGGCGAGGGGCGGCTGCGGCGCGGCTGCGGCAACCTCGCCGAGGTCCTGCACCGCACCCACACGGACTGCCCGCGCCGGCACCACCGCCTCGCGGCCGTGGCGGCGGCGGGCTGCGTGGGACCCGTCACCGGACTCGGGGTGCAGGAACTCCCGGAGGGCACCGTCCGGGCCGTACTCGAACGGGGCGGCCGGCCCTCGACCCCGCTCGCGCGGCTCGGGGACGGGGAACTGCGCTATCTCGCGCTCGCGCTGACCCTGCTCACGGGCCCCGGCGTCCTCGCGATGGACCGGATCGCCGAAGTGCCGGAGGCCATGCAGTCCCTGACGCTGCTCGCCGACGGCCTCGACCGCGGGCTCGACGAGCGGCAGGCCGGCGAACTGCTCGGGCTCGCCGCGGGCATCGCCGTCGACGGACACGTCCGGGTCGCCGGCACGGTCGGGTCGCGGACGGCGGCCCGGGCGCGCCGGACGCCCGGGGTGACGGTGGTGGATCTGAGCGCGTGACGGGCCCGGTGGTGGACCTGAACGCGTGACGGGCCTGGTGGTAGACCTGAGCGCGTGACGGACAACGACGTAGCGGGACTGCAGCGCAGGCTGGCCGAGTTCGCGGTGGCCCGCGACTGGCAGCCCTACCACACGCCCAAGAACCTGGCGGCGGCACTCAGCGTGGAGGCGGCCGAACTCCTGGAGATCTTCCAGTGGTCGACGCCCGAGCAGGCGGAGCGGGTGATGGACGACCCGGAGTCGGCGCACCGGGTCGCGGACGAGGTGGCGGACGTGCTCGCCTACCTCCTCCAGTTCTGTGACGTGCTCGGGGTCGATCCGCTGGCCGCGCTCGCAGCCAAGATCGACCGGAACGAGGTCCGATTTCCGGTCCGGAGGAGGGGCGAAGGGCGGGCGGAAGGGGGTGAGGAAGAGGACTCCAGCAGAGATCGTCACTCTTCGGAGTGATCGACTTTTCCCCGTCGAGCCTCCTGTCCACAGATTTCCGAATTCCCCTGGTGTCGGGGCTCAGGCCGCCTCACTCTGGGTAGTGGATTGAGTGGGCAGATAAGTCGTACGAACGGGGGCGGCGTTGATGGAAGCGGAACGACTCGTCGCGCTTGGCCGGCACGCGCTGGCGGAGAGCGGATCGGCACAGGACATCGTGGCGGAGGCCTGGCAGGCGCAGGCGCTCGCCCAGGCGATAGGGAATCGTCTCGCGCTCTGCGGGCCGCAGGAACTGCGCGGCGAGGCAAGGGGACTGAGCGAGATCGGGGAGTATCCGGCGTGGGGTGCCGACGGGCCGCGTGCGGCCCGGTTGTCGGAGGTGGCGGACCCGCGCGGGGCGTTGACCGCGCTCGGGGAGCTGCTCGGCGAGGTGGGCATCGCGCTGGTCGGCGTGGCCTGCGCCACCGACGACGAAGGGCTCTACTGGCAGTGCATCGAGGCCATCGACGCCGCCGACGAGTCGAGCGACCGGGTCCGCGGGATGCTGCGGCGCCTCGCCGTGCGCGACGGGGAGCGGGCCCGCCCGCCCGACGCCGCCCGGGACCGCGCGGGCCCCGGACGGGGCCGGTGGTGAACGGCGTACGACGCGGTCCGCTCGGGCCCGTGTTCCCGCGACGCGGCCGGCTCGGGCCCGTGTTCCCGCGGCTCGGTCCGCTTGAATCCGTGCTCCCGCGGCGCGACCCGCTCGGGGCAGTACCGGTGGGGCTCGTTCTGCTCGGGTCCGTGTTCTCGGCACTCGTTCTGCTCGGGTCTGCGTTCCCGCGGCTCGGCCCGTTCGGGGCGGGGCCGGTGGGTGGGGCGCTCCTGCTGCCGGGGTCAGGGCCGGGGCCGGCGGGGATCGGGCTGGTCGTGGGTGGCCCGGTCCGGAGCGAGGCGGTCGGACGTGGACTGGAGGTCGGCGTCCAGCTGGTTGAGGTCGGCCGAGAGCGCCGCCATCAGTTCCTCCATCTGCTGGAGCAGGCCCTTGGGGGCGCCGGCGCCCTTCTGCTCGGGCACGGACGGCGACGCCAGCCGTTCGGGAACGGCCTGCTCCGGCGCGGCTTCCTGGGACATGGGGGCCTCCTCGGCCCGGACCCCGCCGCCGAGGACGGGGCCACGAGAGAGAGCGGCGCACCGGCAGCGGCCGCCGGCACGCGGGCCGGGCGGTCCGGCTCCGCCCGAGCCAACGACGGGTGCCGGGGCCCGGTCACTGGCCGGGGCGGACGCGGCCCGCCGGAGGGCCGGATATTCACCCGACCGAGCCGGGGCGCGCAAGGAGCTGACGGAGAGGTTGACACGAACCCGACGGTGCAGGATGGAGGCATGGATCTCCGTACCTTCACCGAACCCCAGCAGGGGGCCGACGACGACACCCTCCTCACGGTGGCCCGGGCCACCGAGGAGCTCGGATTCGACGCCTTCTCGGAAGCGGTGTTGTTGCTACCAGGTGAGCCTCTAGGGTCCATCCATGGAGCTTGTGACCCTGGGGACAGGGGCAGAAGACATGATCAGGGCCGTCACCTACGAGCGGCATAGCCACAGGAGCGAGACGGACAGTCAGGCGTCTCCGCGGATGCAGCGTGAGAAGTCCGTGGCCTACTTCGACGCGCAGGGCAACTGGACGCACATCGACACCGATTACTCGGATGTTGGGCTCTCCGGCTACGACCCTCACGTGATTCGCCCCGGCTTTGAGCGGCTCATCGAAGACGCCCGTGCGAAGAAGCTCGACGTCGTGGTGATCTACATGCTTTCCCGGCTGACGCGGCAGGGGGCGGCAGAGGCCATGAAGGTGCAACAGGAGCTGGCCAAGCACGGGGTTGCCCTCGTGTCGACGCAAGAGCCCTTCATCGACACGTCGCACGACAACCGTTCGGCGTCGCATTCTTCGCGCTCATTGCTGGCCTCGCGCACCAGGAGTCGAAGGACAAGTCCGAGTTCATCCGTGACGCTTCCGCTCAACTGAAGTCCCGGGGCTCGCACTCGTCGGGTCCCGTGCCGTTCGGCTGCAAGGCGGAGGAGACTCAGGTCGACGGGCTGACGATTCGAATCCTGTCCCCTGGAGAACGCGGCACAGATCGGCCCGAACTCCTCGCCGGCCGACGCTGTCGAGTACATCCTCAAAGAGGCGGAGGACGGAACGAATCCGAGCGCCATCGCCTCCAAGCTGACGGAGCATCGCGCACGTACCCCGCTGGAGAGTCTCGACGAGGAGAAGGCGACGGCACTGCGTGAGGCATCTCAACGTCGACGTAAGAGCGGAAGCGGCGACACTGCGGAGTCCGAGTGGTCGGCCACCGTTGTGACCCGGATCCTGCGTGACCCCCCGTGTCGCCGGCTTTGCGATCGGCCCAGTGGACCCAAGAACGACGAAGCGTCAGATCCTGCGAGATGAGAACGGCGAGCCTGTACGGCCGCACACGGGCTTCAGGGAGCCTGCGGCTTGGTGCAAGATCCAGGCTCAACCGGACGGCCGTACACAGGCCGCACGCCGCGACAGGACGGGCGAGCGGACGTTCCTCGGGTCGTGGGGGAAGCTCCGGTGCGCGCAGTGTGGAGCGGGGCTGACCGTCTCCAGCACCGACAGCCCGTATGTGTGCAATCTGTGCCGTGCCGTGGGCGACGTACCCCGCCACAAGTTGCGGACGCCGCAGATGGACACCGACCACGTCGTGGCAGAGCGCGTACGGGCCCGCGTGTCTGCGCTGGACCCGTCCGACCCCGACGACATCGAGCTCCTCGCCGTCGCCAGCGCACGGTTCGCGCGACAGGGTGCCGCCCCGGAAACCGCCGCTGGGCTTGCAGAGCAAGAGGCACAGTTGCAGCACGTACAGCAGAGCATCACGGAACTTGCAGAGGACCGGGATTCTTACCGGGGACCCACCGCACGTGCAGCCTTTCGGGACACCATGAAGAAGTGCGCAGACCACGAGGAGCGCTGTGTGGCGCACATTGCGGAGCTGTCGGCAGCCTCTGTGGTCTCCACGCGTCTGCCCCTCGACGAGTGGACGGAGGACACCGACGGGGACCCGTTCGTCCCGGGCGGCATCTGGTCGCGCTGGGACGTCGACGAGCGACGAGCGTTTCCGGACATCTTCGTCGACCACGTCACAGCGGCGCCCGTCACCACGAAGCGGGGAACAACGCGTGTGCGGACGGGCGGTCGCCTCGAAATCGTGTGGGCGGAGCCCGCGGAGGAGCTCAACGAGGTAACAGGATCGTAATGATGAGGAGATGTGTTGGTGCGGGTCGGGGTCTAAGGTGCCAAACAAACCCCCTCTTTCCTTTTCTCCAACATGCGTGAAGAGGGGTTAACTCCAGAGGGCGTGGACGTTGAGTCGCGACGACCAACACCCGGGCCTCACGGTCCGGAAGGACGGACGGTCGTAGGCGGGTGGGAAGCCTCCGCACCCGGGTTGAGCCCGGATAGCTCCGGCCGACGTCGTGCGGCATGCGAGACTGGCCGGCCCTTGCGGGTCGCCCACTCCCGTACCGGGCTATCCATCCGCACTCCTTCTCTCTGCTCCGGGTTGAGCCCGATGCTGCTCCGGGAGGAACCCGAAGCGTTCCAGAGGGATGGATTCTCGGAGTGTGAATCCCGGTGCAGAAGTGGTGCGCCTACCGCCCTGCGTTCGCATCGCGGGAGGGTGCGGGCGGTTGTCTTCCCGGAGGCATCCGGTACAGCCGACCGACGTCATGCTGAAGGGGCGGCCTCGTGATGAGACCGCCCCTTTGGCGTTGCTAGTGGCTGCGCTTCAGGTAGCTCAGTACGCCGATTCCGCCCATGGTGACGGCACCAAGCGTCGTGCCACCTGCCGCGAGTGCCGCAAGCGGGCCACCGTTGAGCAGTGTGACCACAGTGAAGGCGAGGAGCCCGAGGAGCGCGGCACTGAGAGCCACGATCGTCAGATCGCGGCCCGGGTGGGCGCAAGCCTGGGGCGTCGCCTGCGTGGTAGTCATGAAGTTGTCCTCCTGCGTCGTCTGCGAACACGGCGGATCGCGATACGGCGTTTGCCGTGGATCCGACGGGGCGCGCGACAGGCTCTAAGGAGCCTGGGACCGTTCGGTCGACGGTCGGTTTGCGCACAGTTCGCCTGCCACGCACTCTCCAATTCGGGCGAAGGAAGACCCGGCCAGTGTACCAGCGTCAACAGAGCAGTATCCGGAACGTAGTTCAGCGGTAGAGCGCCGGCTCTGGGAGCCGGATGACGCAGGTTCGATCCCTGCCGTTCCGACGTAGCACCCCGACGACGCAGGGCCCGGGGTTGATTCCCCTTGAGCTGACATGGCCCGAGTAGCTGTCCCCGTGAACACCCCGACCCGTGGGGGCGTCGCCCTGACGTCGACGGCCGGCAACGCGACGGACAACCACGTCAGAAGCAACGACGGCCGAACCGCGATCCTCGTGAAGAACACCGGGTCGACCGTTGCGTGCGTCGTCACCTGCAGCATCGCGCGCAAGGTGGACGGCCGGACGGTGACGCATCGGTGCCCGAGGTCAGGTGGGAGCTGGAAATCGAGTCCACGGCGTCCCCGAAGGACGTCGTCTACGGGCACCGGTAGGTTCGCGTGGGCCGCTTCCGGTTCCTGTCTGACGAGACCGTCACAGAGACGAACGGTGCTGTGTGCATCCTCGACGACGAAGTGCTGATGAAACACGCACGGGCGGTACTGCCCGAGCTGGCACGCGTCTGACCCCCCTGACTGCCCCCGTCGTCCTTCTCCCCAGTGGAGGGCGACGAGGGCTTTTGCGTGTCACGATGAAGATGGTTGCAGGTCAGAGGCCGTATACAAGGTAGGTAGCAGTGTGTACCTTTCTCCCGTTCCGACCACTACCTCAGCATGGGGTCGGCCGACGGGCTGCCCGGACCGACCGACGCCTGGATCACCCTGGCCGGGCTCGCCCGGGAGACCAGGCGGATCCGCCTCGGCACCCTGAGGACGGCCGGGACGTTCCGGCTTCCCGGCGTGCTCGCCATCCAGGCCGCCCAGGTGGACCGGATGTCCGGCGGGCGGGTCGAACTCGGGCTCGGTGCGGGCTGGTTCGTGTATGA
The DNA here is from genome assembly GCF_055574655.1 of Streptomyces sp. NPDC029956. Lineage (NCBI taxonomy): Bacteria > Bacillati > Actinomycetota > Actinomycetes > Kitasatosporales > Streptomycetaceae > Streptomyces > Streptomyces sp. NPDC029956. Next base: position 180,909 of record NZ_JBVHZJ010000002.1, on the reverse strand, counting down.
GCGGGGTGATCCGATGAAGCCGGTCCGTACACTCGCCGACGCCCTCGGGTCGGGGGTCCTCGTCCTCGACGGCGGGCTGTCCAACCAGCTGGAGGCGCAGGGCTGCGACCTCTCGGACGCGCTCTGGTCCGCGCGGCTCCTGGCCGACGGCCCCGAGCAGATCGAGGCGGCCCACGCGGCGTACGTACGGGCCGGCGCGCGGGTGCTCATCACCTCCGGTTACCAGGCCACCTTCGAGGGCTTCGCCCGGCGGGGCGTGGGCCGGGACGCGACGACGCGGCTGCTCGCCCGGAGCGTGGAGCTCGCCCGTGCAGCGGCGGCGGGAGTGGGGCAGGAGGTGTGGGTCGCCGGGTCCGTGGGGCCGTACGGCGCGATGCTGGCGGACGGGAGCGAGTACCGGGGACGGTACGGGCTGTCCGTACGGGAACTGGAGGCCTTCCACCGGCCCCGGATCGAGGTGCTGGCGGCGGCGGAGCCTGACGTGCTGGCGCTGGAGACCGTTCCGGACGTGACGGAGGCGGAGGCGCTGCTGCGGGCGGTCGAGGGGTGCGGGGTGCCGGTGTGGCTCTCGTACACCGTCGAGGGTGGGCGGACCCGTGCCGGGCAGGACCTGGCGGAGGCCTTCGCGGTCGCCGCGGGGAACGACCGGGTCGTCGCCGTCGGGGTCAACTGCTGCGACCCGGCGGAGGCAGGGCCCGCCGTGGAGCTCGCCGCCGCCGTGACCGGGAAACCGGCGGTGGTCTACCCCAACAGCGGGGAGCGGTGGGACGCCCGCGCGCGGGACTGGCGCGGCGACATCGCCTTCGATCCGGCCCGGGCCACCGACTGGGCCGCGTCCGGCGCCCGGCTCATCGGCGGCTGCTGCCGGGTCGGCCCGACGACGATCTCCGCCCTCGACGCGTCCCTGGCCGCCGACGAGCGCGAGGGCTGAGCCCGCGGCCCTCCCGAAGGCTCGTGCTGCGAGGGCTGAGTCCTCGGCCCTCCCGAAGGCTCGTGCTGCGAGGGCTGAGTCCTCGGCCCTCCCGAAGGCTCGTGCTGCGAGGGCTGAGTCCTCGGCCCTCCCGAAGGCTCGTGCTGCGAGGGCTGAGTCCTCGGCCCTTCCGCGGGCTCCTGCCGCGAGCGCTGAGTCCTCGGCCCTCCTGTGGGCTGCCGCCGCGAGGGCTGAGTGCCAGGCCCTCCTGCGGCCCTCCCGCGTGTTCCCGCCGCGCGAGAAAATGCCTGGTCGGGACGGGGGCGGCGAACCATACTCGGACGTGTGTTCCTGACGATCAGTACGACCGGCAACCCGGAGCGTCCCGCGACCGATCTCGGCTTCCTGCTGCACAAGCATCCCGAGCGCGCGCAGACGTTCTCCACTTCGCACGGCACGGCGCACGTCCTCTACCCCGAGGCGAGCGCCGAGCGGTGCACGGCGGCACTTCTCCTGGAGGTGGACCCCGTGGCGCTGGTGCGCCGCGGCAAGGGCAAGGGCCGGGGCGGCGCCCCGGACTCCGCGCTCGCCCAGTACGTGAACGACCGGCCCTACGCGGCGTCCTCGCTGCTCGCCGTCGCGCTCGCGAAGGTCTTCAAGACGGCGCTGCACGGCGTCTGCCAGGCGATGCCCGAGCGGGCCGCGGCGGCGCTGCCGCTGCGCATCGAGGTGCCAGCGCTGCCCGCGCGGGGCGGCGCCGAGCTGGTGCGCAGGCTCTTCGGGCCGCTGGGCTGGGACACGGTGGACGTCGAGCCGGTGGCCCTGGACGGGCAGTTCCCCGAGTGGGGCGCCTCCCGCTATGTGCGCCTGGTGCTGGAGGGCGAGCTGCGGCTCGCGGACGCCCTCAACCACCTCTACGTCCTGCTGCCCGTGCTCGACGACGCCAAGCACTACTGGGTCGCGCCCGACGAGGTCGACAAGCTGCTGCGCGCCGGTGACGGCTGGCTCGCCGGTCACCCCGAGCGGACACTGATCACGACACGCTATCTGTCCCGCCGCCGGGGCCTGACGCGTGAGGCCAGCGAGCGGCTCGAACTCGTGCGGCTCGCCGAGGCCGAGGGCCTGGACGTCGACGACGTCGACAACGCGGTCGACGAGTCGACCGACACCGAGGAGCGGCCCGTGCCGCTCGCCGAGCAGCGCCGGGCGGCGATCCTCGCGGCCCTGGAGCGGGCCGAGGCGAGTCGCGTCCTCGATCTCGGCTGCGGTCAGGGCCAGTTGGTGCAGGCACTGCTCAAGGACACCCGCTTCACCGAGGTCGTCGGTGTCGACGTGTCCGTCCGCGCCCTGACCGTCGCCGCGCGGCGGCTCCGGCTGGAGCGGATGGGGGAGCGGCAGGCGGCCCGCGTGAAGCTGCTGCAGGGCTCGCTCGCGTACACCGACAAGCGGCTGACCGGCTACGACGCGGCGGTGCTCAGCGAGGTCGTCGAGCACCTGGACCTGCCGAGGCTGCCGGCCCTCGAGTACGCGGTGTTCGGCTCGGCCCGGCCGCGCACGGTCCTGGTGACCACGCCGAACGTCGAGTACAACGTGCGCTGGGAGTCGCTGCCCGCCGGGCACGTCCGGCACAGCGACCACCGTTTCGAATGGACCCGGGAGGAGTTCCGCGGCTGGGCGGCCTCGGTCGCCGAGCGGTACGGGTACGGCGTCGGGTTCACCCCCGTCGGCCCGGACGACCCCGAGGTCGGACCGCCCACGCAGATGGCCGTCTTCACCCGGGACCAGGAGCAGGATCACCACCGGACCCCGACCACCGCGAAGGAGGAACAGGCATGACCACCGAGACCGTGAACCCGGCCGACACCACCCCGGCCCGCACCCTGCCCGTCACCGACCTGTCCCTCGTGGTCCTCGTCGGCGCCACCGGCTCCGGCAAGTCCACGTTCGCCCGGCGCCACTTCAAGCCGACCGAGATCGTGTCCTCCGACTTCTGCCGGGGACTCGTCGCCGACGACGAGAACGACCAGTCCGCGAGCAAGGACGCCTTCGACCTCCTGCACTACATCGTGGGCAAGCGCCTCGCGGCCGGGCGGCTCGCCGTCGTCGACGCGACCAACGTGCAGCAGGAGGCACGGCGTCAGCTCGTGCAGCTGGCCCGCTCGTACGACGTGCTGCCCATCGCGATCGTCCTCGATCTGCCCGAGGAGGTGTGCCGCAGCCGGAACGCGGCGCGTCCCGACCGCGCGGGCATGCCGGCGCACGTCATCCAGCGCCACCGCCGCGAACTGCGCCGCTCGCTGCGCGGCCTGGAGCGCGAGGGCTTCCGCAAGGTGCACGTGCTGAGGTCCGTCGAGGAGGTCGACGCCGCCCAGGTCGTCCTGGAGCGCCGCTTCAACGACCTGCGTCACCTCACCGGTCCCTTCGACATCATCGGTGACATCCACGGCTGCCGTTCCGAGCTGGAGACCCTGCTCGAGAAGCTCGGTTACGTCGACGGTCATCACCCCGAGGGCCGTACGGCGGTCTTCGTCGGCGACCTCGTCGACCGGGGGCCCGACTCGCCGGGCGTCCTGCGCCGGGTGATGGCGATGGTCGCCGAGGGAGACGCCCTGTGCGTCCCCGGCAACCACGAGAACAAGCTGGGCCGCTGGCTCAAGGGCCGGAAGGTCCAGGAGACGCACGGCCTCGCCGAGACCATCGAGCAGCTGGGGCACGAGAGCGAGGAGTTCCGGGCCGAGGTCGGCCGGTTCATCGAGGGGCTCGTCAGCCACTACGTCCTCGACGGCGGCGACCTCGTCGTCTGCCACGCCGGTCTGCCGGAGAAGTACCACGGCCGGACGTCGGGACGGGTGCGCTCGCACGCGCTGTACGGGGACACCACCGGCGAGACCGACGAGTTCGGCCTGCCGGTGCGCTACCCGTGGGCGGAGGAGTACCGGGGGCGGGCCACCGTCGTGTACGGCCACACCCCCGTGCCGAACACCTCCTGGATCAACAACACCCTCTGCCTCGACACCGGGGCCGTCTTCGGCGGAAAGATGACCGCGCTGCGCTGGCCCGAGCGCGAACTCGTCGACGTACCGGCCGAGCGCGTCTGGTACGAGCCGGCCCGGCCGCTCGCGACCGAGGCGCCCGGCGGACACCAGGGGCGCCCCCTGGACCTTGCGGACGTGCACGGCCGGCGGATCGTGGAGACCCGGCACCTGGGCAACGTCGCCGTGCGCGAGGAGAACGCGGCGGCCGCCCTCGAGGTGATGAGCCGGTTCGCGGTCGACCCGCGGCTGCTCACCTATCTGCCGCCGACGATGGCGCCCACCGCCACGTCGAAGGAGGAGGGCTACCTGGAGCACCCGGCCGAGGCCTTCGCCCAGTACCGGGCGGACGGCGTCGAACGGGTCGTGTGCGAGGAGAAGCACATGGGCTCCCGGGCCGTGGCCCTGGTCTGCCGGGACGCCGAAGCGGCCCGCGAGCGCTTCGGCGTGGACGCCGAAGGGGTCACCGGCGCGCTGCACACCCGTACCGGACGGCCGTTCTTCGACGATCCCGCAGTCACCGAGCAGGTGCTCGACCGGCTGCGGACGGCGATCGGCGCCGCAGGACTCTGGGACGAGCTCGACACGGACTGGCTGCTGCTGGACGGCGAACTGATGCCGTGGTCGCTGAAGTCGGCCGGGCTGCTCCGCGCGCAGTACGCGGCGGTCGGCGCGGCCTCGGGCGCGGTCTTCCCCGGTGCGATCTCCGCGCTCGAACAGGCGGTGGCGCGCGGGGTCGAGGGGATCGACGGGCTGCTCGCGAAGCAGCGGGAGCGGGCGGTGGACGCGGAGGCGTTCACCGAGGCGTACCGCAGGTACTGCTGGCCGACCGAGGGCCTGGACGGGGTGCGGTTCGCGCCCTTCCAGCTCCTGGGGGCGCGCGGACGCTCGCTCGCGGCCGTCCCGCACGACGAGCAGCTCGCCTGGCTCGACCGGCTCGTGGAGCACGATCCGACCGGGCTGCTCCAGCTCACCCGCCGGCTCGTCGTCGACACGGGCGACGAGGCCTCGGTCCGGGCCGGTGTCGACTGGTGGCTGGACATGACCGGCGCCGGCGGCGAGGGCATGGTCGTCAAGCCGCTGGCCGCACTCGTCCGCGACGCCAAGGGCAGGCTCGGCCAGCCGGGCGTGAAGGTGCGCGGCCGGGAGTACCTGCGGATCATCTACGGCCCCGAGTACACCCGGCCGGAGAACCTGGAGCGGCTGCGGCAGCGTTTCCTCGGCCACAAGCGGTCGCTGGCCCTGCGCGAGTACGCGCTCGGCCTCGAAGCCCTCGACCGCCTCGCGGAGGGGGAGCCGCTGTGGCGGGTCCACGAGGCCGTGTTCGCGGTCCTGGCACTGGAGTCGGAGCCGGTGGACCCGAGGCTGTGACGCCGCGCTTCGACGGCTGGTGAGGCCTGTACGGCTCATCATGCTCGGCGGCTTGTGAGGCCTGTTCGGCTCTGGCTCGCCATGCTCGACGGCTGGTGAGGCCCGGCGGCGGTGACGCTGCGGGGCCTCACGGCGAGGCCCCGATTCCCGGAAGCCCTCGCGGAGATCGCCACCCTCTCGGACGGGTGGGGCTCCGCGAGGGCTTCGGCGTGTGTTCGCCCCACCTTCGCCCCGCCTCCGCCCCGCCTCCGCAGGGCCTTCGCACGGTCTTCGCGAGGCCTTCGCCCGGCCCCGACGGGGGGCGCAGGGGCGCCGGTCGCGGCGCTCCCCTGCGCCCCCCGTGCCCGTTGACGCATTTCTTCCGCACCCTCTAGCGTTCTTCACCCCATGACGTGACGCAGCGTCAGCAGTGGGACGCGGCACGTCACGTGAGGTGGGAACACGCACACGAATACGCCGGTCGATCACCGGTGGCCGGTCTTCCCCGGAGGGCCCGAGGACGGTACGGGGGTGAGCGCGCGGTGAGTCTCTTCGGCCAGGACCGCTCCTTCCTCCACGCCCTCCCGGCGGCCGACCGGCGGTCCCTGATCGCCGAGGGCGCCCGGCGCGTCTACGCACCGGGGGAGGTGATGATCCGCGAACGCGACACCACCGCCTTCGTCCTCGCACTCCTCTCCGGCTGGTCCGTCGTCTCCGTGGGCACCGAGCGCGGCTCGCGGCTCATCCTCGCCCTCCGGGGTGCGGGCGAGGTCGTGGGCGACCTCGCCGCCGTGGACCGGCGCCCGCGCAGCGCCAGCGTCACCGCGCTCGGCAGGGTCGAGGCGGTGGCGATCTCCGGCGACCGGTTCCGGGGCTTCCTCGCCGCCCGGCCGCACGCCACCTCGCTGATCATGCGCCAGCTCGCGACCCGGCTGAGGAGCGCCGACGTCGAGCGGCGTGCGCTCGCCTCCGAGACGGTCCTCCAGCGACTCGCGGCCCGCCTCGTCGAGCTGGCCGAGCGCGCCGGCCGGCGGGCCGAGGCCGGGACCGTGCTCGAACTCCCGCTGCCGCAGCACGACCTGGCGGCGGCCATCGGAGCGACCCGGGAGGCGGTGGCCAAGGCGCTGCGCCTGCTGCGGGAGCAGGACGTGGTCCGCACCGCGAACCGCACCGTCGTCGTGATCGACATGCGGGTCCTGGTGCTGCTCGCGGAGGGGCGCACGCGCCCCGGCGGAGAACCGGCGGACGAATCTCCGCCCGGTGTGTAAACGGCTACATCGCCGGTCGCGGAACGCGGCCAGTCTGGACACGCATCACCACGGCACCAACGGCACCGGGGCAGCACACAGGGAGTCCGAGAGTGAGCAGTGCGGGAGTGAACGGGGAAGTGGGCGGAGACGTGGGCGGAGACGTGGGCGGCATCCACCGGTTCGTCGTCTTCGGCGACATCTGCGGCTCCGGGACGCTCGATCTGGCCGAGAAGAAACACCAGCGGGCGGCGATGTACGCCGCCTTCGACGACGCGTACAGCTCCGTCGGCGTCGAGCCCGGCACCTTCCACCAGGAGGACCGGGGGGACGGCATCCTCGCCGCCCTGCGTCCCGACGTGCCGCCGACTCTCATGGTCGGCCGGTGGATCGACACGCTGTACGAGAGTCTGCGCGCCCACAATCAGGGCAGGGCCAGGCCGCTGCGGCTCCGGATCGGGATGAACGCGGGACTCGTGACCCAGGACCGGCACGGGCTCGTCGGACGCGCGGTGGACCTCGCCGCCCGGCTCTGCGACAGCACCCCGGCCAAGCGGATCATGAACGAGACCCCGGAGATCGACCTCGTGGTCGTCGTCTCCGACTGGCTGTACGGGAACGTGGTCGCCGAGGGCGGGCGCTACGTCGAGCCGGACCACTACCGGTCGGCCCGCATCCGGTCCAAGGAGACCGACGAGGCCGCCTGGTTCCACGTACCGCGCAGGCCCGCGCCGCCGCTGATCGGGCGCGACGGGGAGCTGCCGCCCGAGGGGGAGCCGGCGGCCGAGGGGGTGCCGGCCGTCGCGGGGGAGCGGCGGCCGGCGGGGGAGGCACGGACCGGGGGGGGGGGGGGGGGGGGGGGGGGGGGGGGGGGGGGGGGGGGGGGGGGGGGGGGGGGGGCCGGGGGGGGGGGGGGGGGGGGGGGGGCCCCCCCCCCCCCCCCCCCGGCCCGTGGGTGGGAACCGTGAGTACCACGTCGGGGGCGACCTCCTCGACATCCACGGCAACACGATCCACGGCGGGTTCACCGGAATCCGCAAGAACTCGGGAAACGGCTCAGGCAAGGGCTCGGGCAGTGGCTCGGGCAGGGACGCGGGCAGGGACGCGGGCAGAGGCTCGGCTGCCCGATCCGGTTCCGGTTCCGGCCCGGGTGTGGGCTCCGGTGCGGGTTCGGGTGCGGTCTCCGGGGCGGGTGAGCCGGAGTGAGTGACGAGGACGACGCGCCGCAGGGCGACTCCTCGGACTCCGGGCACGGCCACGCCGACCGGGCCGACGGGCCGGACCGGGGTGGCGATCGCGACCGGGATCGCGACCGGGATCGCGACCGGGACCGGGACCGGGACCGGGACCGCGACCGGGACGGCGGGTCCGAGCGGGGTGACGGCGCCGAGCAGCCCCGCGAGCCGAGCGTCTTCGCGGCCGCCGACCGGGGGCCCCTCGGCGGCGAGAGCGACACCGGCGGGGCCGCCACGGCACGCCGGGCCGTGCGCACCTGGGCGAGCGGCGCCGCAGACCGCCTCACCACCATCCACGGCGACGGCACCGTCTTCGAGGGCAACCAGATCTTCGCCCTGTACGGCTCCGAACGCACCGCGCACTTCGTCCAGGGGCCCGTACCGCCCGAGACGCTCGACCACCTGGGCCGGGTGTACTGCGCCACATCCGGCTACCGGCGGATGCGGGACCGGCTCCGCGACCACCGGGTCCTCGTCCTGTGCGGCGAACCCGGCAGCGGCCGCAAGGCCACCGCGCTCGCCCTCCTCGACGAACTGACCGGCGGCAAGGTCTTCCGGCTCGACCCGCGCCACGGCGTCGACGAGATCACCGAGGAGGTCCTCCAGGAGAGCGGCGGCCACCTCCTGGAGCTGCTCACCGAGGACGTGCGCGAGGCCGAGGGCGAGGCGCGCGCCGCCCGCTCCGGGCGGGGTGAACACACCGCCGCCGCCCGCCGTCCCGTCACCCGGCTCTCCGAACTGCACCTGGACCGCTTCGGCGATCTGCTGCGCGGCCGGGACGCCTACGGGATCGTCCTCGTCGAGAACGGGGAGCTCGCCGACCGGCTGCTGCGCGGCCGGTACGGGATGTACTGCGCGCCGCCGCCGGCCGACGAGGTCCTCCACCGCCACCTCTGGAACCAGCTGCGCGCCGAGTCCGACCAGGCCCTGGGCGAGGCCCGGGCGCGCGGCGCGCGGCGGGACGTCGTCGAGGCCCTCGGTCTGGAGGAGCTGCGGCCCCGCGAGGCGGCGCGGCTCGCCGACCACCTCGCCCGGCACTGGCGCGGTGAGGTGACGGACGAGGAACTCCTGGCCGAATGCGCCTCCTTCGTCCGCTCCCAGGCGCGCGAGTGGTTCGCCGGCGCCGACCGTCCGGGCGTCGTCCCCGAGGCCCTCCCGGCCCTGAACGCCGGGGCGTTCCGTATCGCCGTCGCCGTCTTCAACGGCTCCGCGTACAGCCTCGCCGCCGAGGCGGCCGAACTCCTCGCCTGGGAACTCGCGGTCACCCTCGACCCCGAACGCCCGCCGGGCCGAGGCCTGTTCGGGACGCATGCCGAGCACCGGCCGGTGCAGGCGCGGGCCGTCCTGGAGGACGGCGAGCTGGACCTCGGGCCGGCCAAGGTGCCCGTACGGGCCGTCCGCTTCCAGGGCGAGGCGCTCGCCGGGGCCGTACTCGGGGAGATCTGGCACGGCTACCACAACGTCCGTGGCCCGGTGGCCCGTTGGCTGCGGTCGCTGTGCGACGACCCGCGCCCCGAGGTATGGGTCCGGGCCTCCATCGCGGCCGGGGTGCTCTGCTCCTGGGACTGGATCCACGGCTTCCGCGAGCTGGTGGTGCCGCTCGCCGTGACCGACGATCCGGTCGCCCGCATGGCGGCCGCCACCGCGCTCGCCGAGTCCGCGCGCGACCCGCGCGTCCGGCCCGCCGTCGCCGACGTCCTCAAGAACTGGGCCGCCTCCGACGACGAGTCGCTCGTCAGGACCGCGCTGCTCGCCCACGGCTACGTGCTGGCCGCCGGTGACGTCTCCGGTTCGCTCGACGCGATCGCCCGGGTCGTCAGGGCCCGCGAGGCGACCGACGCCGAGGTCCTCGTGCCCGCCGCGTTCAGCGTGGCGCGGCTGCTCGCCTGCGGCGAACCCGCGCCCGTGCTCCGACGGCTCCGGCAGTGGCTGGAGGACGGCCGGCTCAACCTCGCCAACCTCGTCCACCTCGCCGTCATCCGCGCCCTCAGCACCCGCACCACCCATCTGTGGGGGCTGCGGGAGGTCCCGGAGCTGGACGGGCACGCGGCCCGGCCGCTGCTGATCGCACTGCTGGCGACCCGGCCCGGGCTCGCCCCCGAACTGGCCGTGCTGCTGCGGTCCACGCTCACCACGGCCCGCTCGGGGGAGTCGGCCCTGGAGGCGCTCGGCGGGATGCTCCGGCGGGCCGCGAAGGACCCGGAGTCGCTCGGCCTCGTCTGCGCCTTCCTGCCGCGCCTCGCGGTGGACCGGCGTGACCGGGACCGGCTCAGGGGCTTGCTCAACGAACTGGTCCGGGACCGTGACCGGCCCCTGGACAGAGGCGCGGCGCGCCGGATGTGGGACGCCGTGACGGAAGGAGCGAACCGATGACCGGGCCCGAGCAGGACAGGAACCCCCGGCCCGACGAGCGGACGCGCTGGGTCGACCGGGACCGCGACGACCGCGCCCGCGACGGCAGGGGACGGGACGAGCGGGCGCGCGACGAACGGATACGGGCAGAGCGGGGCCGTGACGAGCGGGCACGGGACGGCCGCGACCGGGACGACCGGGAGCGGCAGCAGCGGTACGCGGGGCAGCCCGGCGACGGGCGGCGCGGCGGCGGACCGCAGCAGGGCGGTCAGCGGTACGAGGGGCAGCGGTACGACGGGCAGAACGGCGGCGGCCGGCACGCCGGTGGCCGGGACGAGGACGAGGACCTGGACATGGACCGGGACGAGGAGCTGGACCGAGAGCAGCGGCAGCGGCAGGGCGGGGGGCGTGTCCGGGGCCCGGGCGGGCGCTGGAGCGACGACGGCGGCGGGGCCGGGCCGGGGTCCCGCCCGGGCGAGCGGCCGCGCGGGCCGCTGATCGCCGAGTACGCACCCCCGTACCGCCGCCGGAGCGGCAAGGTCGCGGCGGTGCTCCTCTACCGCAACGGCGGCCACCGGGTGGTCTGGCCGGACCGCGTGGAGGACGTCAACAAGCCGATGCTCGGCTCCGCGTACACCGTCTTCGAAGTGCGACTCGGGCGCAACGTGACCGAGTTCAGGCTCCAGTTGCCCGCCGCCGGGGACGGCGTCTTCTTCGAGGCCGTCGCCAGGGTCCAGTGGGTGGTGACGGACCCCCACCTCGTCGTCCGCGAACAGGTCGAGGACGTCGCCGAGTTGCTGCACGACGAGCTGCTCGACGGGCTGCGCAGGATCTCCCGGCGGTTCCGGATCACCGAGGCGCAGCGCGCCGACGAGGCCGTACGCGAGGAACTGAGCGCCGGCCGACTCAGGTTCGGCGCGGACATCGGGCTGCGGACCCGCGTCCATGTCTTCGTCGACCTCGACGACTCGGTCAAGGCCGAGGTGTCGCGCCGCGACCGGGTCGGCGTCACCATGGAGGCCGACGAGCGCGTCGCCGAGGCCGAGCGGCGCAGGGAGGCCGCCGACCGGGCCCTGGTCGCCGACCGCGCCCGCGAGATGGAGGACCTCTTCCGGCGCGGCGACCTCGCCCAGATCGCCCACCACATGGCGATGCACCCCGACAAGCAGTGGGAGATCCGCACCCAGCTCCAGCGCGAGCGGCGCGAGGGCCAGGAGGACTACCTGGCCGTCTTCAACCGGCTCCTCGACACCGGAGTCCTCGAACGGCACGACATCGGCGAGCAGATGTACCAGGTGCTCATGTACCTGCGGACGCAGACCGGCACCGTCCTCGACGGCATCACCGACCGGGTCCTCAACCCCTCGGGCAACCCGCCGCCTCGCCGCCTCGCCCTGGAGGACACGGTGCCGGAGCCGAACCGCCCCGACTGGTACGAGGAACAGGACCGCGCGGACCCCCCGGCCCCCGGCGGGCCCCGCGTCTACGAGCCGACCCGCGTCGAGTCCGGCTCCGAGCGGGAACGGGAGCGGGACAGGGCGCGGGAGAGGGGCCGCGACGGCGACGACCGCGAGCGCGCCCGCTCGCGGGACCGGCACGGCGAGGGGTACGACGACGGACACGACCGGTACGAGGACGGCGACCCGTACCGGCGGAGCGACGCCTACGAGCGGAACGACCGGTACGACCGCGACGACCCCTACGACAGGGACGGGCGCGACCGCACCCGGCGGCCCGCCCGTCCGGCCCGGCCCAGCGCCGAGTTCAACGACTGGGACGACGAGTGACGACCGCGCCGGGGCGCGGGCAGGACCCGGCACGGGCGGCGCCCACCACGCCGGACCCCGCGCCCGACGCCGTGCCGGACCAGGACCCGACGCGCACCGCGGCGTCGGGTCCCGCGGCCGTGCCTGCGCCCGCGCCCGTACCCGTGTCCGCGCCTGGGCCTGCGCCTGCAGGCGCGCCTGGGCCCATACCCACGCCCACGCCCGCGCCCGTACCCGCGCCCGTTCCCGTCCCCGCCGAGGAGCTCAGGTTCATGGCCGAACGGCTGCTCGCCACCGTCCGGGAGGACATCGGCCGGGCCGACACCAAGGCCGCGATCCTGCTCTCCGGCGCCCTCGCCTTCCTGGCGGTCGTCTTCTCCGGAGACCGCGCCCTCCTGCCCGGCTCCGGCCCCGGGCTCGTCCTCCTGCTCCTCGCGGGCGCGCTCTGGACGGCCGGTGTCCTGATGCTCGTCTCGGTGGTGCTGCCCCGCACCCGGATAGGGGCCGACCGCACCTTCCTGCGCGAGCTGACCGGCGGACCGCCGGAGGCCGCGCTGCGCGAGCGGCTCTCCGCACCCGGCGCGGACGCCACCGGCTGGCTCCTCGAACAGGCCAGCGTGCACGGCCTCGTGCTCGCGGCGAAGTACCGATGGCTGCGCCTGGGCGTGTCCGCGCTCGCGCTCGGCGCCCTTCTGGCCCTCTTCAGCGAACTGTGGTGAGAGAGAACATGCAGTGGACCAACAAGGGGGGCGCCCTGCTCCTCGCCGGGACGCTCCTCGCGCTCGCCGGCCCGCTCGCGGCGACCACCGCCTCGGGCGCGCCCGGCGTCTCCGGGGCGCGGGCGGTCCCGCGTACCGCTCCCGCAGCCCCCGCCGACCCCGCGGAGGGGCCCGACCCCATCGACTTCGCCGTCGTCGTCGACCAGTCGGCGAGCCTCGCCGACCAGGATCTGGCGCGCGAGACCGAGGCGGCGGCGCTGCTCGTCCAGGGCGAGATATCGGAGCGTTCCCGGGCGGCCGTCATCGGCTTCGGCAGCTCGGAGAAGCGCGGCCAGTCGCCCGTGCGCGAGGTGTGCCAGCTCACCGTCGCCGACGCGGCGGGCCGCGAGCGGCTCAGTGACTGCGTCCAGGAGCTGGGACGCCGCGACACCGCCCGGATGGGCCCCGGCACCGACTTCCCGGCCGCCGTCCGGCAGGCCGTCACCCGCCTCACCGGCGGCGCGAAGCCCGGCACCCCCAAGGTCGTCTTCCTGCTCACCGACGGCAAGCTCGACGTCGCCGACAGCCCCGAGTACGGCACCGACCGGGAGAGCCGCCAGTCCAACGGCGCCAAGCGGCTCGTCGAGGAACTCGCCCGCGCCCGGGCGGCCGGCGTGCAGATCTGGCCCCTCGGCTTCGGCGCCGAGCTCGACCGCGCCGCCCTCACCGCGATGGCCGAGGGCGGCCACCGCGGCGCCTGCTCCGAGATCCCCGGCTCCGCCCCGCGCATGCGCGTCGTCGACACCTCGGCCGAGATCGACAAGGCCCTTCAGGAGACCTTCGCCGCCGCCCGCTGCGCCCGGATCGCACACGGCACCGTCGGCAAGCCGCCCGCCGACCTGACCGTCACCATCCCGCCGATCGCCACCGACGGCTCCCTCACGGTCGCCAAGCACGACCCCGCGGTGCAGGTCACCTACTACGACCCGGCGGGCCGCAAGGTGCCCGTCCGGGGCGATTTCGACGGCTCCTCCTTCGAGGTCAGCGGAGAGAACGGCCCGGTCGAGGCGCTGCGGGTGAAGAACCCGCTGCCCGGCCCGTGGCGGGTGCACATCGAGGCGCCGCCCGGCCACCGCGACCGCGAGGTCGCCGTCCGGGCCATCTGGCAGGGCCGGCTGCGCTCCGCCGTCGTCCTCGACCCGGCGTCCCCGCGCGCCGGCGAGCAGGTCGAGGTCGAGGTGCAGATGCAGACCCGGCGCGGCGTCGTCATCACCGACCCGCGCCAGCTGGCCGGCCTCTCGGTCGCGGCCGACCTGAGCGGCGAGGGCTTCGAACCGGTCAGCTTCCGGCTCGCCGACGACGGCAAGGCACCCGATGCCAAGGCCGGCGACGTCCGCTTCACCGGCACGCTCACCGTCCCCGCGGGCGCCACCGGCGCCCTGGAACTCGTCACCCGCATGGAGGCGCCCGGGATCACCTCCGACCGGCGCCCGCTGCACGCCGTCACCTCCAAGGGCGCACCGCTCGTCACCGCCGCCCTCACCGTCGACAGCGACACCGTCCACCCCGGTGCCACCGTCCGCGGCACCCTCGACGTCACCAACAACGACTCCGCGCCGCACACCCTGCGGCTGGGACTCGCCGACCAGACGCCGGGCGCCGAGATCACCGTCGCCCCGGCGACCGTGACGGCCCCGCCGAACGGCAGCACCCGGATCCCCTTCACCCTCACCGTCGGCGGGAACACGCCCTACGGCGCACTCGGCGGCCAGGTCACCGTCGTGGACACCGCGGACGGCGACCGCACCCTGCGCGGCGCACTCCTGAACGTCCAGGTGGTGGAGCCGCCGACCTGGTGGGAACGCTGGTGGAAGGCCGTGGTCGGCGGCGCCGTCCTCGTCCTCCTCGTCGGCACCTTCGTCGGCATCCGGCTCTTCTTCCGGCACCGCCGCCGCGACCTCACCGGCGTCACGCTCGAACTCTGCCAGGAGGGCCGGCCGCTCGACTCGCTGACCGTCCGCCGCGGGCAGAGCCCCGGCGGCGCCTTCGCCTTCGCGGTCGACGAACCGTACGGGGCACCGGCCACCCTCCGCCGCGTCCCCGGCGGCGGCTCCTCCGCCCACGTGCTGCGCCGCACCGGCGCGGGCGAGCTGCTGCTGCGCCCCCGCGGCGGCGCGCAGGTTCCCGTGCGGCCCGGCGAGCCGGCCGGCCTCGGCGACCACGAGCTGGTCGTACGGGGCGGGCGCCCGGCGCCGGCCGGCGGCCGGGGCACACCGTGGTCCCGTCGCCCCGGCCGTACCCGCGGCGGAGCCGGAGGCGGCGGTGCGGGTGACACGGGCGCGGGCTCCGGCCGCCTCACCGGAACGGGCGCGGACGCCTCACCGGGCGCGAGCAGCGACAGCGACCACTTCTGAACGGGTCACCGAGGAGAACGACATGAAGATCTACCAGCCCATGCTCTTCGTCGGACTCGGCGGCACCGGCGGACGCATCGGCAGCGAACTCGAACGCAGCCTGCGCCGGGAGCTGTGCGGCCCCGACGGCACCGACCTGGTCGACGGCGGCCGCCGCCTGCCCTTCCAGCTGCCCGACTGTCTGCAGTTCGTCTACGCCGACTTCAGCGAGTCCGAGCTGCTCAACTACCCGCAGTTCAAGGCGAAGGGCGCCGAGGGCGCCGCCTTCGCCCGTACCTCCAGGATCGTCCGCGACCTGCTGCCCACCGACTTCGACTCCTCGCCCGAGGTGACGCGCATGCTGCGCGTCTCCGTCCCCGAGGAGACCCGGCTCTGGCTGCCGCCGAAGGCCCGCGAGCCACGCGTCGCCCCGCTGAACAGCGGCGCCGGACAGCTGCCGACCGTCGGACGCTCCGCGCTCTTCGCGACCCTCCGCTCCGGGCTCGAACCCGTCCTGCGGCAGCTCCGCGAGGCCATCGGATCCATCGGGCAGGCCGCGGGCGACCTGCGGAGGGTCGGTGGCGGCAAGATCCGGGGCTGCGACGTGTTCGTCGCCTTCTCCGTCGCCGGCGGCACCGGGGCCGGCATCTTCTACGACTTCATCCATCTCATCGGGCACGAGTTCCGCAACGCCCGGGTGCCCGGGGTGAAGATCTACCCGCTCGTCGTCATGCCCTCCGCCTTCCCGCCCGAGGCCGGCGGGGGACGCGAGGCCGAACTCAACTCCGCCCGCGCGCTCGTGGACCTCTCGCGGCTCGTCGACGACCAGAACGTGCCCGACGCCGTCGACCAGGTCGGCGACGTCGAGGACCGCGGGCGGCTCAGCGTCACGTACCCCGGCGACGGCGTCGTCGCGCTGCGCCCCGCCACCATGCAGACCGCCTTCCTCTTCTCCAAGCCCTCCGTCATCAACAGCGAGGACCTGCGGCGCTCCATCGCCGCCATGGTGATGTCGCTGATCGGCACCGACCTCGGCCAGGACAACGGCTCGGCGACCCGCGCCGAGGAGGACTACCAGTCCTTCGCCGCCAGCTTCATCAACAAGAGCGTGGAGCGCTCCACCCCGGCCCGCACCGGCATCGGCTACCGCGGCATGTCCACCAGCCTCGCCGCCGCCCTCACCGTGCCGGTCGACGACCTCGCCGAGATCGTCGCCGCCCGGATCCTCGCCCAGGCCGTACGCGGCATGACCGAGCGGGCCCGGCGCCCCGACCGGGAGGGACAGAACCACGTCAAGGAGCTGTTCAACCGCTCCGGCATCGGCCGCCTCTGGACCCGGGACGCCCCGGACGTCCCCCTGCCCGAGCAGCTCCCCCGGGGGAAGACGAGGATCACCCAGGAACTGCGGAACAGGCTCGGGGACATGGAGGAGTCCCTGCGCCGCCTCGACTCCGGTCTGGCCCGCGAGATCCCGCGCCTCACCGAGGACTTCCGGCCGAGCGCCGGGGTCCGCGAACTCCTCGGCTCCATGGACCCGTTCCAGATCAAGGTCATCCTCACGGGCCTGCCCGGCCACCCCGACCGGGTGGCGAGGGAAGGCTTCACCGGAATGATCGACAACCGGCGGAACGAACCCGAACGCCCCCCGAACGTCCACACCGCCGCCCCCAACATCCCCCCGGTCAAGGGCCCTGTCGGCGGTGTCGTACCGGCCCGGTGGAGCGACCCGGACGTCCAGGACGCGCTCGGCGCCCAGCAGGCCTGGTACCAGTGGCGGGCCCGCACCCTCTGGCACCACGGCTGGCAGAACGGCGAGGCCCAGTGGCGGCCCTCCCTGAACAAGGCGAGCTCCGAGATCGCCGAACTCGTCAAGGCGCTCCGCGACCACGAACAGGACGAGGCCAAGGCCTTCGCCGACAGCCGCCGCGACCTCTACCGCGACGACCGCGCAGGCATCGCCTATCTGCTGCCCCCGCAGAACACCCTGCGCGCCTTCTACGACGACGTCGTCGACCGCCTCGCCCAGAGCGAGAGCCTGCCCGAGGGCGCCGACGCCGCGAGCCTGCTCGGCCGGATCGTCGGCCCCGAGGACTGGCGACGGGCTCTCGACGCGGTCCGCCGATCGACGAGCGCGGCGGTCAAGGAGATCAAGCAGGTCGTCGAACGACGGGTCAAGCGGCTCTTCGGCGAGGCCAACGAGGACGCTTTCGCGCGCCCCCTGCTGCCCTCCATGGAGCTGCTGCTCCGGGCCGCCGCGGGCGACGAGACGGCCGAGGCGAAGATCGACCCGCGCTGGCTCGACCAGTTCCGCTCCCGCCTCGCCGGACTCATCCCGGTGGGCTTCGTCCCGGACGGCAGCGGACCGCTCAAGATCCTCATCGTGCATCCGGCGAGCGAGTCCGACGGGCGCGCCCGCGAATACCTGGAGCAGGCACTCAACCTGCCCTCCCGGGTGACCCCGGAGAGCCGGGCCGGCGACACCGACTCCATCACCGTCGTCTTCTTCCGCAGCGGCATGAACCTCACGGACATCTCCGAGGTCCGCAACGTCCTCAGCCTCTGGTCCGAGGCCCGTGACTCGGCCGGCGAGGACGACTTCCTGCACTGGCGCCAGCGGCTCGGCTACGAGGACGACTGGCTGGTCTCCACCGAGCACGACCGGCAGCGCATCCTGCACCGGCTGCTCTGCGCCATGTGGAACGGGCACGTCGACACGGAGGGCCCGGCCGGCTCGCCCCACCGCGTCCGCATCCGGCTGCAGGACGGCGAGTCCGCGACGATGTCCCTGCGCCTCGAGGACTTCGACGGCTCGCTCACCAGCTGGGCGGGGCTGCTGCGCGCGTACGAGCGCTGGGCGCTGCTCGACGAGGGGCAGATCATCGAGCAGTTCTGCGAACGCCTCATGCAGGCCCTGCCCAAGGGCCTCGCGCAGGTCCCGGCGCCGCCGTCGGCGCTCTTCACCCACTTCGTGGAGCAGGTCGCGCCGCGCCAGCTCGCCCTGATCGACGAACTCGTCGCCGAATACGGGGAGTACGGCGAATCGGACATCGAGTGGCTCGCTCCGTTGCGCCACTTCTGGGAGGTCACCTTCCCCGGCGCCCTCGACATGCGCTTCCCGAGAGCGGCCCGGGCGACCCGGTCGAGCCTGCGGCTGCTGTACGAGCGCCACGCGCCACGGGCCGGAGCGACGTCCGGTCGGGGCGGGAGCCCTGGCCGGGGCCAGGGGCAGAATCGGGGCCGGGCGCACACGCAGGCGCAGGCGCAGGGGTACGGGCAGGGCGGCGGCCCGCGGGGGGTGCGGCGCCCCCGGGCGTACGAGAACGGCGCCCGTCCCGCGTACGAGAGCAACACCCGTCCTGCGTATGAGAGCAACACCCGTCCTGCGTACGAGAGCAACGCTCGTCCTGCGTACGAGAGCAGCGCCCGTCCGGGGTACGACGACGACCCCCGTCCGGGGAGCGGGAGCGCCTTCGTACCCGATCCCCGTACCGCCTACGGGAACGGCGACACCCCCGGCCCGGGCCCCGAGGCGCAGCCGCCCCGGCGGAACTCCGCCTTCGGGGACGACTGGGAGACGGAGCCGGAACCCGACTTCGATCCCGACTTCGGACCCGACCTCGGACCCGACTACGGTGCCGACTTCGGTCCCGACTACGGACCCGACTTCGACGACGAGCCCTACCGCCGCGACCGGGCCGGGGAGGCGGAGTGAGCGCGCGCGTCCTCCCCGAACGGCCGCTGCCCGGCCACGCCGTCTGCCTCGACCTGCGGGCGTCGGGGCCGAACGACCCCGACGCCCTCGTGCGCACCGCCCTCGACACCCCGCAGACCGGCGGCGAGCGCCGCTTCCTCGTGCTCGACGAGGCCGACCGGCTCGTCTCCCATCAGCTGCTGTACGAGCGGCTCTCCTCCTACGGGCCGGCCCGCATCGTCTGTCTGGCCGTCGGCGTCCGGGGCGAGCGGACCGTACGCCGCACCCTCACCCTCCGTCCGCCCGCCGCCGGTGTCCTGTGGGTGTTCGACACGATGGAGGACGGCGTCCCCGCCGAGGCCGTGCTGCGTCCGCTCGTCGACGTCCTCTCCACCCCCGAGGTCTTCGACGCGGTGCTGCGCGCGCTCGGCGAGGTGGTCCACGGCGTCGCCGTGCCCGCCGTCCGCGTCCTGGAGCACGACCTCACCGACGAGGCCCGGGCGCGCGCCTGGCGGCAGGCGGTGGAGGGGCTCACCGGACCGGAGGTCCCGGCCGGCACCGCCTCGGCCGAGCAGGTGCCGCCCGCGCTCGCGCTGCTGCTCGACGAGGGACTTCCCCGCTCGCTCGCCGACCACCGCTGGCTGCCTGCCCAGGGCCGGGCGGGGCTACGGCTCGCCACCTGCGACGAGGCCGTCCAGGACGCCGTCGACGGCTACCACCGGGTGCGCGGCGCGGCGGGACTCCTCACCGGGGCCGGCCGTACGGTCGATCTGCCGGGCGACATCGAGCGGGTGACGGGGGAGCTGGAGCGGTTCCGGACCGCCGTCGCGGACGCGTTCGCCGCCGCGGGCGGCAGCCGGCTCACCGTCGAGCACCGGGGAGTGCTGCGGGACCGCGGCATCGAACTGCCGGAGATGCCACGGGAGATCTCGCGGGCCGGAATCGTGCCGGCCCTGCGTGACCACACCCACGAACTGATCGGCAAGGGACTGCCGTTGCGCTCCGTGGCGGCCCGGCTCGCCGCGCTCTCGGCACGCACCGCGCCCGTCGGCAGCGCCTCCCGGCTCGCCCGGCTGGACGCGATCTGCGGGCGGGAGCGGCTGCGGCGGCTCGGCGGCCGGTACCCCTTCACGGCGGGCGGGTCGCGGCCGGTCGCCTTCGCCGTGACCGGCCTCCTGGCCCTGCTCGCAGGGGTCTGGCCGGTCCTCGGCTGGGTCCTCGGTCCGGCGGTCGGTGTGCTCGCCGCCGGGCTCGCCCATCTGATGCTGCGGCGCAGGCCCAACCGTTCACCGGACGGACGGATCGACGGAGGCGGTGCCACGGGGGCGGCGCCCCGGCTCGTCGGCGGAGTGCTCGGAGGTCTCGTCGGGGCGGGCCTCGGCCAGTTCCTCGGGCTTCCGCTCTGGGCGGGGGCGGTGGCCCTCGCGGCGGCCCTGACCGCGGTCCTCCTCCTCGCGCTCCGCGACTGGAGCCGGGCCGTGGACGACTGGTGGGCCCGTGCCGACCCGGAGGACGCCTGGCGGATCCTGCGCGAGGTCCAGAGCCTCGTGGTCACGACCGCCGTTCACGACTGGCTCTTCGCCGAGGTGCGACATCACTGCTCGGCGGGTGCGGGCGCGGTGGCCCGGCTGCTCCGCGGCCTCGCGGACACGGCCGACGCGCACGGCCGGGGGCCGTCCCACGGGAACGGGTCCGGGTACGCGTACGTGCCGTCGGCCGACCCCGCCGCCTCGGCGGAGGGCGGATTCCGGAGGGAGTCCGCCGGGCCGCCGGAGCGGGACGGCGGTACCTCGTCGTGGAGTTGGGAGGACTGGGACCGCGGAGCGGACGACGTCTGGTCGGACATGGACGAGGACCCCCCGTCGCCGGTACGGGCACCCGCTCCGCCGACGAACGATTCTCCGTACACGTCCGACCCGTCCGATCCGTTCGGCCCCTCCGACGTGTCCGACCCGTTCAGTCCTTCCGACTCTTCCGACTCTTCCGACCCGTTCGGCCCTTCCGGCACCGGCGACCCCTCGGGGCCGTTCGGGCCTTCCGTTCCCTCCGACCGGGACCCCGCCGTCTCCCGAGGCGGGACGGCATGGGCGGGACCGGGCACCTGCCCCGAGTCCGTACCCGCGCCCGCGTGGCTGGAACGGCGGTACGGCGACGGCGGCCCCCTGCTCGTCGACACGCTCGTCGGCGACCTGGTCGCCGGGACCCTGCTGATCCTCGACCGGTGCTGGGCGGGCATCGAGCGCGACCCCGGGACCGTGGCGCCCGCGGTCCACGAGGAACGCATCGCGGAGCTCCTGGACGAGACCCGGGTGCGCCTGGAGCGCGACGTCGCCGCTTCGCCGCCGCCCCGGTACGACGGTCTCCGCGACCAGGACGCGCTCTCCGGCCTCGCCGCCTTCACCGACCGCTCCGACCGGCCCGACGCCGCCCGGCTCACCGGCGTCGCACCGGACGCGATCGCCCGGCTGGTGCTGGCCGAGGACGACCCCGCCCGCACGGTCGCGCTCTGCGGCCCGGAGCACATGCGACTGCTCTCCCACGACCCGCTCGCCGCCCGGCAGGTCCGGTTCGTGCCGGAGGCGATGCGGCGCGGAGCCGCCGGGGACGACATCTGGCGGGGCATCGCGGAGGACGTCGTCTGGACCGGTGCGGGCCGCCACGCGGGAATCCTCCGCCTCGTACCCCTGCGCGCCGACGTCGTGCAGACCGTCCGCGCCGAGGAGGCGGGAGAAGCGTGACCGACCCGAACCATCCGACCGACCGGCGCGACCCGAACCGTACGAACGGCCGGAGTGACCCGAACCGTCCGAACCAACGGACCGACCCGGACCACCCCGACGACCGGAACCACGCCGCGGGCCCGAGCGACCGCGGTCACGGCGCAGGCCCGAGCGGGCCCATCGGCCCGGACCACCCCGACCACCTCGGCGCACCGAGCGCACCGCCCCATCCGTACTACCAGGAACTGGAGTTCCTCACCCCCAGGGAGGCGCTGAGCCGCTTCGTCGTGCGGTACGGGGAGGACCACAGGCCCCCCGGACGCCCCGGGTTCCTCGCGCGCCGGGCGGTCCTGGGGGCCGCCGGCGTGCCCGTCGTCCAGTATCGGCTGGCCTCGTCCGCGCAGGGCGACCCGCAGGCGTACGGGCTCCTGGAGCGGGAGGTGGCGGCCTCCGTCGCCCTCGAACGGCGTTACGGCGGCGACAGGTTCGTCGGGATCCTCACCCGGATCGTCGGCTTCGACCTGACCGCCGCCGAACCCTTCGTGCTCTACCGGCCGCCGAACGGGCGTCCGCTCTCCGACTGGGCGGGGCGGCTCGGCGCCGAGGACCAGGAACGGATCACCGGTCAACTCGCCATGGCCGTACGCCTCCTGGGCGAGCAGGGCCTCGTCCACCGGGCGATCACACCGGAGAACGTCCGGTGGGACGGCGCCCGCGTGCGGCTTTGCGAGCCGTACGCGGCGCTGCGCGCGGGAGAGGCCCGCGAGCCCTTCGGGGCGGCTCCCTGGGCCTCGCCCGAGCAGCGTGCGGGGCGCGGCACCGTCGACCCGCGCGACGACCTGTGGTCCGTCGCCGAACTCGCCTACTACCTGCTCTCCGGCCGCCCGGACCGCGGGGAGGGGCCGCCCGCGGACCTCGCCGACTACCGGCGCCTCGCCGCTCTCCAGCACAGTGGTCTCTTCTCCCCGAACGCGACGGAACGGCCGCACCCGGCCGAGCTGCTGAGGCTCCTGTACGTGCCCGACCCGCTCGCGGCGGGGGCCGACGCGGCCGATGTGCTGGAACCGTTCCGCGCCCAGTACGACACCCAGCTCGCCCGGAAACGCGCGCTGGCCGGGGGCGGCCGGCCGGGCGCGGGTCCGGCGGCGGGTCCGGCCGCGGAGACACCGGAGGCTCCCGCCCGGGACCCGCGCCCGGCGCGCCCCTCCCTGATCAGCAAGATCTTCGGCGGCGGCGACCCGCCCCGTGCCGCCGCGCCCCGCGACCCGGACCCGCCCGCCGCCGAACCGCCCCGCGCGGCCGCCCCGCTCTCCGATCTCGTCCAGGCGCCGCCGTCACGCAGCCGGATGTGCCCGCACTGCCTGCTCCCCGTCGAGTACGACGAACGTCTGCTCGTCACCATCGACGCCAAGGGCAACCGCATTCCCCTGGACCTCAGGGCCGAACGCCGGCCCGCCCATCGCGCGGACGCCCTGCGCAAGGCGTACCACCTGTGTCCGCACACGGTGGACGGCGACGAGGGCCACGAACTGCCCCTGCCCTACCTCGTCAACGGCGAGCCGCTCTCCATCGCCCTGGTCGGCAGCTCCTCCGTCGGCAAGACCCACCTGCTCGCCGCCATGCTGGGCGAGGTCGAACTCGGCGGCCTCGAACCGTACGGACTGAAGTGCCTGCCCCTCAACCCCGATGCGCATCGCGCCTATCTGCGCGAACGCGTCCAGAGCCTCCAGCAGGGACGGCAGTTGGGCCGCACGGGACAGCAGACGTTCGCCCGGTTCGCCGACGGTCTGCTCGTCTCGGCCGGCGGCGCCACGCCCCGGCCCGTCGTCTTCTTCGACCTCGCGGGCGAGGACCTCGCCCAGGACAGCGAGGTCGGCCGCTTCCTCATGGGCGTCGACGCCTTCATCTTCGTCCTCGACCCGCTGCGCGCGCTCCGGCTGCCCTCCCTCGAACCGGTACGGGAGCAGAGCGGACTGCGGCTGCGTGACCTCGGCGACGAGGCCTTCGCCACCGTGCTCAACCGGATCCCCCGGCAGCGCGGCGGACTCGTCGCCGCCCCCGCGGCGCTCGCCGTCAACAAGAGCGACCTGGTGCGCTTCGAACCCGTCGTCGACCGCTGGCTCGGCCGTGCCCTGCCGGGCCGCCACGACCCCGCCGCGGCACGGGCCGAGAGCCGGGACGCGTACGCCTTCCTGGCGCACGGGGCTAGCCCCGCCTGGCTCAAGCCGTTCGACGACTGCGCCGACTGCACGCTGCACTTCGTCGCCGCCACCGGTGGACAGGCGCGCGGCGACCGATTTCCGCACGGGGCCCGGCCGCGCCGGGTCCTCGCGCCACTGCTGTCGCTCTTCGCCCTGTGCGGGCTGCTGCCCGGGGCGGAACCCGCGGGACCTATGGAGGGGATCGGCCGATGACACGGTCGGAGAACGAGGTCGACCAGATCGTGTTCCGGTGGGACAGCGAGAACCTCACCGGCAGCACCGGCTTCGGACCGGTGGCCTGGTCCGGACCCCGCGAGGAGGCCGAGAACCTCTTCCGGACCTCCGGGCCCGTGCTGCGCGCCAGCGGTGAGGAGACCCTTCCCGCGCTGATCCGGCTCCAGCGGCGTTCGGAGGTGATGCTCATCCACCGCACGCCGTTCACCGACGCGGGCGGCGGGACGTCCGTCCTCTGCCACGCCCTCGTCGGCGCGCCCGAACTCCTCGAACCCGCCACCTGCCTCGGGCTCCACGCGTGGAACTGGGAGGGCGCGGTGATGGACGGTGCCCGGGTGCGCGGGCAGCTGCCGGTGATCCCGGAGCGGGTCCTCGTCCCCGCGACCGGCCGCGGGCAGGGCGAACTCGACGGGGCTCTGGAGCACGCGGCCGGGGAACTCACCGGGATGGTCGCGGAGTTGCTGCGCCACCCGGACGAACGCTTCACCGTCCTCGACGAGCGCGGCGACACCGCGGGCCCCGTGCTCTGGGGGCTGCACAGCATGTTCGGCGGGCTCACCGGCCGCCGGTGGACCTTCGCCACCCATGACACCGTCGAACTCGGCGCGCTCCGCTTCGTGTTCGTCGGCCGGTGGTCGGGCGCGGCGAGCCGGAACACCGACCGGCGCCGCGTCGACCCGCGCGAGCGCGTCGGCGACCGGGCGGAGGAGATCGCGGCCCGGCTCGTCCGCCACCACCTGAGGGGCGTCGCCGAGGGGGAGGGCCAGGAGTACGCGGTCGGCAGCGCCCTGCACGGGGCCTCGTCCGCCGGTGGCGCCTCGCTCCTGGTGACGGCCCTGCGGGCGCTGGACGTCCTCGACCGCCGCCGCCCCGGCGGGCACGCGCCCGCCCCCGAGCCGACGGGCAGGACCTCGTGGCCCCCGGACCCGGAGGGCCCTCGCACCCCGGCGCCGCCCGCCCCGGAGCCCCGCAGGACGTCGGGCCTGAGAGGGGGACGGGGCCTGGGAGGCCGGACCGGCGACGACGCCCCGCCGACGGCCGGCGGTCCCACCGCCGACCGCTCGGGGGCGGCCCGTGACGCGGCACCCGTCGGGGGAGACCCCCGAGCCGCGAGCAGACCCGGTCCGTACGAGAGTCCCGACGACTGGTTCCGCCCGGACCCGCCGGAGCGGAAGCAGGCGGCGCAGCCTGCTTCCGGGGCTCCGGGGGCCTCCCAGGACGGCCCGACGACACGACCGGCCCGCCGGGCGGACCCGCCCCGACCGGCGCCCGAGCCCACCCCGTACCGCCCACCCCGCCCGACCCAGGACCCCGACCCGTACCGCCCACTTCATCCGGACCCGCACCCGGACCCGCAGCTCGACGGGTACAGCTCGTCCCGTTCGGCCTCCCAGACCGACCCGTACCGTCGCTCACCCCAGTCGGACCCGGAGCCCGACGCGTACGGCTCGTCCCGCGTGCCCCACCCGACCCAGGGGGACGGCCCGTACGACGGCGACGCCGCCGACCGCGAGCCGCGCCCCGTCCCCTCCGACCGCCCCGATCCCGACCACCCCGACCACCCCGACCGCTTCGACCACGCAGACCGTCCCGGTCACCCGGGCCATCCCGACCATCCCGACCATCCCGAGCGTCCCGCCGTCCCGCCGGCCCCGGACCGGTCCCGGCCCGCCGACATCCCCCCGCGGCGCCCCGATCTCTCCAAGGGACCCGCCGAGTCCGGTGTCCGCCCGCCCCGGGCGGAGGGCGCCGACGCGTACCCCCGCCCCGCTCTCCCCCTCGTCGCGCCCGCGTGGACCGGCCCGGGGGCGGCCTCGGGACGGGCGTGGGCCGCCGTACGGGGCCGTGGGCGGGAGCGGGAGGCCGAGACGGGCCTCCTGCACAAACTGCCCGCCGCGCGCACCGTGGACGAGGCGCGCGAGCTCGTCGAGCACGGCGGCAACCGCGAGCTGCTCGACTCGCTGCGCCGCCCGCAGGCGTACGTCGTCCTCACCCTCCTTCTCCGCGAGGCCGCCCGCCGCCTGCCGTCCTGGGAGCATCCGCTGCGCCGGGAGCTGTGCGAGGTGGCCATCGGCCAGGAGTTCTGGTCCGTCGCACCGCCGGGCGCCTCCACCGACCCGTCCGACCCGGCGGAGGAGCAGCGCGCGGCCAACGCCGCCGAGCTGCACCGCTGGGCGGTCCGCCCGCTCCTCGCCGGCGGCGACGCCCCGGTCGGCACCGTGGGGGAGCTGCTCGCCCGGCTCCGTACGAGCCCGGTGCCGTCCGCCCGCGAGACCTTCTGGCTGATCGTCGACGACGAGCGCCCCGGCCTGCCGGAAGCCGTCTGGCTCACCCTTCTCAAGGACGCGTACGGCCTGCCCCGTACGGCGCGCCGACCGGGGCAGGCCGCACCCGGGGTGGCCACCGGCTCCCCGGACGATCCCGGCAACGGCTACACCCGCCGCTTCCTGCGCCGCGCCGGGCTGCTGATCGGCGGCATGGTGGGGGCGATCGTCCTGCTGGTCGCCGTAAGGGCGTGGTTCGGCTGACCGGGACCGCCGCCGCGGGGAGCGGGGACACCGCGGGCCGTTCGACGCGCCCCGGCCCCACCTGCCCCGAAACACGGGCCACGGGCGCGCCGCTCCGTCAGGATGGGCGCATGGGATTCCACGTCGATTCCGAGACCGGGCGGCTGCGCCGCGTCATCCTGCACCGGCCCGATCTGGAGCTGAAGCGGCTCACCCCGACCAACAAGGACGCCCTGCTCTTCGACGACGTGCTGTGGGTCCGCAGGGCCCGGCAGGAGCACGACGGCTTCGCGGACGTGCTGCGCGACCGGGGCGTCGAGGTGCACCTCTTCGGAGATCTCCTGAGCGAGTCCCTCGACGTGCCCACCGCACGCGCGCTGGTGCTCGACCGGGTCTTCGACGAGAAGGAGTACGGCCCGCTCGCCGCCGACCACCTCCGGGCGGCGTTCGACTCGCTGGACGCGGTCGCGCTGGCCGAGGCGCTCATCGGCGGGATGACGAAGCGGGAGTTCCTGGCGGCGCACCGGGAGCCGACCTCGGTCCGTTTCCACGCCATGGACCTCGACGACTTCGTCCTCGGCCCGCTGCCGAACCACATCTTCACGCGGGACACCTCGGCCTGGATCTACGACGGCGTCTCGATCAACGCGATGCGCTGGCCGGCCCGGCAGCGCGAGACCGTGCACTTCGAGGCGATCTACAAGCACCATCCGCTGTTCACGGGGGCCGAGGCGGGCGCCTTCCACCACTGGTCGGAGGGGCAGGCCGACTACCCGTCGACGATCGAGGGCGGGGACGTGCTCGTCATCGGCAACGGCGCCGTGCTGATCGGGATGAGCGAGCGGACGACGCCGCAGGCGGTGGAGATGCTGGCCCGGGGCATGTTCGCGGCGGGTTCGGCGCGCACGATCGTCGCGCTCGACATGCCGAAGCGGCGCGCGTTCATGCACCTGGACACGGTGATGACGATGGTCGACCAGGACACGTTCACGCAGTACGCGGGGCTCGGGATGCTCCGCTCGTACACGATCGAACCGGGGGACGCCGGCCAGTCCCTGCGGGTGACCGACCATCCGCCGGAGCAGATGCACAGCGCCATCGCGGCGGCGCTCGGCCTCCAGGACGTCCGGGTCCTGACGGCCACGCAGGACGTGCACGCGGCCGAGCGCGAGCAGTGGGACGACGGCTGCAACGTGCTCGCGGTGGAGCCGGGCGTGGTCGTCGCGTACGAGCGGAACGTCACGACCAACACCCATCTGCGGAAGCAGGGCATCGAGGTGATCGAGATCCCCGGCAGCGAGCTTGGCCGGGGGAGGGGCGGCCCGCGCTGTATGAGCTGTCCGGTGGAGCGGGACGCCGCCTGACGTCTTCCGGCGGCGGCCCCGGAACCGCGAGTCCAGGTGGACCGAGGCTGTAGGCGAGCGCGACCAGGGCTGTATATAAATGTTGAAGTGCGTATACACTTCCAGGGTCCCTGATCGTCGTCCCCGATCGCCGACCCCTCGACCGTACCCACAGGAGCGCGTCCCATGGCCACAGACCTCATCGGCCGCCACTTCCTCAAGGAGCTGGACTTCACCGCCGAGGAGTTCCGCGGCCTGATCGCGCTCGCCGCCGAACTCAAGGCCGCCAAGAAGGCCGGTGCCGAGGTCCAGCGGCTGCGTGGCCGGAACATCGCGCTGATCTTCGAGAAGACCTCGACCCGCACCCGCTGCGCCTTCGAGGTCGCCGCCGCCGACCAGGGGGCCGCCACCACCTACCTGGACCCGTCCGGCTCCCAGATGGGTCACAAGGAGTCGGTCAAGGACACCGCCCGCGTCCTCGGCCGGATGTTCGACGGCATCGAGTACCGGGGCGACGGCCAGGACATCGTCGAGGAACTCGCCGCCTTCGCCGGCGTCCCCGTGTTCAACGGGCTCACCGACGACTGGCACCCCACCCAGATGCTCGCCGACGTGCTCACCATGACCGAGCACACGGACAAGCCGCTGGACGGGATCTGCTTCGCCTACCTCGGCGACGCCCGCTTCAACATGGGCAACTCCTACCTGATCACCGGCGCCCTCCTCGGCATGGACGTCCGGATCGTCGCCCCGCGGGCGTACTGGCCGTCCGAGGAGATCGTCGCCGCCGCCCGTCGGCTGGCCGAGGCCGGCGGGGCCACGGTCACCCTCACCGAGGACGTGGCCGAGGGGGTACGCGGCGCCGACTTCGTGGCCACCGACGTCTGGGTCTCCATGGGCGAGCCCAAGGAGGTCTGGGACGAGCGGATCGCCGCCCTCGCCCCGTACTCCGTGACGATGGACGTGCTGCGCGCCACCGGGAACCCCGGAGTCAAGTTCCTGCACTGCCTGCCGGCCTTCCACGACCTGGGCACGGACGTCGGGCGGGACATCCACGCCCGGCACGGCCTCACCGAGCTGGAGGTGTCCGACGAGGTCTTCGAGTCGGCCCACTCGGTCGTCTTCGACGAGGCGGAGAACCGGATGCACACGATCAAGGCGGTCCTGGTGTCGACGATGGCCGGCGGCCCGCTCCCCGACGCGATCCCCGTGGCGAGCACCGAGGAGGCGCTCCCCGCGGTGAGCTCCACGGTGCTCCCGGCGGAATAGCTTTACGCCCGATTGGGTGAATATGCGCGGTGCGGTTTACGATCGCACCCTTACAGGGGGTTCGGGCTTTCATGTCCGAACCCCCTGACGCGTGCCCATGAGAGATGAGAACCACCGCATGACCCCGTCCGCCTCGCGGATCAAGACCCCGCAGCAGCTCCTCGCCGAATCCGGCGCCGACCTCGAAGGCCACGGCCTCAAGCGCACCATGGGCCTCTTCCAGCTCGTGTGCTTCGGAGTCGGCGCGATCGTCGGCACCGGAATCTTCGTCGGCCTCTCCGACAGCGTCGCCGAGGCCGGTCCCGCGGTGGTGATCTCCTTCGTCCTCGCCGCGATCACCTGCGTCTTCACCGCCTTCTCCTTCGCGGAGCTGGGCGGCGCGATCCCGGTCTCGGGCTCCTCGTACTCCTTCGCGTACGCGAGCCTCGGCGAGCGGGCCGCCTTCCTCGTCGGCTGGTGCCTGCTCCTGGAGTACGGCGTCTCGGTCTCCGCGGTCGCCGTGGGCTGGAGCCAGTACCTCAACGAACTGCTCGACAGCCTCACCGGCTGGCACCTCCCCGCCGCGCTCTCCGCCGGACCCGGCGAGGGCGGGGTCGTCAACGTGCCCGCCGTGGTCGTGATCGCGCTCGCCGCCACCCTGCTGGTGCGCGGGGTCCGGGAGAGCGCGCGGGCGACCGCCGCCATGGCGATCCTCAAGATCGGCATCCTGATCCTCTTCTGTGCCGTCGGCTTCTCGGCGTTCCAGGCCGGCCATCTCTCGCCGTTCGCCGAGCACGGCATGGCCGGGATCACCGCGGGCGCCTCGGTGGCCTTCTTCTCGTACATCGGCTTCGACGCGATCACCACGGCCGGCGAGGAGGTCAAGAACCCGCGGCGGAACATCCCGATCGCCATCCTCATCTGCATCGGGCTCGTCACCCTGCTCTACTGCGCCGTCGCGCTCTCCGCGATCGGCGCACTCGGCGCCGACGCCGTGGCCGACCAGCCGGCCGCGCTCTCACTGGTCGTCGACCAGGTCACCGGATCGTCGGTCGGCGGCGGGATCATCGCGTTCGGCGCGGTCGTCGCCATCGCGTCCGTCGTCCTCGCGGTGATGTACGGGCAGACCCGCATCCTGATGTCGATGTCCCGCGACGGACTCGTGCCCCGGGTCTTCGAGCGGGTCTCGCCGAAGTCCGCCACTCCGGTGGCCAACACGTGGATCGTGGCCGCGGTCTTCGCCGTACCGGCGGCGTTCGCCTCGCTCGACGTGGTCGTCAACCTGACCACCATCGGCACGCTCGCCGTCATGGCGGTCGTCAACCTCGCGGTGATGGTGCTGCGGCGCCGGAACCCCGAGCTGCCGCGCTCGTTCCGAGTGCCGCTCTTCCCCCTGAGCCCGATCCTCGGCATCGGGTTCTGTCTCTACCTGATCTGGGGCACGGGCTGGGCGACCTGGCTGCAGTTCGCCGGATTCCTGGTCGCCGGGACCCTGGTGTACGCCCTCTACGGGCGCCGCCACTCGCGCCTGGTCACTGCTCCGAGCGAGGGCGCTGCGCCGGTATCCCCGGCAGGGTGAACCAGACGGCCTTGCCGTGCGGGGTGGGGCGATGGCCGCAGTCGCTGCTGAGGGCCCGGATGAGGAGCAGGCCCCGGCCGTGCTCCTGCCAGGGGTCCACATCCCCCGGCTCGGGACAGACGAGCCCGCCCGGACGGGCGGGCTCGGAGTCGTGGACCTCGATCTGACAGCCACCGGGCGTGGCGAGCAGCTCGACGACCAGCTCGATGGGGCCGAGGCCGGCGGTGTGCTCGACGGCGTTGGCCACGAGCTCGGCGGTGAGCAGCTCCGCGGTGTCCCTGTCGGGGCGGCCGGCGGTCTCGGGGGCGAGGTCGGTGAGGGCGTCACGGATCAGGGCGCGGGCGATCGGCACGGCGGCGGTGGTGTGGGGCAGCCGGACGCGCCAGGAGGCGGCGGGGTCGTGAGTGGCGGGTGCGGCCGGTCCGGCGGGCTCGGGCGGTCCGGCGGGTGCGTCGGCTTGGGGGCCGTCGGCTTCGGGGCCGTTGGCTTCGGGCATGGAGCAGGCTCCCTTCACCGAGTGGGGGGTGGGCGAGTGAGGCGGAGGCATCCCGAGACGTCCTGGTTTCAACCTTACGAGGCGCAATCCATTTCTCCAGAGGCGCCCCTCCCTGATCGGCAGGGACGTCCGTCATCGACTGCCCAGGACCTTCTGCGGCGCACCCTCATCCCTCCCTTATCGCGTACTCGTGACGACAGTCACAGTAGGGTGATACCCTCCGAACGGAGGAAGGAGGCCGTTCCGGATGAGCCCCTTTACCGGCTCCACGCCCCGCACGGCACGCTGGCACCATCTGCGCGTCGACATCGACCGGGGCGTCGCCACCGTCACACTGGCCCGCCCCGCGAAACTCAACGCCCTCACCTTCGGCGCCTACGCCGACCTGCGCGACCTCCTCGCCGAGCTCTCCCGTGAGCGGTCCGTCCGCGCCCTCGTCCTCGACGGCGAGGGCCGCGGCTTCTGCTCCGGCGGAGACGTCGACGAGATCATCGGCGCCACGCTCGCGCTCGACACCGCCCAGCTCCTCGACTTCAACCGCATGACCGGCCAGGTCGTCCGGGCCCTCCGCGAGTGCCCCTTCCCGGTCGTCGCCGCCCTCCACGGCGTCGCGGCGGGCGCCGGGGCCGTCCTCGCCCTCGCCGCCGACTTCCGGATCGCCGACCCCACGACCCGCTTCGCGTTCCTCTTCACCCGGGTCGGACTCTCCGGCGGCGACATGGGCGCGGCGTATCTGCTGCCCCGGGTCGTCGGCCTCGGCCACGCCACCCGGCTCCTCATGCTGGGCGAACCCGTCCTGGCCCCCGAGGCCGAGCGCATCGGCCTGCTCTCCGAGCTCACCGAGGAGGGCGCGGCGGGGGAGCGGGCCGCCGAGCTCGCCCGCCGCCTGGCCGACGGCCCGGCGCTCGCGCTCGCCCAGACGAAGGCGCTGCTCACCTCGGAACTGGACATGCCGCTGGCCGCCTCGATCGAACTGGACGCGGCCACCCAGGCGCTCCTGATGAACGGCGAGGACTACGCCGAGTTCCACGCCGCCTTCACGGAGAAACGGCCCCCGAAATGGCGGGGGTGCTGACGATGCCGGGCCCCGGGCGGGACCCGGGTACGGGCGTGGGCTCGGGTACGGGCTCGGCCCCGGGTACGGGCGCGGGCTCGGCCCCGGGTACGGGCGCGGGCTCGGCCCCGGGTACGGGCGTGGGCCCCGCCCCGAGCCCGAGCCCCGACCCGCGTCGCGCGGCCGCCTCCACCCCTGCCTCCGCCTCCACCCTGGCCTCAACCCCTGTTCCTGCCTCCGCCTCCCCCTCCACCCTCTCCCGCATCGCCGTCGTCGGCGGCGGACCCGGTGGGCTCTACGCCGCCGTGCTCCTCAAGCGGCTCGACCCCGCCCGTGAGGTCACCGTCTGGGAGCGGAACGCCCCTTCCGACACCTTCGGCTTCGGCGTCGTCCTCTCCGACGAGACCCTCGGCGGCATCCGGGACGCCGACCCCGTCGTCCACGAGGCGCTCGGCCGCGACCTCGTCCGCTGGGACGACATCGACGTCGTCCACCGGGGCCACCGCACCACCTCCACCGGCCACGGCTTCGCCGCCCTCGGCCGCCGACGGCTCCTGGAGATCCTGCACGCCCGCTGCACCGACCTGGGCGTACGGCTCCGCTTCCGCACCGAGGCCCCGACCGCCGACGTCCTCGCCGCCGGCCACGACCTGGTCGTCGCCGCCGACGGCGTCCACAGTCACACCCGCGAGGCCCTCGCCGGCCACTTCCGCCCGCGGATCACCACCCACCGCTGCCGCTACATCTGGCTCGCCGCGGACTTCGCCTTCGACGCCTTCCGCTTCGAGACCGCCGAGACCGAGTTCGGCGTGATGCAGCTGCACGCCTACCCCTACGAGGCGGGTGCCTCCACCGCCATCGTCGAAATGCGCGAGGAGGTCTGGCGGGCCGCCGGGTTCGACGAACTCGACGAGGCGGAGTCCACCGTCCGCTGCGCGAAGATCTTCGCGGAGGCGCTCGGCGGCCGGGAGCTGCGCTCCCACCGCTCCGCCTGGACCGCCTTCCGCACCGTCGTCAACGAGCGCTGGTCGTACGGCAACACCGTGCTCATCGGCGACGCCGCCCACACCGCCCACTTCTCCATCGGCTCCGGCACCAAACTGGCCGTCGAGGACGCCCTGGCACTGGCCCACAGCCTCCGCGACCACCCCACCCCCGCCGAGGCCCTCGCCGCCTACGAGGCCGAGCGCCGGCCCGTCGTCGAGTCCACCCAGCGCGCGGCCGTCGCCAGCCTCCAGTGGTTCGAGGAGCTCGCGGGACACGTCGACAGGCCGCCCCGCCGCTTCGCCTTCGACCTGCTCACCCGCAGCCGCCGCGTCACCCACGCCAACCTGCGGCTCCGCGACCCGGCCTTCACCGCCACCGTCGAACGCGACTTCGGCTGCCCGCCCGGCACCCCGCCGATGTTCACGCCCTTCCGGCTCCGCGGACTGACCCTGCGCAACCGGATCGTCGTCTCCCCGATGGACATGTACGTCGCCGAGGACGGCGTCCCCGGCGACTTCCACCTCGTCCACCTGGGGTCCAGAGCCCTCGGCGGCCCCGGACTCGTCATGACCGAGATGGTCTGCGTGAGCCCGGAGGGCCGGATCACCCCCGGCTGCACCGGCCTGTGGACCGACGAACAGGCCGCCGCCTGGGGCCGGATCACGGCCTTCGTCCACGGCCGGGCACCCGGCACCGCGATCGGGGTCCAGCTCGGCCACTCCGGCCGCAAGGGCTCCACCCGGCGCATGTGGGAGGGCATCGACCAGCCCCTGCCCGAGGGCAACTGGCCGCTCGTCGCCGCCTCCCCCCTCCCGTACCGGCCCGGCGTCAACCAGACCCCGCGCGCCCTCGACCGCGCCGGACTCACCGTCGTGCGCGAGGAGTTCGCGGCCGCCGCCCGCCGCGCCGCGCACGCCGGCTTCGACCTCCTCGAACTGCACTGCGCCCACGGCTACCTGCTCTCCGGCTTCCTCTCGCCGCTCACCAACCACCGCACCGACGGATACGGCGGCGACCTGGCCGCCCGGCTCCGCTTCCCGCTCGAAGTCTTCGACGCCGTACGGGAGGTGTGGCCCGAGGACCGCCCCGTGACCGTCCGCATCTCCGCCACCGACTGGGCCGAGGGCGGGACGACCGGCGCCGACGCGGTCGCGATCGCCCGCGCCTTCGCGGAGCACGGCGCCGACGCGATCGACGTCTCCACCGGCCAGGTCGTCCCGGACGAGACCCCCGCCTACGGCCGCTCGTACCAGACCCCGTACGCCGACCGGATCCGCAACGGGACCGGCGTCCCCGTGATCGCGGTCGGCGCGATCTCCTCCTGGGACGACGTCAACTCCCTGCTCCTGGCCGGCCGCGCCGACCTGTGCGCACTCGCCCGCCCGCACCTCTACGACCCGAACTGGACCCTGCACGCAGCCGCCGAGCAGGGCTACGAGGGCCCGGCGGCCCCCTGGCCGGCCCCGTACCGCGCGGGCAACCGCCCACCCCCGACCGGCCGTCGGGGCTGAGGGCGCCCCGCGGTCCGCGGACGCCCTCTCGGGAGGGGGCGCCCCGCGGTGCGTGGACGTCCGCGTATGCGGGGGCGACGCGGAAGCATGGTCCGCGCACCACCCCCTGCTCTTGAATGAGGACATGACAGAGCAGCGGGGTGGGAAGGGTGCCGGGGCGGTCCTCGGCACGGCGACGGTGGCGACCGGACTGGTCGCGGGGGTGTGGTTCGCGTATGTGTGCTCGGTGATGCCGGCGCTGGCACGCAGCGACGACCGGGTCTATGTCGAAGTGATGCGGAACATCAACGAGGTGATCCAGAACCCGGTCTTCTTCACCCCGTTCTTCGGGTCGACGATCCTCGCGGCGGTGGCGGCCTGGCAGCACCGCGCCACCCGGGCGCGGATCTGGACGCTCGCCGCGCTGGTCCTCTCCGTGGCGGTCTTCCTGGTCACCTCGGCGGTGAACGTCCCCCTCAACGACGCGCTCGCCGCGGCCAAGGACCCCGCGGCCGCCCGTGCGGCCTTCGAGGCGCCCTGGGTGGCGTGGAACCTGGTCCGCGCCCTCCTGACCACGGTGGGCTTCGCCTGCCTGCTCCGGGCCCTTGCCGTACGGTCCCGGCCCCCGCGCTAGAGGCGAACTCCGGTTGCCTGCCGTCCCGTCGGTTGTGCGTGCGTGCCTTGCCGCACAGCCGACGGAGAGAGCTATAGTGCTAGGCAACTAGATAAATGGAGGAACCGGTGATTGAGTTCCATCTGAACAGCCGGTCCGGCCTGCCCCCGTACCAGCAGCTGGTCCAGCAGGTGCGGCACGCCCTGCGTCTGGGCCTGCTGGAGGAGGGTGACCGGCTCCCGACGGTCAAGGACGTCGCCAAGCAGATGGCGGTCAACCCGAACACGGTGCTCAAGGCGTACCGGGAGCTGGAGCACGACGGCCTGGTGGCCGCCCGTCCCGGCGTCGGGACGTTCGTGACGCGGACGCTGGCCGACGGCACGCTCGCCGCGCACGGACCGCTGCGCAAGGACCTGCAGCGCTGGCTGACCAAGGCCCGCCTGGCCGGGCTCGACGACGAGAGCATCGAGGCGCTGTTCACGAACACGTTCCGGCACGCCGCCGGGGAGGGCGTGGCATGAGCACTGTCCTGCGAGCCCAGGACCTGGGCAAGAGGTACCGGCAGCGCTGGGCGCTGCGGAACTGCGACCTGGACGTCCCCGCCGGCCGGGTGGTGGGCCTCGTCGGCCCCAACGGCGCCGGCAAGTCGACCCTGCTGAAGTTGTCCTCCGGCATGCTGACCCCGACGGCCGGCACCATCGAGGTGTGCGGCGGCCGCCCCGCCGCGGGCGTGGAACAGCTGGCCAAGGTCGGCTTCGTCGCCCAGGACACCCCGGTCTACGTCGCGCTGAGCGTCGCCGACCACCTCGACCTCGGCAAGCGCCTCAACCCGAACTGGGACGACGCCGTGGCCCGCGACCGGATCCGTCGCCTCGGTCTGGACCCCGGGCAGCGGGCGGGCAAGCTGTCCGGCGGCCAGCGTGCGCAGCTCGCTCTCACCCTGGGCATCGCCAAGCGCCCCGAACTGCTCATCCTGGACGAGCCGGTCGCGGCCCTGGACCCGCTCGCCCGCAGGGAGTTCATGCAGGACCTGATGGAGGCCGTCGCCGAGCAGGAGCTGAGCGTCGTGCTCTCCTCCCACCTGGTCTCCGACGTGGAGCGGACCTGCGACTACGTCATCGTCCTGGTCGACTCCCAGGTGCAACTGGCCGGAGACCTCGACGACCTGGTCGCCTGCCACCACCGGCTCACCGGACCGCGCCGGGACCCGGACACCCTCCCGTCCGGTGTCCACGTCATCACCGCCAGCCACACCGACCGGCAGACCACCCTCCTGGTGCGCGCCGACACCGCGGTCCACGATCCGTCCTGGACCGTCGGCCCGGTCGGTCTGGAAGACATCGTCCTGGCCTACATGACCCGGCCCGCCGATGCGGTACGGGACACCCGGCCCACACTGGAGGTGATCCGATGATCTGGCTGACCTGGCGCCAGTTCCGTACCCAGGCCGCCGTGATGTTCGCCGCCGTGGCCGTCCTCGCCGCCACGCTCGCGGCCACCGGCCCGCAGCTGGCCGACCTCTACCGGACCGCCGGCAGCAGCCTGGTGGACCAGATCTCGAGTGCGGACCAGACCCTCTACTACACCGGACTGCTGGTCGTGCTCGCCGTGCCGGCGGTCATCGGGATGTTCTGGGGCGCGCCACTGATCGCCCGTGAACTGGAGACCGGTACCCACTACCTCGCATGGAACCAGGGCGTCACCCGCACCCGCTGGCTGGCGGCCAAGCTGGGCCTCGGCGCGGCGGCCTCCATGACCGCCGCCGGGCTGGCCGCACTCGCGGTGAGCTGGTGGAGCAGCCCCATCGACCGGGCCGTCGACGGCGGCGGCGCCACGGACACGTACTTCCCGCGGCTCGACCCCGTCGCCTTCGCCGCACGGGGTGTCGTCCCCATGGCCCACGCCGCCTTCGCCTTCGCCCTGGGCGTCGCCCTCGGCCTCGTCATCCGTCGCACCCTGTCCGCGATGGCCACCACGTTCGCCCTCTACACCGCCGTCCAGATCGTCGTACCGACATGGATCAGGCCCCACCTGGCCGCCGCGGACCGGACCGTCGTGCCCATCGAGCCGGGCGGCGCCCCCATCAGCATCCAGGACGGCGCCGAGCAGATCGTCGCGCATCTCGAAGAAGTGCCCGGGTCCTGGGTCATCTCCCAACAGACCCTGAACGCCGCCGGCCGGCCGGCCCCCGTACCGTCGTCGTTCGCCGACTGCCTGCGCACCGAGTCGGGCCCGCCCGCCCTGCAGCAGGTCGAAGGCTGCTTCGCCGACCTCCACGCCCTGGGCTACAGCCAGCAGGTGACGTACCAGCCCGCGGGGAACTTCTGGACCCTCCAGTGGGCCGAGACCGGGCTCTACCTCGGTCTCGCCCTGGCCCTGAGCGGGTTCTGCGCCTGGTGGATCCACCGCCGAGTGACCTGACGGACGCGCGTTTCCCAAGGGAGAAACCGTGAGGGGCGGCCGGGTTCCGGCCGCCCCTCACGGTTGCTCCCGCAGGGGCAGGCCGAGGCCCGCGCCGAGCCCCCGGACAGCGAGACGGAACGGAACCCCGGTCCGGTCCCGGACCCGGACCGGAGCCCTAGTCCCCGGACCCGGCCACGTGTGGGCGGACGAACTCCGCGCCACGGTCCCGCAGCAGCTCGTGCAGGGCCGCGAAGACCTCCGCGGAGCGCCGGCCCGGCCAGTCGTCGGGCAGGAGCTCGGCCGGGAGCACCGGGTCCGCGTACGGCAGGCGGCGCCAGGAGTCCAGGGCGAGCAGATAGTCCCGGTAGGCCTTCTCGGCGCTTCCCGGGGCCTCGGCGCCTTCCGGGCCCTCCGTGCCCGCCGCGCGGGTCCCGCGCCAGGCCCGCAGCACCGGTTCATGGGCCGCCAGGAACTCCTCGTGGAGCCGGGCGATGGCGGGCAGGTCCCACCAGCGGGCCACCGCCTCGGCCGTGGCCGCGTACCCCAGGTGATCGCCCCGGAAGAGGTCCACGTACGAGGAGAGCTCCAGGCGCTCCAGGGCGTTCCGGGTCTCCTCGTACAGCCGCGCGGGGGCGATCCAGACGCCGGGCGCCGCCGTGCCGAAGCCCAGGCGGGCGAGCCGGGAGCGCAGCAGGTGCCGCTTGTGCCGCTCGGCCTCGGGCACCGAGAAGACGGCCAGGACCCAGCCCTCGGAGAGCTTGGGTTCGGTACGGGCGTAGATCCGGCGGTCGCCGTCGTCCAGGAGCCTGCGGGCGTCGTCCGAGAGGGCGTATCCGGCGGCCCCGTCGGCCGTCCGGCCCGGCAGCAGCAGTCCGCGCCGCTTCAGTCGCGACACCGAGGAACGCACCGAGGGCGCGTCCACCCCGAGGACCGCGAGCAGCCGGATGAGCGCGGCCACCGGCATCGGCGACCCGTCGGGCGCACGGCCGTACGCGCCGTAGAGGGAGACGATCAGGGATCGGGGGGTGTGCTGCTCGGCCACGTGATCACTGTAGAGGGTGGTTCGCCGGTCCGGCCGGGTCGGGCGGGGCCGGGCGGGGGAGCCGTGCCGGGGGAGTCCCGGCGGGGCGACCGGTGCCGGGACGGCCGGCACCGGCATAGGGGCGACCGTCACGCCGAGTCGCGCAGCCGGAAGCGCTGGAGCTTTCCCGTGGGGGTGCGCGGCAGCGCGTCCAGGAAGACGATCTCGCGGGGCGACTTGTAGGGGGCGAGCCGGGCGCGGACGAAGGACCGCAGCGCGGCGGCGGTGCTCGCGTCGCGCGGCACCCCGTCCCGTATCACCGTGTAGGCGACGACGACCTGCCCGCGCAGCTCGTCGGGGCGGCCCACGACCGCCGTCTCCACCACGTCGGGGTGGTCGAGGAGCACCTCCTCGACCTGGGGTCCCGCGATGTTGTACCCGGCCGAGATGATCATGTCGTCGGCGCGGGAGACGTAGCGGAAGTAGCCGTCGGGCTCGCGGACGTACGTGTCGCCCGTGACGTTCCAGCCCTCCCGTACGTACTCCGTCTGGCGCGGATCGGCCAGATAGCGGCAGCCGACCGGGCCGCGTACCGCGAGCAGCCCCTCCTCGCCGTCCGGGACGTCCTTGCCCTCGTGGTCGACGACCCTGGCCTGCCAGCCGGGGACGGGGCGGCCCGTGGTGCCGGGGCGTATGTCGCCGTCGGCGGCCGCGATGAAGATGTGCAGGAGTTCGGTGGCGCCGATGCCGTTGATCAGGCGGAGGCCGGTGCGTGCGTACCAGGCCTTCCAGGTGGCCTCCGGCAGGTTCTCCCCGGCCGAGACACAGCGGCGCAGGGAGCTCAGATCGGGGGCCGTGCCCTGGATGAGCTCGTCCAGCATGACCCGGTAGGCCGTCGGGGCGGTGAAGAGAACCGAGATCCGGTGCCGCTCGATCGCGGCGAGCAGCTGCTTGGGTCCGGCCTGTTCGAGGAGGACCGCGCTCGCCCCGGCCCGCAGGGGGAAGACGACGAGCCCGCCGAGGCCGAACGTGAAGGCGAGCGGCGGAGAACCGGCGAAGACGTCGTCGGGCAGCGGGCGCAGGACGTGCGCGGAGAAGGTGTCGGCGACGGCCAGGACGTCCCGGTGGAAGTGGACGCAGCCCTTGGGCCGCCCGGTCGTGCCGGAGGTGAAGGCGATGAGGGCCACGTCGTCGGCGGCCGTCTCCACCGCCGTGTACGGGCCGGGGCGGCGGGCCGCGAGGGTGAGCAGGTCGTCCGGGCCGTCCCCGCCGAAGGGGGTGACGCGGAGCCCCGGTATCCGGGCCGCGAGGAGCTCGTCGAGGCTGTGGACGTCGCAGAGGGCGTGGGTGCAGCGGGCCGCGTCGGCCATGGTGGCCAGCTCGGGGGCGCGCTGCTGGGCGAGGACGGTGACGGCGACCGCGCCGGCCTTCATCACGGCGAGCCAGCAGGCGGCGAGCCAGGGGGTGGTGGGGCCGCGCAGGAGGACCCGGTTGCCGGGCCGGACCCGCAGGTCGGAGGTGAGGACATGGGCGATGCGGTCGACCCGGTCCTGGAGCTCTCCGTAGGTCCAGACGCCGCCGTCGCCGTCGTGGAAGGCGGGCCGGTCGGCGCCGAACCGTTCGGTGGTGCGGTCGAGGAGTTCGGTGCCGCAGTTGAGCCGGTCGGGGTACGCCAGCTCGGGGA
Source organism: Streptomyces sp. NPDC029956 (assembly GCF_055574655.1). NCBI lineage: Bacteria > Bacillati > Actinomycetota > Actinomycetes > Kitasatosporales > Streptomycetaceae > Streptomyces > Streptomyces sp. NPDC029956. The sequence continues at coordinate 140,655 of NZ_JBVHZJ010000002.1, read as the reverse complement.
GGTCGAAGACGAGACGCGGCCACCGGTCGGGCGGAGGCAGCCGGTCACGGGCGAAGCTGTCGAGGTGGGCCGAGGGTGTCAGCTCCATGAGTCCGTCCCCCTGTCGTGGTGGGGTCGCCCGTCGCTCCACGAGCGTATCGTGTTGGTGACGGCAGTCAACGGTTCGCGACAAGGGTGCTTCCGAGCGCCCCGACGAAGGCACCGGACGGCGCGCGGACGCCGGACGGCGCAGGGACGCCCGCACCGGGTGGCACAGGCACCCCGCCCGGTGCGGGGACGAAGACGCCCGAGGGCGTCAGAGAGGGCCCACATGCCCGCATTCTCGCTCGATCCGGCACAGACCACCTGGTGTGCGGAACTCCGCACCCTCGCCGCCGAACGACTGAAGCCCCTCGCCGACAAGGGCGAACCAGGCAGGGTCAACCGGCCCCTCGTGGCCGCACTCGGCGAGCTCGGCCTCCTCGCCCGGCTCTTCGACGCGGGCGCCCTCGAACTCTGCCTCCTGCGCGAATCCCTCGCCCGGACCTGCACCGAGGCCGAGACCGCCCTCGCCCTCCAGGGCCTCGGCACCCACCCCGTCGCCGCCTTCGGCACCCCCGCGCAGCGCGCCCGCTGGCTCCCCGAGGCCACCGCGGGACGCGCCGTCGCCGCCTTCGCGCTCTCCGAGCCCGGCGCCGGCTCCGACGCCGCCGCGCTGGCCCTGGAGGCCCGCCCCGACGGAGCCGGCGGCTGGCGCCTGCACGGCGAGAAGCGCTGGATCTCCAACGCCCCCGAGGCCGACTTCGCCACCGTCTTCGCCCGCACCACCCCGGACGCCGGCGCCCGAGGAGTCACCGCCTTCCTCGTCCCCGCCGACCGGCCCGGACTCGGCGGCGAGGCCCTCGACATGCTCGCCCCGCACGCCCTCGGCACCCTCACCTTCGACGGCGTCCCCGTCGGCCCCGACGACCTGCTCGGCGAACCCGACCGGGGCTTCCGGGTCGCCATGAACACCCTCAACCTCTTCCGCCCCAGCGTCGGGGCCTTCGCCGTCGGCATGGCCCAGGCCGCCCTGGACGCGGCCCTCGCCCACACCGCCGACCGTCCCGCCTTCGGCGGACACCTCGCCGACCTCCAGTCCGTCGCACACCGGATCGCCGAGATGGCCACCCGTACCGAGGCCGCCCGCCTCCTCGTCTACGCGGCGGCCACCGCGTACGACGACGGCGACCCGGACGTGCCCCGGCGCTCCGCCATGGCGAAGCTCCTCGCCACCGAGACCGCGCAGTACGTCGTCGACTCCGCCGTCCAACTCCACGGCGCCCGCGCCCTCCAGCGCGGCCACCTCCTCGAACACCTCTACCGCGAGGTCAGGGCACCCCGTATCTACGAGGGGGCGACCGAGGTCCAGCGCACGATCATCGCCAAGGAGCTGTACGCGTCCCACCGACGGTCCCACTCCCGCCAGGAGGAGCCGACCCCATGAGCCTGCACCGGCACAACCCCGCCGAACTCGCCCCGCCCACCGGCTTCTCCCACGCCGTCACCGCCACCGGCACCCGGCTGGTCTTCCTCGCCGGACAGACCGCACTCGACAGCGGGGGCGCCGTCGTGGGGAACACCCTGGCCGAGCAGTTCACCACCGCACTCGCCAATCTGCTCACCGCCCTGCGCCACGCCGGCGGCACCCCTGCAGACCTCGCCCGCGTCACCGTCTACACCACCGACGTCGAGGACTACCGCACGCACGCACCCGAACTCGGCCGGATCTGGCGACGGTTGGCGGGCCGCGACTACCCGGCGATGGCCGTGATCGGCGTCGTACGGCTCTGGGACGAGCAGGCCCTGGTGGAGCTGGACGGCTTCGCGGTCCTGGACGAACCCGCCCACACTTGATCAATTGGTCACCCACGTGGGCCGGGCTTAATGTCGAAAGGTGGACTGACCGGCCCACGGACCCGTCAGGTGAGGGCGCGATGCGCCATGAACTGCCATGAGTAGAACCCCCGAGCCGAAGACTCCGACGGCGACCGCCCCCCGCAAGGGCGGGAAGGACGGCAAGGGCATCGCCCTGTTCGTGATCGCCTCGTGTCAGCTGATGGTGGTCCTCGACATCACCATCGTGAACATCGCGCTCCCACACATCCAGACCGCGCTGGACTTCTCCACCACCAGCCTGTCCTGGGTCGTCAACGCCTACACCCTGACCTTCGGCGGTCTGCTCCTCCTGGGCGGACGCGCCGGTGACATCCTGGGCCGGCGGCGCGTGTTCATCTTCGGCGTCCTGCTCTTCGGACTTGCCTCACTGTTCTGCGGACTCGCACAGAGCGAGTGGCAACTCCTCGCGGCCCGCGCCCTCCAGGGCGTCGGCGGCGCGATAGCCTCCCCGACCTCGCTCTCCCTCATCACCACGACGTTCGACGAAGGCCCGGAGCGCAACCGGGCCTTCGGCGTCTTCGCGGGCGTCTCGGCGGGCGGCGGCGCGATCGGCCTGGTCGCGGGCGGCATGCTCGTCCAATGGCTCGACTGGCGCTGGATCTTCTTCGTGAACGTGCCGATCGCGCTGCTGATCGCCTTCCTCACCCCGCGCCACGTCAAGGAGTCCGAGCGGCACCCCGGCCACTTCGACCTCGCCGGCGCCCTCACCTCCACGCTCGGCATGGTGGCCCTGGTGTACGGCTTCATCCGCGCCGCCCAGGAGGGCTGGAGCGACCCGTACACGATCGGCTCGTTCGTCGCGGCGGTCGTCCTCCTGGCCATGTTCATCCTGATCGAGCGGCGCTCCCAGCAACCCATCACGCCCCTGCACATGTTCGCCGACCGCAACCGCTCGGGCACCTACGTCATCATGCTCTGTCTGGCGGCGGCCATCTTCGGGATGTTCTTCTTCCTCACCCTGTTCGTCCAACAGGTGCTGGGCTTCAGCCCCCTGGCGACCGGGCTCGCGTTCCTGCCGGTCAGCGCGATCATCGGGGTCGGCGCCGGCCTCACGTCCAACCTGCTGCCCCGGTACGGCCCGAAACCCTTCATGGTGGTGGGGTCGGTGCTCGCCGCGGCAGGCCTGTCATGGCTGACCCTGACCAACATCGACTCCACCTATCTCGGCAGCATCCTCGGACCGATCCTCGTCTTCGGCCTCGGCATGGGCCTGATGTTCGTGTCCCTCACCATCATGGCGCTGTCGAACGTCGAACCCCAGGAGTCGGGCGCCGCGTCCGGCCTGCTCAACGCCATGCAGCAGGTGGGAGGTTCGCTGGGCCTGTCGATCCTGGTGACGGTCTTCGGCACGGCCAGCCGCAACGAGGCGGACACCCAGGTCCCCGCCTTCCTCTCCCAGGCCACACCGCTGGAGAAGGCCGAGTTCGCCAGAACGGGCCAACTCCCCGCCCCCTGGGGCGACCAGGTGCTGACCTCCGGCGTCTCCGCGGGCTTCGTCACGGCGGCGATCTTCGCCGTGGTCGGCGCGCTGGTGGCCCTCTTCGTGATCCAGGTCCGCCAGTCGGACATCGACCGCCTCAAGGGCGGGGTGGGCCCGGGCGTGGGCGGCTGATCCCTCCTGGGCCGCACCTCCCTCCTCACCCGCCTGGCGCCCCCCCCGTACACCGACGCGAGCGCCCCGAACGCCTCCTGACACCCCACGGGAAAGGCCCCCTCGCTCCTGAGGAGCGAGGGGGCCTTCGGGCTCCGGTGCCTAGATGTCCCGGAAGATCTCGATCTGCGCACCGACCGAGTTGAGGCGCTCAGCGAGCTCCTCGTAACCCCGGTTGATCACGTACACGTTCCGGAGGACCGACGTGCCCTCGGCCGCCATCATCGCGAGGAGGACGACCACCGCCGGGCGCAGGGCCGGCGGGCACATCATCTCGGCGGCGCGCCAGCGGGTGGGGCCCTCCACCAGGACGCGGTGGGGGTCGAGGAGCTGGAGGCGCCCGCCGAGGCGGTTGAGGTCCGTGAGGTAGATGGCCCGGTTGTCGTAGACCCAGTCGTGGATCAGCGTCTTGCCCTGGGCCGTGGCCGCGATGGCCGCGAAGAAGGGGACGTTGTCGATGTTCAGGCCCGGGAACGGCATCGGGTGGATCTTGTCGATCGGCGCCTCCAGCTTGGAGGGGCGGACCGTGAGGTCGACCAGGCGCGTCCGGCCGTTGTCCGCCGGGTACTCGGCCGAGCGGTCGTGGTCGAGGCCCATCTCCTCCAGGACCGCGAGCTCGATCTCCATGAACTCGATCGGGACCCGGCGGATGGTCAGTTCGGATTCCGTGACGACCGCCGCGGCCAGCAGGCTCATCGCCTCGACCGGGTCCTCGGAGGGGGAGTAGTCGACGTCCACGTCGATCTGCGGCACGCCGTGCACGGTGAGGGTGGTGGTGCCGATGCCGTCCACCCGTACGCCCAGGGCCTCCAGGAAGAAGCACAGGTCCTGGACCATGTAGTTGGAGGAGGCGTTGCGGATGACGGTGACGCCGTCGTGGCGGGCGGCCGCGAGCAGGGCGTTCTCGGTCACGGTGTCGCCGCGCTCGGTCAGCACGATCGGGCGGTCGGGGGAGACGGAGCGCTCGACCTGGGCGTGGTAGATGCCCTCGGTCGCGGTGATGTCGAGGCCGAAGCGGCGCAGCGCGATCATGTGCGGCTCGATCGTGCGCGTACCGAGGTCGCAGCCGCCGGCGTACGGCAGCTTGAAGCGGTCCATGCGGTGCAGCAGCGGGCCGAGGAACATGATGATCGAGCGGGTGCGGATCGCGGCCTCGGCGTCGATCGAGTCCATGTCCAGCTCGGCCGGCGGCACGATCTCCAGGTCGACGCCGTCGTTCACCCAGCGGGTGCGCACGCCGATGGAGTTGAGGACCTCCAGGAGCCGGAAGACCTCCTCGATCCGGGCGACCCGGCGCAGGACCGTGCGGCCCTTGTTGAGGAGGGAGGCGCAGAGCAGCGCGACACAGGCGTTCTTGCTCGTCTTGACGTCGATGGCGCCCGAGAGGCGGCGGCGGCCGACGACCCTGAGGTGCATCGGTCCGGCGTAACCCAGGGACACGATCTCGCTGTCGAGGGCTTCGCCGATCCGGGCGATCATCTCAAGGCTGATGTTCTGGTTGCCGCGCTCGATCCGGTTGACGGCGCTCTGGCTCGTGGCCAGTGCTTCGGCGAGCTGCGTCTGTGTCCAGCCGCGGTGCTGACGGGCGTCACGGATGAGCTTGCCGATGCGTACGAGGTAGTCGTCTGCCATGGCGTCACGTTATCTCAGATATGAGATGGTGCCTGTCGTTGGGGTGGGCCATCAGAGTGACAGGCTGTGCGCGGTCGGGTGACGCGGCTCGTACAGGGGGAGTTCGGTCCCGCTCGGCAGCCGTACGGCGGCGAGCAGGCCCCAGCCCTGGTCGGTGATGGCGCGTGAGATCTCCGCGCCCCGGTCCTCGAGGTCCTTCAGGGTCGCGGCGAGGTCGTCGCACATGAGGTAGAGCTCGTGCTTCGGCTCCTCCGTCGTCGGGTGGACGGCGACCTCGGCGGGCGGCAGTTTGAAGATGAGCCAGCCGCGCCCGGCGTCCACGTGCGGGAAGCCGGCGACGTCCTTGAGGAAGGCCCGGTCGGCCTCCGCGTCCCGCGTGTAGAGAATCACATGCGCGCCACTGAACATGTCCCGATCGTCGGCCGCCCGCACGGCCGCGGCAATTCGTCCGCGGCCGTACGGGCGGGTGGGTGCGAGGGAGCGGGGGCTCAGTGTGCCGAGCAGCCGCACGCCCGGTGCCGGCCGCCGTGCACCGCCGCGTACGTCGAGGGGCGCGGCGCGGACGCCGCGCGGGCCAGCCCCGCGGTGGCCGTACGGCCCGAGGCCGACTCCGCGTCGTGGACCACGCGGCCCCCGACGAGGGTGAGCCGCACCGTGGTGTCACTGATGTCCGCGACCGGACATTCCATTACATCTCGGTCGAGAAGCAGCAGATCGGCGGCCCGCCCCTCCCGGATCGTCCCGGTCTCCCCGTCCATCCGCAGCTGCCAGGCCGTGCCGTACGTGTGCATCCGCAGCGTCGAGGCACGGCTCAGGCCCTCCAGCTCGCGGTGGAGCGGGCCCTCGCCGTGCGCCCCCTGCCGGTCGATCGCGGTCCGGATCTGGTTCCACACCTGGAGCGCGTCCACCGGCCAGTCCGAACCGCCCGAGAGCACTGCGCCGTGACGTTCCAGCGAACGCGCCGGGTACATCCACCGGTGCCGCTCGGGCCCGATGTACGGCAGGAGCGCCTCCATCGTCCAGGTGTCCGCGGACGCCCACTGCAGCTGCATGCAGGCCGCCACGCCCAGTTGGGCGAAGCGCCGCAGGTCGGCCGGGTCCACCAGCTGGAGATGGGCGACGGCGTTGCGCGGATCGCGCAGTCCGGTGGCGCGGCGGGCGTACGCGTATCCGTCGAGCGCCGTCCGTACGGCCCGGTCGCCCAGGCCGTGGGCGTGCATCTGCCAGCCGGCCCGGTTGAAGACGGCCGAAAGTCGTCCGTAGTCCTGGGCCGAGACGTACAGTTCGCCCCGGTTGGTGGTGGTTCGCCCCTCGCCGTCCAGATACGGCTCGAGGAGCGCCGCCGTCTGCGCCGGGTACTCGATCACCCCGTCGAGGAACACCTTGATCATTCCGAAGCGCAGCCCCCGCACCTCGCCGAACTCGCGGCGCAGCCCCCGGGCGTACGCGAGCGCCGCCGCCGGGTCCTTCGCCTGGTCCGGGTCGAGCCGGATCGCCGGGACGATCCGCTGCGGCAGCTTCCCGGCCGCGGCGAGCGCCCGGTACGTGTGCAGCTCACCGCGCCCGACCAGGGCGTCCATCATCGTGGTGACCCCCGAGGCCGCCGCCTGGGCGAGCACCCGCGCGCAGGCCGCGACCAGCTCGGCCTCGCTCGGCTCCGGGATGTGCCGGGTCACCAGCGGCTGCGCGTCGTCCTTGAGGACGCCGGTCGGCCTGCCGTCCGCGCCCTTCACGATCTTCCCGCCCGCCGGGTCCGGCGTGGCGGCCGTGATGCCGGCGATCTCCAGGGCACGGCCGTTGACCCAGACGTTGTGGCCGTCGCCGCCGACCAGGGCGACCGGACGGCGGGTGGGCAGGGCGTCGAGCAGCGAGTGGTGGGGGAGGGAGCCCTGCGGCAGCAGGCCGACCGGATTCCAGTCCTCCACCACGAGCCAGCCGTCCGGCTCCTGCCCCGGGCTGTCCTTCAGGAAGCCGGTCAGGATCGCGAGCAGCTCCTCCCGCGTCGTCTCCGCCCCTTCGAGGGAGGGCCGCAGCGAGCGGCTGCCCGCGCCCAGGGGGTGGACGTGGCCGTCGTGGATGCCGCTCATCACGGTCCCGCCGCGCGCGTCGACGACCTCGGTGTCCCGGCCGACGAGACGGCGCAGCTCGTTGCCCCGCCCGGTCGCCAGGATCCGGCCGTCGCGGCCGACGGCCACGGCCTCGACGCGACGGCCGCCGGACCGGCCGGTGAACACCCGGGCGTTGTGCACGACCAGCGCGGCCGACCGGGGGCGCGAGCCCGCGGCCGCGGGGCTCCCGGCGACCCCGACGAGACCCGCCGCGCCGGCGGCGGCGAGAACGGTGCGCCGGCTCAGGGAAGAAGTCATGACCACTCCAAACATTGGCTGTGGCCGGACGCTCGCTGATTAACGTCGTAACCAGTACCCTCCGCGGACCGCGAAATCCGTACGATGGCGCGCATGTCAGGGCCCACCCTCACCGACATCGCCCGCGCCGCGGAGGTGTCCACCGCCACCGTGTCCCACGCCCTCAACGGCACGGGCCGGCTCGGTGAGTCCACCCGGCGCCGGGTCCGCGAGGTGGCGGCGGCCCTCGGCTACGGCTCGCGCCGGACGCCCCTCACCCGGACCGGGACGCTCGGCCTCGCCGTCACCACCTACGCGGGCGCGCCCTGGAACTACCTCGAGGTCCCCTACTTCTCCCGCCTGCTGACCGCCGCCGCCGCCACCGCGCACGCCCTCGGCTACGCGCTGACGGTCCTGCCCGCGGCGCGCGGCGGCGAGACCCTGTGGCACACCCTGTCCGTCGACGGCATGCTCCTGCTCGACAGTCCCGAGGACGACCGGGTGCTGCGCGCCCTGCGGGCCCGGGGCATCCCCGTGGTCTTCGACGGCCGTCCCACCGACCCGCACCCCGGCGACGTCTGGGTCGACAACGACCACGCCACGACCACCCGCGAGGTCCTCGACCATCTGGCCGCCGCCGGTGCGCGCCGGATCGCCCTGCACGCCGGGTACGGCCGCGAGTACTACACGGGCGCCGTGACCCGGGCGTACGAGGAGTGGTGCCGGGAGCGCGGCCGGGAGCCGTCGGTGATCGCCTTCGACCCGGCGGACGCGCCCGGCCACGCTTTCGACCGGGCGTTCTCCGACCGGTCCTGCGACGCCGTCCACTCCCTCTACGACCCGGGCGGCCGGCAGGTCCTCGCGGCGGCGGCCCGCCACGGGCTGCGGATCCCCGACGACCTGCTCCTCGTCTGCGCCAGCGAGGATCCGGCGTACGCCGAGACCGACCCGCCGGTGACCACGGTGACGCTGCGGCCCGAGACCATCGCGGAGACGGCGATCACGACGCTGGTGTCCCGGCTCGACCCCGCCCGGCCGGCCCCCGCGCCGGGCGGCCTGACGGTCCCGGCCCGGCTGTGCCCGCGCGCGTCGGCCCGCCGGGGGAGCGGGTGAGGGCCGCGGCCCTCACCCGATACCGCCCGCCGCGCCTCCGGGTTCGCCCGCGGCATCTCCCGATTCGCCCGCCGCGTTCGGGGGTCGCCCTCGGGCGGTCGTCAGGATGGCGGCCGTCACAGGCATGCCGGGCATGACCGAGCAGCGGGGATGCACTAGAGTTATCTCGACATCGAGATAACTGCTTACGGCGCACCGCGGCCGCCCACCCGGTAAGGGTTACCTAACCAAGCCTTACCTTAGCGGATCGGCGAGGGAGTCGTGGCGCGCACCACGCGGCGGAGCCGCATATTGTCGCGGCGCGGTAGTACGCGCACATTGATGAAGGAGACTGTCGTGTCGGCGAACAGCTTCGACGCCCGCAGCACGCTGCGCGTGGGCGACGAGTCGTACGAGATCTTCAAGCTGGACAAGGTCGAGGGCTCCGCGCGCCTCCCTTACAGCCTGAAGGTCCTCCTGGAGAACCTGCTCCGCACCGAGGACGGCGCGAACATCACCGCCGACCACATCCGGGCCCTGGGTAGCTGGGACTCGCAGGCCCAGCCGAGCCAGGAGATCCAGTTCACGCCGGCCCGCGTGATCATGCAGGACTTCACCGGCGTTCCCTGTGTCGTCGACCTCGCCACCATGCGTGAGGCCGTCGCGGCGCTCGGCGGCGACCCGGCGAAGATCAACCCGCTCTCCCCGGCCGAGATGGTCATCGACCACTCCGTCATCGCCGACAAGTTCGGCACGAACTCCGCCTTCGCGGAGAACGTCGAGCTGGAGTACGGCCGCAACAAGGAGCGCTACCAGTTCCTGCGCTGGGGCCAGACCGCCTTCGACGACTTCAAGGTCGTCCCCCCGGGCACCGGCATCGTCCACCAGGTGAACATCGAGCACCTGGCCCGTACGGTCATGGTCCGCAACGGCCAGGCGTACCCCGACACCCTCGTCGGCACCGACTCCCACACCACCATGGTCAACGGCCTCGGTGTGCTCGGCTGGGGCGTCGGCGGCATCGAGGCCGAGGCCGCGATGCTCGGCCAGCCGGTCTCCATGCTCATCCCGCGCGTCGTCGGCTTCAAGCTGACCGGCGAGCTCCCGGCCGGCACCACCGCCACCGACCTGGTCCTCACGATCACCGAGATGCTGCGCAAGCACGGCGTCGTCGGCAAGTTCGTCGAGTTCTACGGTGAGGGCGTCGCCGCCACCTCCCTCGCGAACCGCGCCACCATCGGCAACATGTCGCCGGAGTTCGGTTCCACCGCCGCCGTCTTCCCGATCGACGGCGAGACCCTGAACTACCTCAAGCTGACCGGCCGCTCCGCGCAGCAGGTCGCGCTCGTCGAGGCGTACGCCAAGGAGCAGGGCCTCTGGCTCGACCCGGCCGCCGAGCCCGACTTCTCCGAGAAGCTGGAGCTCGACCTCTCCACGGTCGTCCCCTCCATCGCCGGCCCGAAGCGCCCGCAGGACCGCATCGTCCTCGCGAACGCCGCCGCGCAGTTCGCCCAGGACGTCCGCAACTACGTGGACGAGGTGGACGAGGCGGGCAAGGAGTCCTTCCCGGCCTCCGACGCCCCGGCGAACCACCCCAACGGCGCCCCGTCGAAGCCGGTCACCGTCACGGCCCCCGACGGCTCGACCTACGAGATCGACCACGGCGCCGTCACCGTCGCCGCGATCACCTCCTGCACCAACACGTCGAACCCGTACGTGATGGTCGCCGCCGCGCTCGTCGCGAAGAAGGCCACCGAGAAGGGCCTGACCCGCAAGCCGTGGGTCAAGACCACCCTCGCCCCGGGCTCGAAGGTCGTCACCGACTACTTCGACAAGGCGGGTCTCACCCCGTACCTCGACAAGGTCGGCTTCAACCTCGTCGGCTACGGCTGCACCACCTGCATCGGCAACTCCGGCCCGCTGCCGGAGGAGGTCTCCAAGGCCGTCAACGAGCACGACCTCGCCGTGACCTCGGTGCTCTCGGGCAACCGTAACTTCGAGGGTCGTATCAACCCCGACGTCAAGATGAACTACCTGGCCTCCCCGCCGCTGGTCGTCGCGTACGCCCTCGCGGGTTCCATGAAGGTGGACATCACCAAGGACGCCCTCGGCGTCGACCAGGACGGCAAGCCCGTCTACCTGGCCGACATCTGGCCGACGGAGGCCGAGGTCAACGACGTCGTCGCCAACGCCATCGGCGAGGACATGTTCAACAAGTCCTACCAGGACGTCTTCGCGGGCGACGCCCAGTGGCAGGCGCTGTCGATCCCGACCGGCAACACCTTCGAGTGGGACACCGAGTCCACCTACGTCCGGAAGCCCCCGTACTTCGAGGGCATGACGATGGAGACCACCCCGGTCACCGACATCGTCGACGCCCGTGTCCTGGCCAAGCTGGGCGACTCGGTCACCACCGACCACATCTCCCCGGCCGGTGCCATCAAGGCCGACACCCCGGCCGGCAAGTACCTCACCGAGCACGGTGTGGAGCGTCGTGACTTCAACTCCTACGGCTCGCGCCGTGGCAACCACGAGGTCATGATCCGCGGCACCTTCGCCAACATCCGCCTGCGCAACCAGATCGCGCCGGGCACCGAGGGCGGCTTCACCCGCGACTTCACCGTCGAGGGCGCGCCGGTGTCGTTCATCTACGACGCCTCGCAGAACTACCAGGCCGCCGGCACCCCGCTGGTCATCCTGGGCGGCAAGGAGTACGGCTCCGGCTCGTCCCGCGACTGGGCCGCCAAGGGCACCGCGCTCCTCGGCGTCAAGGCCGTCATCACCGAGTCGTACGAGCGCATCCACCGCTCGAACCTCATCGGCATGGGCGTCCTGCCGCTCCAGTTCCCGGCCGGCCAGTCGGCCGACTCGCTCGGCCTGACCGGCGAGGAGACCTTCTCCATCGCGGGCGTCACGGAGCTGAACGAGGGCACCACGCCGAGCACGGTCAAGGTCACCACCGACACCGGTGTCGAGTTCGACGCGGTCGTCCGCATCGACACCCCCGGTGAGGCGGACTACTACCGCAACGGCGGCATCATGCAGTACGTGCTCCGCAACCTGATCCGCGGCTGACACCAGCGCCGGATCCGGTAACGGGAAGGGCCCCGCTCCTCGGAAGAGGAGCGGGGCCCTTGCGTTGCCCGGGGGCGACTTAGAACAGGGCGCCGAAGCCGTTCCAGCCCGACGTGCCGATCTTCATGCGGGAGGGGTACGGGTTGGTCGAGCTGCCCGCACCCTTGTACAGCCACAGCGCGCCGGCGCTGTCGCGGGCCACCAGGTCCGCGCGGCGGTCACCGGTCAGGTCGCCGGGGGAGAAGATGTGGTTGTACATGTTCCAGCCGGCGCCGACGCGGGTCCGGGTGGAGAAGGGGGACCGGTAGTTGCCGGTGCCCTTGTAGAGCCACAGGACGCCGCTGCGGTCACGAGCGACCAGGTCGGCGCGGCCGTCGCCGGTCACGTCGCCCTTGCCCGCGATCTGGGTGTACGCGTTCCAGCCGGAGCCGACGCGGTAGCGCTGGGTCAGGGAGGCGTTGCCGTTGCCCAGGTAGTGCCAGAGGACACCGGCGCCGTCACGGGCCAGGACGTCGTCCGGGGCGCCGCCACCGGTGTTGCCGGCCGAGATGACACGGTTGTAGGCGTTCCAGCCGCCACCGAGGTCACGGACCGGGCCGTCGCTGGCGAAGTGCAGGCGGCCGGTGCGGTTGACGGCGTACCAGCCGTCGGCGTGGTACCAGCCGTCGGCGTCGGGCCGCGCGTCGGTGTCCGCCTGGGTGAAGTTCTTGTATCCCACCCAGTTCCAGCCCTGGCGCCCGGCGATCCGCTGGATGGCGCCGCCGCCGACGGGGGTGTAACCGATGATGTCGCCGTTGGTGTGCCAGCCGTAGAGGTTGTTCAGCGCGGCACCGGAGGCGGCGGTCGCGGAGGCCGCGGCGGCGGACGCACGGTCCGACTGCCCTGCGGCGGACACGCGGTCCGACTGGGCCGCGGAGGGAGCCTTCGTCGCGGGGCCCGGCTCCGCCGCGACCGCGGCGGTCGAGGTGCCCACCAGGGCGGCGGCTATCGCGGCGACCGTGACACGGGACAGGAGACCCGTGCGGTTCAGGCCAGAAGAGTTGGCCACGTAGTACTCCATAAGGGAGAGGGACAAGGAAGTCACCGCCGGGCGCTCGAACACGCGGACGAGCTCGGCGGTCCTCCTATGATCCCTGCCGTCCTCACAGGATCCTTACTTTTCGGGGTGTCTGTGACACGACTGTTTCGATCCCGACCGTATGTCCCCTTTGCCCGCCCATGCCCCCGCGGCGCGCGGGGCCACACCCCTCAAGATGCTCCACTACGGGGAGGCCTGAGGCCCTGTCAAGGGCATTGACGGACGGATGGTTGGACGAAACGCCGCAGATCCAGCGTGCTTATCCCGGAGGTCTCAACTCGGGAAAGATGGCCGTCAAAACCTGCTTTCGATCTTGCTCAGGCGAAGGGAAGTGGACTATACCTGTCGCGTCCAGCCAGTCGGTTTCCTCACACGACGGCCCGACGCCTGCACGACCCGGCTGCAAATGACCGCGGTGGCGGGGCCCTTCGCCTGTGGCGAGTGAGTACGGGCGACCGGTACACCGCCTGAGTCCTGAATGAAGGCGAGGACTTGAGCATGGGATCCACCTCCGCTCAGACCAATGAGGGCCTTGGCCGTCGCGACCTGATCAAGCGTTCCGCCGCGATCGGCCTGATTTCGGTGCCGACCATGGGCTTCCTCTCCGCCTGCGCGAGCAGCAGCGGCGACGGAAACGCGAAGGTCGAGAAGGGTACGAAGTCCGACAAGAACCCGCTCGGGGTGAACGAGTCGGCACCGCTCGATTTCGTCCTCTTCGACGGCGGATTCGGACAGCAGTACGCCAAGGACGCGATCAAGGTCTACGAGACGAATTACCCCAAGGCCAAGGTCAAGTTCACGCCCACCCAGAAGATCACCACCGAGCTCCAGCCGCGCTTCAACGGCGGCAACCCGCCGGACCTCATCGACAACTCCGGCGCCGAGCAGATGGACATGGGCGTCCTCGTCGGCCAGAAGCAGCTGGCCGACCTCACCGCGCTCCTGGACTCGGCCTCCGTCGACGACCCGAGCAAGAAGGTCCGCGACACCCTGCGGCCCGGCATCGTTGAGATGGGCCAGTTCGACGGCGCCCCGGTCTGGGTCCTCTACTACGCGTACACCGTCTACGGCGTCTGGTACTCCCAGAAGCTGCTCGACTCGCTCGACGCGAAGTACCCCGAGACCTGGGACGAGATGCTGGCCGTCTGCGAGAAGGCCAAGAAGAAGGGCATCGCGGGCTGGACGTACGCGGGCAAGCACCCGTACTACCTCCCCTTCTCCCTCTACCCGATGATCGGCAAGGTCGGCGGCCGCGAGGTCCTGGACGCCATCGACAACCTGGAGCCGAAGGCCTGGGAGCACCCCGCGGTCAAGGCCTGTTTCGAGGCCTACTACGAGCTCGTCCAGAAGGGCTACATCCTCAAGGGCACCCCCGGCCTCGACCACATCCAGTCGCAGACCGCCTGGACCGAGGGCAAGGCGCTGTTCATCCCGAACGGCTCCTGGGTCGAGAACGAGGCGGCGAAGACCATGCCGGCCGACTTCGACCTGGCCGTCTCCGCCCCGAGCGGCATCGACGCCTCCGACAAGATGCCCTTCGGCACCATGTGGGCGTCCGGCGGCGAGCCGTTCATCGTCCCGGCCAAGGCGGCCAACCCCGAGGGCGGCATGGAGCAGCTGCGCATCATGCTGAGCGAGGCCTCGTCCAAGAACTTCACGCAGTCCGTGAAGTCCCTCTCCGCGTTCAACGGCGGCACCGACGGCATCGAGCTGACGCCGGGCCTCAAGTCCGGTGTCGCGGCCCTGGAGAAGGCCGGCCAGAACGTCGTCAACCCGCGCCTCCAGGACTGGTACGTCGCCCTCCAGAAGGAGAAGATCGGTGTCGCGGGCATCGGCGAGATGATGGCCGGCCGCGCCACCCCGGCCGAGACGATCAAGAAGATCCAGAAGTTCGCCGACGAGGCGGCCAAGGACACCTCGATCAAGCACTACAAGCACCAGTGAGCAGTGCCGGGGCCCCTTCCCGCCGACCGGGAGCGGGCCCCGGCCCCTTGGCGCGCGGCACCCGCGGCGCGCCTCCGCGGGAAGATCGGGGTCGGTAGGAATGCAGCACGGCAAGTACCGTTTCATCGTGGGGTTCCTGGCGGCACCCCTCGCGCTCTACGCGCTCTTCGTCATCTGGCCGTTCGTCCAGTCCATCTACTACTCGCTCACGGACTGGAGCGGCCTGAGCCCCGAATTCGGGTTCGTCGGATTCGACAACTACAGTCGAATGCTGGACGACGAGATCTTCTGGAAATCGCTCCAGCACAGTCTGACCCTCGCGGTGGTGCTGCCGCTGGTGACCGTCGGACTCGCGCTGTTCTTCGCGTTCATGCTCAATGTCGGCGGTCGGCGCCGTCGCGGAGCGGCCATCGCCGGCGTGCGCGGATCGGCTTTCTACAAGATCGTGTACTTCTTCCCGCAGGTGCTGTCGATCGCCATCGTCGCGCTGCTCTTCCAGTTCGCCTACAACCCGAACAGCGGAGCCATCAATTCCGCTCTGCAGCTCGTGGGCCTCGGCAGTATTCAGCCGGACTGGCTGGGCGATCCGAAACTCGCCCTCATCTGTGTGATGGCGGTTCTCGTCTGGTCCACGGTCGGCTTCTTCGTCGTCCTCTTCTCGGCCGGCATGGCGTCCATTCCGAGGGACTTCTACGAGGCCGCGCTGCTCGACGGCGCCAACCGCTTCACGACCTTCTTCAAGATCACCCTGCCGCTGCTCTGGGACACCGTGCAGTCCGGCTGGATCTACATGGGCATCCTCGCGCTCGGCGCGGAGTCCTTCGCCGTCGTCCAGATCATGACCGTCGGCCCCAACGGCGGCGGGCCCGACTACTCCACCGTCGTCCTTCCGCTGTACGTGTACCAGAAGGCGTTCCGGGACGGTCAGGCCGCCTACGCAACGACCATCGGTGTCGCGCTCCTTCTCGTCACCCTGGCCTTCGCGGCCATCGTGATGAAGCTGGGCCGGCGCGAGCGGCTGGAGTTCTGATGAAGACGACCGACACTGCCACCCCCGGCGTCGACGCCCCCGGCCCCTCGGGGGGCTCGGGGCCCGTGGTCACCAAGACGGTGCCGCCCGCGCCCCGCAAGGAGTCGAAGAGCGAGGGCTCGGTCCTCAACGTCTTCTCGCACGGCGTCCTGATCATCTGGGCGATCATGGTCGTCATGCCGCTGCTCTGGGCGGTCATGACCTCCTTCAAGACCGACCGGGCGATCTTCACCTCCCCGTGGGCCCTGCCCGACACCCTGCACTTCGAGAACTGGTCGCGCGCCTGGTCCCAGGCGCACATGAGCGACTACTTCATGAACACGATCGTGGTCGTCGGCGGTTCGCTCGTCGGCACGCTGCTCCTCGGCTCGATGGCGGCGTACGTGCTGGCCCGCTTCGACTTCCCCGGGAACCGCTTCATCTACTTCCTCTTCATCGGAGGGATGAGCTTCCCGATCATCCTGGCGCTCGTGCCGCTGTTCTACGTGATGCAGAACATGGCCCTGCTCAACACCCCGCACGGCCTGATCCTCGTCTACATCGCGTACTCGCTGCCCTTCACCGTCTTCTTCCTCACGGCCTTCTTCCGCACGCTGCCGAGCTCGGTGGCGGAAGCGGCCTTCGTGGACGGCGCCTCGCACACCAGGACCTTCTTCCAGGTGATGCTGCCGATGGCGAAGCCGGGCCTCATCAGCGTCGGCATCTTCAACTTCCTCGGCCAGTGGAACCAGTACCTGCTGCCCACGGTGCTCAACACCGAGCAGGACGAGAAGGTGCTCTCCCAGGGCCTGGTCCAGCTGGCCACGAGCCAGGGCTACAAGGGCGACTGGTCGGGTCTCTTCGCCGGTCTGGTGATGGCGATGCTCCCCGTGCTCGCCGCGTACATCATCTTCCAGCGGCAGGTGGTGGCCGGTCTGACCGCCGGCGCCGTGAAGTAACCCCCGTCCCCACGGTCTCCAGGGCCCCCGGCGCACCCGCGCCGGGGGCCCCGCGCGTCGTGTGACACAGACCCTCCCCAACTCAAGGTCTTGACGGGGAGCAAGCCGAAAGAGTCCCCTTAGAGTTCACATGTTGGAGAAAACGGTGGGAGTGAGTGAGTCGATGGAGACTCCGGGGTCGCAGACGTCTCTGCACAGGGCCAATCTCGAACGGGTCGTCCGGGCGGTGCGCATGGCCGGCTCGCTCACCCAGGCGGAGATCGCCCGGGCGACGGGACTGTCCGCCGCGACGGTCTCCAACATCGTCAGGGAGCTGAAGGACGGCGGCACCGTCGACGTCACGCCCACCTCGGCGGGCGGTCGCAGGGCCCGCAGCGTCTCGCTCTCCGGTGACGCCGGCATCGTGATCGGCGTGGACTTCGGCCACACCCACCTCCGGGTCGCCGTGGGCAACCTCGCCCACCAGGTGCTCGCCGAGGAGGCGGAGCCGCTCGACGTGGACGCCTCCGCCGCGGAGGGCTTCGACCGGGCGGAGCAGCTGGTCAAGCGGCTGATCCTGGCCACCGGGATCGGCCCGGACAAGGTGATCGGCGTCGGGCTCGGCGTACCGGGCCCCATCGACGTCTCCTCCGGGACCCTGGGCTCGACCTCGATCCTGCCGGGCTGGAGCGGGATCAACCCCGCGGAGGAGCTCTCCGGCCGCCTCGGCGTCCCCGTGCACGTCGACAACGACGCCAACCTCGGAGCCCTCGGCGAGCTGGTCTGGGGCAGTGGGCGGGGCGTCAAGGACCTGGCGTACATCAAGGTGGCGAGCGGCGTCGGCGCCGGCCTCGTGATCGACGGGCGGGTCTACCGGGGCCCGGGCGGCACCGCGGGCGAGATCGGGCACATCACGCTGGACGAGTCGGGCCCGGTCTGCCGCTGCGGCAACCGCGGCTGCCTGGAGACCTTCACGGCCGCCCGGTACGTGCTGCCGCTGCTCCAGCCCAGTCACGGCCCCGATCTGACCATGGAGAGGGTCGTGCAACTGGCCCGCGAGGGCGACCCCGGCTGCCGCCGGGTGATCGCCGACGTGGGGCGGCACATCGGCAGCGGTATCGCCAACCTCTGCAATCTTCTGAACCCGAGCCGGGTGGTGCTCGGCGGCGACCTGGCAGAGGCCGGGGAGCTGGTCCTGGCGCCCATCAGGGACTCCGTGTCGCGGTACGCGATCCCCAGCGCCGCCAGGCAGCTCTCGCTGGCCCAGGGGGCCCTGGGAGGCCGCGCCGAGGTGCTCGGCGCGCTGGCCCTCGTACTGAGTGAAATGGGCGATTCGACCCTGTTGGAGAGTGCCCTGCCGGCAGCTGCTCCGACCTCACGCCTTGCGTTCACTTAGATAACGAACACCACCGTTGTCATCTCGTTAAGGATTTACTTCTTGACGTCGGTGTGACGGCCGAGTTGACTTCGTGCCACCTCGGCCGCAACGTCGCGGCCTCGTCAGGGAGGCAACCCAAATGAACGCAGTGACGCGTCGCGCCGTCATAGCCACGGCCGCGGTGTCGATGGCCCTCTCGCTCGCCGCCTGTGGCCAGGCCGGCGGCGACGACAGCGGTGACAAGGGCAGCTCGACCAAGATCGGTCTGCTCCTTCCCGAGAACAAGACCTCGCGCTACGAGGCTCTCGACAAGCCCCAGTTCGAGAAGGCCGTCAAGGCCGCGTGCGGCGACTGCGAGGTCGTGTACAACAACGCGGTCTCCGACGTCGTCAAGCAGAAGCAGCAGTTCGACCAGCTGATCGCCGACGGCATCAAGGTCATCGCGCTCGACCCGGTCGACGCGACCAAGGCCGAGGGCTGGGTCACCGAGGCCAAGGCCAAGGGCGTCAAGGTCGTCGCGTACGACCGTGCCGTCAAGGGCGCCGACGCCTACGTCAGCCACGACAACAACAAGGTCGGCGAGCTCCAGGGCCAGGCCCTCCTCGCGGCCCTGGGCGGCAAGGCCGCCTCCGCCAACGTCGTGATGATCAACGGCGACGAGAAGGACCCGAACGCCGCGCTGTTCAAGAAGGGCGCCCACACCGCGCTCGACGGCAAGGTCGGCAAGATCGCCTACGAGGCGTCCGGCGAGTGGGACCCGAAGGTCGCCGGCGAGAAGATGTCCGCCGCCATCTCCTCGGTCGGCAAGGACAAGATCGGCGCGGTCTACTCCGCGAACGACGGCATGGCGGGTGGCATCGTCACCTCCCTCGAGAACGCCGGCATCAAGAACATCCCGGTCGGCGGCCAGGACGCCGAGGTCGCGGGCATCCAGCGCATCATCGCCGGTTCGCAGACCTTCACGATCTACAAGTCGCCGCTCCAGCTGGCCCCCGAGGCCGCCAAGTTCGCGGTGAACCTGCTCCAGGGCAAGGACCTCGGCGCCCAGGGCGCGACCGACGGTGTGCCGTCGACGCTGTTCCCGCCGGTCGTCGTCGACAAGGCCAACATCCAGACCACGGTGATCAAGGACGGCATCTACAAGGCCGCCGACCTCTGCACCTCGGACCTGGCCGCCAAGTGCACGGAACTGGGCATCAAGTAAGCCCTGAGCCGAGCCCGCCGGGCCCCCCGAGGGCCCGGCGTCACGGATCACGACAACGGCCCGCGTACAGAGGCTGAAGCCCCGGAAACGGGGTGAAGAGCCCCGTCGAGGGTGACACCCCGCCACAGGGTGAAGCCCTCGCCGACCGCCCGGCGCCCGTCGAAACGATCCGTCCCCCTGCCCGTCCGGCCCCCGGCCGACCCAGACCCCGCTGTCGGTCCGGGGGCCGGACGAGCTCAGCCCCCCCTCGAACTTTGGCGCTGCACCGGCGGCGCGACATGCCGCCGCCCGCGGGCGGCGAAGGAGTTGGTTCACGTGTCCCAGACGCAGGCGCCCGTGCTGGCGTTGCGCGGGATCTTCAAGCGGTTCGGAGCGGTTCAGGTCCTCTCCGGTGTCGATCTCGAAGTCCACGCAGGAGAGGTCGTCGCGCTCGTCGGCGACAACGGAGCGGGCAAGTCCACGCTGGTCAAGACGATCGCCGGTGTTCACCCGATCGACGAGGGCGTCATCGAGTGGGAGGGCGAGCAGGTCGAGATCCAGCGCCCGCACGACTCCCAGAACCTCGGTGTCGCGACCGTCTACCAGGACCTCGCGCTCTGCGACAACCTCGACGTCGTCGCCAACCTGTTCCTCGGCCGCGAGATCAAGAAGGGCGGCGTCCTCGACGAGGTCGCCATGGAGAAGCGGGCCAAGGACCTGCTCTCCACGCTCTCGATCCGCATCCCCAGCGTCCGCATCCCCGTCGCCGCGCTCTCCGGCGGTCAGCGCCAGGTCGTCGCCATCGCGCGCGCCCTGGTCGGCAACCCCAAGATCGTGATCCTCGACGAGCCGACCGCCGCCCTCGGCGTCGAGCAGACCGCCCAGGTCCTCGACCTGGTCGAGCGGCTGCGCGAGCAGGGCCTCGGCGTCATCCTCATCAGCCACAACATGGCCGATGTGAAGGCCGTCGCCGACACCGTGGCCGTGCTCCGCCTGGGCCGCAACAACGGCACCTTCCCGGTCGCCACCACCACGCACGAAGAGATCATCGCCGCGATCACCGGTGCCACGGACAACGCCGTGACCCGCCGTCAGGCCCGCAACGCGGAGGTAGCGAAGTGAGCAACACCCCTCCCACCGCGAGCGAAGAGGCAGCGGTGCCCGAGCCCCGTACCACCGAAGAGACGACCCCGGTCAGCGAGGTCCCGGCCGCCGCCGCGATACCCGCCGTCGACCCCCGCCTCCTCGTCCGCGAGCAGGGCTTCAAGGGTTACGTCGAGGAGTTCAAGCGCAAGATCCGCTCCGGTGAGATCGGCTCGCTGCCCGTCGTCGTCGGCCTGATCGTCATCGGCATCGTCTTCCAGGCGCTCACCGGCAACTTCATCACCTCGTACAACCTCGACCAGATCACGCTGTACGCGGTCGGCCCCGGCATCATGGCCGTCGGCATCGTCTTCGTGCTGCTGCTCGGCGAGATCGACCTCGCCGTCGGCTCCGTGGCGGGTCTGGCCGGCTCCGTCTGGGGCGTCCTCGGCACCGACATGCCGGACGGCCTCGCGATCCTCCTCGGCATCCTCTCCGGCACCCTCCTCGGCGCCTTCCACGGTCTGGTCTTCGCCAAGATCGGTGTGCCCGCCTTCGTCGTCACCCTGGCCGGCTTCCTCGGCTGGGCCGGTCTGCAGACCTGGGTGATGGGCGACAAGTCGACCATCCCCACCCCGATCGGCAGCTTCGTCGGCGACCTCACCAAGTACTACTTCTCCGACGTCGCCGCCGCCTACGGCCTCGCCGTGGCCGTCGTCGCCGCGTTCTACCTCGCCCAGCTGCGCGACTCCCGCCGCCGCAAGGCCGCCGAGCTGCCGCACCGCCCGCAGAGCGAGATCATCCTGCGCACCGCGATCCTCGCGGTCCTGGTCCTCGTCGCCGCGTACGGCTTCAACCAGGAGCAGGGCCTGCCGCTCTCCCTGGTGATCTTCCTGGTGATCCTGCTCGTCACCGACTTCGTGCTGCGCCGCACCACGTACGGCCGCCAGGTCTTCGCCGTCGGCGGTGGCATCGAGGCCGCCCGCCGCGCCGGCATCAACGTCTCGTGGATCCGGATCTCGGTCTTCATGATCTCCGGCACCATGGGCGCGATCGGCGGTCTGTTCCTCGCCTCCGCGACCGGCGGCGCCGACCGCTCCCTCGGCGGCGGCAACCAGCTGATGATGTGCATCGCCGCCGCGGTCATCGGCGGAACGTCCCTGTTCGGCGGACGCGGCAAGGTCTGGTCGGCGCTCCTCGGCATCCTGGTCATCCAGTCGATCGTCCAGGGCCTCAACCAGATGAACCTGTCCTCGAACGCGATCCAGTACATGATCACCGGAGCGGTCCTGCTCATCGCCGTGATCATCGACTCGGTCTCCCGCAAGACGCAGAAGACGGCAGGACGCGCCTAGGGACCCCGTCCCGCGCGCGTAACGCTCGCCACACCGCCCGGCGCCGTGAAACCGGCGCCGGGCACTGCTGCGTCCGGAGCAGTGCCCCGACCCGCGGGGAGCAGCACGGATCGGCGTCCGGAGCCGTACAGATCAGCGGCATGTAGGCCGTGGGGGTGACCTGTCATCCCCCGGCCCGATGCCCACGATCCAAGACGGAACATTAGACTCGACAAATCGGCAAGCTCGACCAGCTCAAACGCAAGGAGGCACGGGTGGCTCTGCTGACCCGTATCAGGGGACCGCGAGATCTGGACCGGCTCTCCCCGGAACAGCTGGATCAGCTGGCCGACGAGATCAGGACGTTCCTCGTGGACGCCGTCTCCAAGACCGGCGGGCACCTCGGGCCCAACCTCGGCGTGGTCGAGCTGACCATCGCCCTGCACCGCGTGTTCGACTCCCCGAAGGACAAGGTCCTCTGGGACACCGGCCACCAGAGCTACGTCCACAAGCTGCTCACGGGCCGCCAGGACTTCTCGAAGCTCAAGATGAAGGGCGGCCTCTCCGGCTACCCCTCGCAGGCCGAGTCCGAGCACGACGTCATCGAGAACTCGCACGCCTCCACGGTCCTCGGCTGGGCCGACGGCCTCGCGAAGGCCAACGAGGTCCTCAAGAAGGACGACCACGTCGTCGCCGTCATCGGCGACGGCGCCCTCACGGGCGGCATGGCCTGGGAGGCGCTGAACAACATCGCCGCCGCCAAGGACCGGCCGCTCGTCATCGTCGTCAACGACAACGAGCGCTCCTACGCGCCCACCATCGGCGGCCTCGCCAACCACCTGGCGACCCTGCGCACCACCGACGGCTACGAGCGCTTCCTCGCCCGCGGCAAGGACATCCTGGAGCGCACCCCCGTCGTCGGGAAGCCGCTCTACGAGACCCTGCACGGCGCCAAGAAGGGCCTCAAGGACTTCATCGCCCCGCAGGGCATGTTCGAGGACCTCGGCCTCAAGTACGTCGGCCCCATCGACGGCCACGACATCGAGGCCCTGGAGTCCGCCCTGACGCGCGCCAAGCGCTTCGGGGGCCCGGTGATCGTCCACTGCCTCACCGAGAAGGGCCGCGGCTACCAGCCGGCCCTCCAGGACGAGGCCGACCGCTTCCACGCCGTCGGCAAGATCCACCCCGACACCGGTCTGCCCATCTCCACCTCCGGCGCCGACTGGACCGGCGTCTTCGCCGAGGAGATGGTCGCGCTCGGCAAGGAGCGCGCGGACATCGTCGCCATCACCGCGGCCATGCTCCAGCCCGTCGGTCTCGACAAGTTCGCCAAGGCCTTCCCCGAGCGGGTCTTCGACGTCGGCATCGCCGAGCAGCACGCCGCGGTCTCCGCCGCCGGCCTCGCCACCGGCGGTCTGCACCCGGTCTTCGCGGTCTACGCGACCTTCCTCAACCGCGCCTTCGACCAGGTCCTGATGGACGTGGCCCTGCACAAGTGCGGCGTCACCTTCGTCCTGGACCGGGCCGGCATCACCGGCACCGACGGCGCCTCCCACAACGGCATGTGGGACATGTCGATCCTCCAGGTCGTCCCCGGCCTGCGGCTCGCCGCCCCGCGCGACGCCGACCAGGTCCGCGCCCAGCTGCGCGAGGCCGTCGAGGTCACCGACGCACCCACCGTGGTCCGCTTCTCCAAGGGCGCGGTCGGCCCCGCCGTACCCGCCCTGCGCCGCGTCGGCGGCATGGACGTGCTCCGCGAGCCCGGCTCGGACCGGCCGGACGTCCTCCTGGTCTCCGTCGGGGCGCTCGCCCCGATGTGCCTGGAGATCGCCGATCTGCTCGACCGGCACGGCATCACCACCACGGTCGTCGACCCCCGTTGGGTCAAGCCCGTCGACGAGGCCCTCGCCCCGCTCGCCGAGCGTCACCGGGTCGTCGTCACCGTCGAGGACAACAGCCGCGTCGGCGGCGTCGGCTCGGCCGTCGCCCAGGCGCTCCGCGACGCCGGGGTGGACGTGCCGCTGCGTGACTTCGGCATCCCGCCGCGCTTCCTGGACCACGCCTCCCGCGGCGAGGTCCTGGCGGAGATCGGCCTGACCGCCCCGGACATCGCCCGGCAGGTCACCGGTCTGGTCTCGCGTCTCGACGGCAGGTTCGAGAGCAGCGCGCAGGCCGTGGAGCCCGCCCGCGACTGACCGACACGGTCACCCCGCGTCATCCTGGGGCCGATCGGCTCACTCTTCGGAGTGCCGATCGGCCCTTTCGCGTGCATTCTGACCACAGGGCGGGCAGCCCCATGGCAGGGAGGTACGACGAGTGAGTACGGACCAGAGGCCACGAGCCAACAACGGCATCTTCCGGACCAAGACGATCGAACAGTCGATCCGTGACACGGAGGAACCGGAGCACGCACTCAAGAAATCCCTGTCCGCCTGGGATCTCATGGTGTTCGGCGTCGGCGTCATCATCGGCACCGGCATCTTCGTCCTGACGGGCAAGGTCGCCAAGGAGAACGCGGGCCCGGCCACCGCGCTCGCCTTCGTCGCCGCGGGCATCGTCTGCGCGCTCGCCGCCCTGTGCTACGCCGAGTTCGCCTCGACGGTGCCGGTGGCGGGATCGGCGTACACCTTCGCGTACGCCTCGATCGGCGAGCTGCCCGCCTGGATCATCGGCTGGGACCTCGTCCTGGAGTTCGCCCTGGGTACGGCGGTGGTCGCCGTCGGCTGGTCGGGCTACGTCCGCTCGCTCATGGACAACATCGACTGGCACCTACCCGCGGCGCTGGAAGGGCCGGACGTGCCGGGCGGCACCTTCGACATCCTGGCCTTCCTCCTCGTCCTGGTGCTGACCGTCGTCCTCGTCCTGGGCATGAAGCTCTCCGCCCGGATCACCGCGATCGTCGTGGCGATCAAGGTGACCGTGGTGATGATCGTGATCGTCGCCGGTCTGTTCTTCATCGTCGGCGACAACTACAAGCCCTTCATCCCGCCGGCCGTCACCCCCGAGGGCGGCGGCTCCAACTGGGACGCGCCACTCGTCCAGCTGCTCTTCGGGTACGAGGCGACGAACTTCGGCGTCATGGGCATCTTCACCGCCGCCTCGGTCGTCTTCTTCGCCTTCATCGGCTTCGACGTGGTGGCCACCGCCGCCGAGGAGACCAAGCTGCCGCAGCGGGACATGCCCCGGGGCATCCTCGGCTCGCTCTTCATCTGCACCGTGCTCTACGTGGCCGTCGCGCTGGTCGTCACCGGCATGCAGCACTACACCGAGCTGTCCGTCAGCGCCCCGCTCGCCGACGCCTTCAAGGCCGCCGGGCATCCCTTCTACGCGGGCGTGATCAGCTTCGGCGCCGCCGTCGGACTCACCACGGTCTGTCTGATCCTGCTGCTCGGCCAGACCCGGGTGTTCTTCGCGATGAGCCGCGACGGCCTCCTGCCGCGCTTCTTCTCCGTCACGCACCCGCGGTTCAAGACCCCCTACCGCCCGACCATCCTGCTCGGTGTGATCATCGCCGTCGTCGCCGGCTTCACCAGCATCAACGAGCTCGCGACCCTGGTGAACATCGGCACCCTCTTCGCCTTCGTCGTCGTCGCGTTCGGTGTCATCGTGCTCCGCCGCACCCGCCCCGACCTGCAGCGCGCCTTCCGCACCCCCTGGGTGCCGGCGCTGCCGATCCTCTCCATCGCCGCCTCGCTGTGGCTGATGCTCAACCTGCCGGGCGAGACCTGGTTCCGGTTCGCGGTCTGGATGGCGATCGGCATCGTCGTGTACTTCCTGTACGGGCGCAGTCACAGTCGGCTCGGGAAGCAAGGCCAGGGCGCGCTGCACTGAGCGGGTCGTGAGGCGGTGACACCGCAGGCGCGGAAGGGACCGTTCGGAACGGCGACTACAGTCGGTTCGTACCCGAACTCCTTCCGACGACCGGAGTGCTGGATCCCCCCATGGCTAATCGATCCCAGGCCCCCACCCCCCCGTCCCACGGCTCCTCCGCCGGCCCGCTGCTCCAGGGCGCCTGGCTGACCAGAGGGACGGAGGGCCGGTTCAGCGCCTACCTGCCCAGGGACGGAGAGGTGGTGCGCTGGACCGAGGAGCCGGACGGGAGCTGGAGCGGACCCGTCTCGCTGGGCGGCCCCGGCCCCTCCGGCGGACTCACCCCCTTCCTCGCGGTCGGTCAGGGCGCCGACCGCTACGTCCACCTCGTCGGTCTGCGGCCCACGGACGGCGGCGACGACCACGTGGAGCTGGTGCACAGCGTCCAGTTCCAGACGGGCCGCCCCGCGGTCGCCTGGCGCCCGATCGGGCACTCCAACGGCAAGGGGCCGTGGACCGGCAACCCCGCCGTCGCGGTGGACGGCCAGGGCCGTGTGTACGCCTTCATGCGCAACGGCGGCGGCGGACTGAGCGTGCGGGCCCAGAAGGACGCCGGCGGCTGGCACCCCTGGTGGGACCTGATGGGGTCGAAGACCGACCCCTCGCCGGTCGCGGTCACCAACGGCTCCGGCTTCGTCGAGCTGTACAGCTCGCACGCCAAGGGCCTCGTCCGCTACGTACAGCGCGAGTCCGGCGCCCGTCCGATCCGCGAGGAGCTCCTCCCGGCCTCGGTGACCATGGGCACCCTGGCGGCCACGACCGGCCCCTCCGGGCACGTCACCCTCTTCTACCTCGACCTGGACGGCCAGGTCCGCGCCTGGTCGCCGGAGCGCTCCCTGGAGCCGACGGTGCTCGGCAAGGCCGTCGGCACCGGACGGCTCTCCGCCACCCGCTGTCTCATCGACGGCTTCGACTGCACGGTCCTCGCGCAGCACTCCGCCGACGGCCGGCTCGCCCTCGCCGCCTACCCGAGCGAGCAGGAGACCGAGGGCATCCAGTGGTCGGAGACGGGGGACCGGCACCACGAGCTCGCCGCCGTCCTCACCCGCGGGCTCGACGGGCGACTGGTCGCGATGGCCCGGGTCGGCGCGGGCGCCCCGATCACCACCCGCCAGAAGGCGTCGGCGGAGGGTCTGCTCCTGGAGGGCTGGCGCTCCATAGGGTGACGCCCCGACGCGACCTCCCCAGGGCTTCTCCAGGCCTCCCGGGCGCGTACCCCGGGAGGCCCAGCCGGAGCACCGGGAGAACGCGCCTGACGGTACGCGGACGGCCCCGGCACCTGGAACAGGTGCCGGGGCCGTCCACGTACGCCCCGGGGCGCGAGGCCGGGTGTTACGCCGGGACGCTCGCCACGCCCTGCGCGAGGAAACGCTTGCCGTTGACGCGCTCGGAGACGCCCTCACGGTCCAGGTACGGCGTGATGCCGCCCAGGTGGAAGGGCCAGCCCGCACCGGTGATGAGGCAGAGGTCGATGTCCTGCGCCTCGGCGACGACACCCTCCTCCAGCATCAGGCCGATCTCCTGCGCCACCGCGTCCAGGACGCGGTCGCGGACCTGCTCCTCGGTCAGGACGGAGTCGCCCTGGACGAGGAGGGCGGCGACCTCCGGGTCGAGCTCCGGCTTGAAGCCGTTCTCGGCGTTGTAGACGTAGAAGCCGCGCTTGCCGGCCTCGACGACGCGCTTGAGGTTCGGCGAGACGGTGAAGCGCTCCGGGAAGGAGCGGTTCAGGGTCTCGGAGACGTGCAGACCGATGGCCGGGCCGACGAGCTCCAGGAGCACCAGCGGCGACATCGGCAGGCCGAGGGGCTCGATGGCCTTCTCGGCCGTCTCGACCGAGGTGCCCTCGTCGATGACGTTCTGGATCTCGCCCATGAAGCGGGTCAGGATGCGGTTCACGACGAACGCCGGGGCGTCCTTGGTGAGGACCGCGGTCTTCTTCAGCTTCTTCGCGACACCGAAAGCGGTGGCGAGGGAGGCGTCGTCCGTCTTCTCGCCGCGCACGATCTCCAGGAGCGGGAGGATCGCGACCGGGTTGAAGAAGTGGAAGCCGACCACGCGCTCCGGGTTCCGGAGCTTGGAGGCCATCTCCGAGACGGACAGCGAGGAGGTGTTGGTGGCGAGGATCGCGTGCGCCGGGGCGACCGCCTCGACCTCCGCGAACACCTTCTGCTTGACGGACATCTCCTCGAACACGGCCTCGATGATGAAGTCCGCGTCCGCGAAGCCCGCCGCCTTGTCCAGGACACCGGAGACCAGGCCCTTGAGGCGGTTGGCCTTGTCCTGGTTGATCCGGCCCTTGCCGAGCAGCTTCTCGATCTCGGCGTGGACGTAGCCCACACCCTTGTCGACGCGCTCCTGGTCGATGTCGGTCAGGACGACCGGCACCTCCAGGCGGCGCAGGAAGAGCAGGGCGAGCTGGGAGGCCATCAGACCGGCGCCGACGACACCGACCTTGGTGACCGGGCGGGCCAGCGACTTGTCCGGGGCACCCGCGGGGCGCTTGCCGCGCTTCTGCACCAGGTTGAAGGCGTAGATGCCGGAGCGGAGCTCGCCGCCCATGATCAGGTCCGCGAGGGCCTGGTCCTCGGCGTCGAAGCCCTTCTGCAGGTCGCCGTCCTTGGCGGCCTCGATGATCTCGAGGGCGCGGTAGGCGGCCGGAGCGGCGCCGTGCACCTTGGAGTCGGCGATGGCGCGGCCCTTGGCGACGGCCTGGTCCCAGGCCTCGCCGCGGTCGATCGCGGGACGCTCGACGGTCACGGAGCCGTTGAGGACGGAGGCCGTCCAGATCAGCGACTGCTCCAGGAAGTCGGCGCCCTCGAACAGCGCGTCGGCGATGCCGAGCTCGAAGACCTGCTTGCCCTTGAGCTGGCGGTTCTGGTTCAGCGAGTTCTCGATGATGACCGAGACGGCCTTCTCGGCACCGACGAGGTTCGGCAGGATGGCGCAGCCGCCCCAGCCGGGCACCAGGCCGAGGAAGACCTCGGGCAGCGAGAAGGCCGGCAGGGCCTTCGACACGGTGCGGTAGGTGCAGTGCAGACCGACCTCGACGCCGCCGCCCATGGCCGCGCCGTTGTAGTACGCGAAGGTCGGGACGGCGAGCGCGGACAGCCGCTTGAAGACGTCGTGGCCGCCCTTGCCGATGGCGAGCGCCTCGTCGTGCTTCTTCAGCAGCTCGACGCCCTTGAGGTCGGCGCCGACGGCGAAGATGAACGGCTTGCCGGTGATGCCGACGCCGGTGATCTCACCGTTCGCGGCCTCGGCCTCGACCTGGTCGATCGCCGTGTTCAGGTTGGCGAGCGACTGCGGGCCGAAGGTGGTCGGCTTGGTGTGGTCGAAGCCGTTGTCCAGCGTGATCAGGGCGAACCGGCCCGCGCCCGCGGGCAGTTCGAAGTGCCGTACGTGGGCGCTCGTGACGACCTCGTCGGGGAAGAGCTCCGCGGCGCCCTTCAGAAGCTCGGCGGTGGTGCTCACTTGCCCTCCCAGTGGGGGTTTTCCCAGATGACCGTGGCGCCCATGCCGAAGCCGACGCACATCGTGTTGAGGCCGTAGCGGACCTGCGGGTTCTCCTCGAACTGGCGGGCCAGCTGCGTCATGAGGCGGACGCCGGAGGAGGCGAGCGGGTGACCGTAGGCGATGGCGCCGCCGTACTGGTTGACGCGCGCGTCGTCGTCGGCGATGCCGTAGTGCTCGAGGAAGGCGAGGACCTGGACGGCGAAGGCCTCGTTGACCTCGAAGAGGTCGATGTCCTCGATGGACAGACCGGCCTTCGCGAGGGCCTTCTCGGTCGCCGGGATCGGGCCGTAGCCCATGACCTCGGGCTCGACGCCGGCGAAGGCGTACGAGACGAGGCGCATCTTCACCGGGAGGTCGTTCTCGCGGGCGAAGTCCTCGGAGGCGATGATCGAGGCGGTGGCGCCGTCGTTGAGACCGGCCGCGTTGCCCGCGGTGACGTTGCCGTGGACGCGGAACGGCGTCTTCAGGCCGGCCAGCGACTCCAGGGTGGTGCCCGGGCGCATCGGCTCGTCGGCGGTGACCAGGCCCCAGCCGGTCTCGCCGGTGGAGGCGTCGGTGCGGCGGACCGAGATCGGCACCAGGTCCTGCTGGATCTTGCCGTCGGCGTACGCCTTGGCGGCCTTCTCCTGCGAGCGCACGGCGTACTCGTCGGCGCGCTGCTTGGTGATGCTCGGGTAGCGGTCGTGCAGGTTCTCGGCGGTCATGCCCATGAAGAGGGCGGACTCGTCGACGAGCTTCTCCGACACGAAGCGCGGGTTCGGGTCGACGCCCTCACCCATGGGGTGGCGGCCCATGTGCTCGACGCCACCGGCGATGACGGCGTCGTAGGCGCCGAAGGCGATCGAACCGGCGACGCTCGTCACGGCCGTGAGCGCACCGGCGCACATGCGGTCGATGGAGTAGCCCGGCACCGACTGCGGCAGTCCGGCGAGGATGCCCGCCGTGCGGCCGAGGGTCAGACCCTGGTCACCGATCTGCGTGGTCGCGGCGATGGCGACCTCGTCGATCTGCGCGGGGTCCAGGCCGGGGTTGCGGCGCAGCAGCTCCCGGATGGCCTTGACGACGAGATCGTCGGCGCGGGTCTCGTGGTAGATGCCCTTCGGGCCCGCCTTGCCGAACGGGGTGCGGACGCCGTCGACGAAGACGACGTCCCTGACGGTACGAGGCACGATGGCTCTCCTCCAGGGTGCGGGATGGCACTGCTGCGGCACACGCCTAAGCGTGCGCTTGCTTCCCCCATGCTACTTGTGGGTAACCAGGCTGCCCAGTCCCTGGGCCCCAAGCGGCGAAGGTCACACCCCGAGGATGCCACCGGGCCGACTGCGCGCCCCCCGCGTACGCCCGTCTGATCGGACGGTCCCGCAACCCGATGGGCCCAGAGCGGCGGCCGTGTCGCGCCGCCTCCGTGCGTCGGCGGGCGGAGTCTGGCACCGGCCCGGGGCACGAGGCCCCCGACCAGGCCCACGGAACGGACTCCCATGCCCATCGACACCACCGACCACAAGGTCACCCACACATCCACCGTCCCCGCGAACAAGGGCGATGTCGTCGAGCTCTTCGTACGGGAGCGGAACGGCACGCCCCCCGGCCAGCCGCGCAGGCCGGTCCTCATGCTCCACGGCCGGAGCGTGCCCGTGCTCGCCGGCTTCGACCTCTCCTACAAGACGTACAACTGGGCGGAGGCGCTGGCGAAGGCCGGTTACGACGTCTTCATGATGGACCTCCAGGGGTCCGGGCTGTCGCCGCGCCCCAAGATGGACGACCCCCGCAACGTCAACCCGGCCCACCAGCACCTGCTGAAGCCCCGGCCGGTGGGCTTCACGCCGGGTCCGCCGAACTACCCGTTCCAGCTGACCAACTCGAACAGCGACCGGGACGAGCTGAACACCGTCGTGGACTACATCCTGGACGAGTGCGACGCGGAGAAGGTCGCCTTCATCGGCTGGTCCGCCGCCGCCTTCACGATGGGACCGTACGCGGTCAACAACCCCACGAAGGTCGAGAGCCTGTTCCTCCTGGCACCGATCTTCCCGCCCAAGGGAACGTCGAACCCGCCCGCCTCGCTGCCGCGACCGGGCTTCCCGACCTTCCTCGGCACGAAGGGCGGATTCGGCGACAACTGGAAGACCGAGGTGCACTGCGACGGCCAGCGCGAGGACGCCGTCGTCGAGGCGGCGTGGAACGCGATCATGAAGAGCGACCCGGTCGGCAGCACCTGGGGGCCGGTCGGGGAGGGGCGCAACCGGATCAGGAACTTCTGGCGGTGGGGATGGAACAAGACCACCGCGGCACAGGGCGGCGTGCTCGGAGGAAGCGTCCCCGTGCTGATGGTGTACGGGGAGTACGACAAGCAGGTGAACACGTCACCCCCCAACCCGGACCCGGAACTCGACTTCTCCGTCCCCGCCCTCTACGACGCCGTCGCGGGCGCCCACAAACTGATGGTCAAGCTGGCGTGCGCGGGGCATTCGGTGGTGTGGGAGATGCAGCACAAGAACGTCCACAACCTCTCGAAGCACTGGCTCAAGCACCACAAGGTCGACGGCAAGACCAACGGCGTCTTCGACATGGACACCGACGGCAACCTCAGCCCCGCCCCGTAGGCACGACGGAGCCCCTGGCGGTTCTCACCGTCCAGGGGCTCTCCGGGCGAGCGGGTCACGCGGTCGCCGTCAGCGCCTTCACCAGGAGCGGGGTCACCAGGCCGACCTGCCAGGCGCGCGCGCCGTGCCCCGCGAGGGCGGCGGCGACGCCGGCCGCGTCGGCCGGGGCCGGCGGCTCCCAGCAGACCCGGCGCACCGTGTCCGGGGTGATCAGGTTCTCCTGCGGCAGGTTGAGCTCCTCCGCGAGGGCCGAGACCGCCGCGCGCGCCGCCGACAGTCGGGCCGCGGCGACCGGGTCCTTGTCCGCCCAGGCGCGCGGCGGCGGCGGGCCGGCCACCTGCTGGCCCGGCTGGGGAAGCTCGCTCTCGGGCAGGGCGCGGGCCCGGTCGACGGCCGCCTGCCACTGCTCCAGCTGGCGGCGGCCCATGCGGTGCCCGAAACCGGGCAGCGCGGTGAGCGCGGTCACGTTCACCGGCACCGCGAGCGCCGCCTCCACGATCGCCGCGTCGCTCAGCACCTTGCCGGGGGAGACGTCCCGCCGCTGGGCGACCTGGTCACGGGCCGTCCACAGCTCCCGTACGACCGCCATCTGGCGACGGCGCCGCACCTTGTGCATGCCGGAGGTGCGCCGCCACGGGTCCTTGCGCGGCGGGGCGGGCGGGGCCGAGGCGATCGCGTCGAACTCCTGGTGCGCCCATTCGAGCTTGCCCTGCCGGTCGAGCTCCTTCTCCAGGGCGTCCCGCAGGTCGACGAGGAGTTCCACGTCGAGGGCCGCGTACCGCAGCCAGGGCTCGGGCAGCGGCCTGGTGGACCAGTCGACGGCGGAGTGGCCCTTCTCCAGGGCGTAG
This sequence comes from Streptomyces sp. NPDC029956, assembly GCF_055574655.1. Classification (NCBI taxonomy): domain Bacteria; kingdom Bacillati; phylum Actinomycetota; class Actinomycetes; order Kitasatosporales; family Streptomycetaceae; genus Streptomyces; species Streptomyces sp. NPDC029956. The sequence goes on along the minus strand of NZ_JBVHZJ010000002.1, from coordinate 108,162 downwards.
CCCAGGACGGACTCGACCATCGCGCCGAGGCCGACGCGCGGGAAGCCCGCGAGCCGCCCGGCCAGCTCGGTGTCGAACAGCGACGTCGGGAGCATGCCTATGTCGCGCAGGCACGGGAGGTCCTGCGTCGCGGCGTGCAGGATCCACTCGGTCCCGGCGAGGGCTTCGCCGAGTCCGGAGAGGTCGGAGCAGCCCACCGGGTCGATGAGCGCGGTACCGGCGCCCTCGCGGCGGAGCTGGACGAGATAGGCGCGCTGGCCGTAGCGGTAGCCGGAGGCACGCTCGGCGTCCACGGCGACGGGGCCGCGGCCGGCCGCGAAGGCGGCGATCACCTCGGCGAGGGCGTCCTCGGTCTCGACGACGGGCGGAATCCCCTCGCGGGGCTCCAGCAACGGGATCGGAAGCCCATTCGCAGGGACATCGTCGTCCGGGGGGCCGCCCCCGGTGGTGCGCAGTGCTGTGTCTGCTGCGGTCTCTTGGGCGTCGGTCACCTGTCAAGGGTATCGGTGAACGGCAGGCGCCTGTCGACGGAACGTTCCGTCGACAGGCGCCGGCTTCTCGTACAGCGGTTCCTCAGTGGATGATCCCCGTCCGAAGGGCCACCGCGACCATGCCGGCGCGGTCGCCGGTGCCCAGCTTGCGGGCGATCCGGGCGAGGTGGCTCTTCACGGTGAGGGCAGAGAGGCCCATGGAGACGCCGATCGCCTTGTTCGACTGGCCCTCCGCGACGAGCCGGAGCACCTCGACCTCACGGCCGGAGAGCTCGCGGTAGCCGCCCGGGTGGCTCGGGGCACCCGGGGGGCGGCGGTGACCGAGCCGCGCGGCCGCGGCGCCGATGGGGGCGGCGCCGGGTCGGGTGGGGTGGCCGATGTTCGTACGGGTGCCGGTGACGACATAGCCCTTCACGCCGCCCGCCAGGGCGTTGCGTACGGCACCGATGTCGTCCGCCGCCGAGAGGGCGAGGCCGTTGGGCCAGCCCGCGGCGCGGGTCTCGGACAGCAGGGTCAGGCCGCTGCCGTCGGGCAGGTGGACGTCGGCAACGCAGATGTCGCGCGGGTTGCCGACGCGGGGACGTGCCTCCGCGATGGAAGAAGCCTCGATCACGTCGCGTACTCCGAGGGCCCACAGGTGGCGGGTCACGGTGGAGCGGACGCGCGGGTCGGCCACGACGACCATGGCCGTCGGCTTGTTCGGGCGGTAGGCGACCAGGCTTGCGGGCTGCTCGAGGAGAACGGACACCAGGCCTCCTGGGGGGAAGGGTGCGGGACGGAGCCGGCTCGGGGAAGAAGCCGGGGGCGAACCCGTGCTGTGAAGGGGTCACTGGTTCCTTCGGCAGCTGGGCCGCCCGCCTTTAGGGAAAGATCACGATTTGGTGAGTAATAATTAGGGCAATTCGGACGCGTGATCGATCATCCTACGAGCGGGCCCCCTCGTTTCACCCCTGAGAGGGAGCGCCGGGGCCGTCGTTCGGACGCTTCGAAGGTTGGCTTGATCCCACCCCTCAGACCTGCTGCGGCCCCCGCCGCTGGGGCAGCGAGACGATCCCCGCACCCGACACCGTCCCCGCCGCGCCCGTCGCCGGGTCGGCCGGCGCCGGCGGCAGTCCCGCGATCTGGCAGAGCAGATCGCACCAGGCCGCCAGGTGCGCCCCGGTGTCCGGCACACCGCCCAGACCCTCGCGCGGCGTCCAGGACGCCCGGATCTCGATCTGCGTCGCGGGCCTGCGGTCCGCGAGACCGCCGAAGTAGTGCGAGCCCGCCATCGTGACCGTGCCGCTCGCCTCCCCGTACGCGAGCCCCCGGGCCTCCATCGCCCCGGTCAGCCAGGACCAGCACACCTCGGGCAGCAGCGGATCCGCCGCCATCTCCGGCTCCAGCTCCGCCCGGACCAGCGTCACAAGGCGGAACGTGCCCTTCCAGGCCTCGTGGCCGTCCGGATCGTGCAGCAGCACGAGCCGCCCGTCCGCGAGGTCCTCCTCGCCGTCCACGACGGCCGCCTCCACCGCGTACGCGTACGGGGCGAGGCGCTGCGGCGGCCTCGTGGGGTCGATCTCGATCTCGGGTCGCAGCCGCGCCGAGCGCAACGCCTCCACCGCCCGCCGGAACGCGGGTGGAACCGGGTTCGCCTCCGTACTGTCCGCCGTTTCGTCCGTCCCTCGATCGCCGTCGGAATGATCGGAAAAATGTCCCTGAGCCGCAGCCATGCGGGGAAGAGTAGGCGGAACGGGCCCTCCGTGCAGGGAGGGACACCCTGCCCGGACGAGCGGCTTCCCGCCACATGCGAAGATTCTGGGCGTGAGTGCCAACGACAGCCCGCAGGGCCAGCAGACGAAGCAGCAGTCGCGGACGCACGACTCCGCGTTCCTCAAGGCGTGCCGGCGGGAGCCCGTGCCGCACACCCCCGTCTGGTTCATGCGGCAGGCCGGGCGCTCGCTCCCCGAGTACCTCAAGGTGCGCGAGGGCATCCCCATGCTCGAGTCCTGCATGCGGCCCGAGCTGGTCACCGAGATCACCCTCCAGCCGGTCCGCCGCCACAAGGTCGACGCCGCGATCTACTTCAGCGACATCGTCGTCCCCCTCAAGGCCATCGGCCTCGACCTCGACATCAAGCCCGGCGTGGGTCCGGTCGTCGCCGACCCGATCCGCACCCGTGCCGACCTGGACCGGCTGCGCGACCTGACCCCCGAGGACGTCCACTACGTCACCGAGGCCATCGGGATGCTCACCGAGGAGCTGGGCGACACCCCGCTCATCGGCTTCGCGGGCGCGCCCTTCACCCTCGCGAGCTACCTCGTCGAGGGCGGCCCGTCGCGCAGCCACGAGCGCACCAAGGCGATGATGTACGGCGACCCGCAGCTGTGGGCCGATCTGCTCGACCGTCTCGCCGAGATCACCTCGGCCTTCCTCAAGGTCCAGATCGAGGCCGGCGCCTCCGCCGTCCAGCTCTTCGACTCCTGGGTCGGCGCCCTCGCCCCGGCCGACTACCGCCGCTCGGTGATGCCGGCCTCCGTGAAGGTGTTCGACGCGGTCGCCGGGTACGGCGTCCCGCGCATCCACTTCGGTGTCGGTACGGGCGAGCTGCTCGGCCTCATGGGCGAGGCCGGCGCGGACGTCGTCGGCGTCGACTGGCGCGTCCCGCTCGACGAGGCCGCCCGCCGCGTCGGCCCCGGCAAGGCCCTCCAGGGCAACCTGGACCCGGCCGTGCTGTTCGCCGGGCGCGAGGTCGTCGAGGCCAAGACGGACGAGGTCCTGGCCGCCGCGAAGAACCTCGAGGGGCACGTCTTCAACCTGGGCCACGGCGTCATGCCGTCGATGGACCCGGACGCCCTGTCCCGGCTCGTCGAGTACGTCCACACCAGGACGGCCGTCTGACGCACCCGCGACGCCTGTCCGACGGCCGCCGGGGGAGACCCCGGCGGCCGTCGTGCTGTCGTCAGCCCGCCGCGCGGACCGCCGCCGTCGCCTTGCGGGCCGCGATCAGGACCGGGTCCCAGACCGGCGAGAACGGTGGCGCGTACCCGAGGTCCAAAGCCGTCATCCGCTCCACCGTCATCCCCGCCGTCAGCGCCACGGCCGCGACGTCCACCCGCTTCGCCGCCCCCTCCCGGCCCACGATCTGCACCCCGAGCAGCCGGCCCGTGCGCCGCTCGGCCAGCATCTTCACCGTCATCGCCGCGGCCCCCGGGTAGTACCCGGCCCGGCTCGTCGACTCCACGGTCACCGTCACGTACCGCAGCCCCACCTCCCGGGCGTCCTTCTCCCGCAGGCCGGTCCGGGCGAGCTCCAGGTCGCAGACCTTGGACACCGCCGTGCCCACGACCCCCGGGAACGTCGCGTAGCCGCCGCCGACGTTGGACCCGATGACCTGACCGTGCTTGTTCGCGTGCGTCCCCAGCGGCACGTACCGCTCGCGGCCCGAGACCAGGTCCAGGACCTCCACGCAGTCACCGCCCGCCCAGATGTCCTCGTGGCCGCGGACCCGCATCGCCAGATCGGTGAGCAGCCCGCCGTGCGCCCCCAGGGGCAGCCCCGCCGCGCGGGCGAGCGAGGTCTCCGGCACCACGCCCATGCCCAGGACGACCACATCCGCCGGATACTCGGCCTCGTCCGTCGCCACCGCCCTGACCCGGCCGTCCTCGCCGGTGAGGATCTTCGTGACCTCCGCCGAGGCGACCGTCGTGATCCCCAGACCGTCCATCGCCCGGTGCACCAGGCGGCCCATGTCCGGGTCCAGCGTCGCCATCGGCTGCTCTCCCCGGTGCAGGACCGTCACCTCGTAGCCCCGGTTGAGGAGCGCCTCGGCCATCTCCACGCCGATGTAGCCCGCGCCGACCACGACCGCCCGCCGCCCCGGGGTCGCGTCCAGCGAGTCGAGCAGGGCCTGCCCGTCGTCCAGGGTCTGCACCCCGTGCACCCCGGGGGCGTCGATCCCCGGCAGCGCCGGCCGCTTGGGGCGGGCGCCCGTCGCGACCACCAGCTTGTCGTAGTCCGTCCAGGTCTCCGTACCGGTCTCCAGGTCCCGTGCGAGGACCCGCCGGCCGGGCACGTCGAGCGCCGTCACCTCCGTCCGCATCCGCAGGTCGACGGCGCGCGCCCGGTGCTCCTCGGGGGAGCGCGCGATCAGCTCGTCGCGGGTGGCGACGTCACCGCCGACCCAGTACGGGATGCCGCAGGCCGAGTACGAGGAGAAGTGACCGCGCTCGAACGCGACGATCTCCAGCTCGTCCGGCCCCTTGAGCCTGCGCGCCTGGGGAGGGGGGGGAAGCCCCCCCCCGTCGCCACCGATGACCCACAAGCGGTTGCTCGGGGGGCGACGCTACCTCTTCGGGGCCCCCCGGGTCGCCAGGAAGGGTACCACCC
>NZ_JBVHZJ010000002.1:99556-103293 GCF_055574655.1 Streptomyces sp. NPDC029956 | reverse complement strand
AGGTGCGGGAGCTGGAGGAAGGGGAGAGTGGCCCCCGCGCGAAAGCGGCGGCCCCCGTCTTTTCCGACCCCTGGGGCCGGCGCGCGGGGGGGGGGGGGGACCCCCCCCCCCCCCCGCCACCGATGACCACCAGTCGTTCGCTCATGGGACGACGCTACTTCTCGGGCGCCTCCGGAGTCGCCGGAGAGGTCACCGCCCCGGCGGCGTTCCGCTCCGGGCCGGTCCCCGCGGGCCGCGGCACCGGCACCGGCGCGGACGTGGTGCCGGCCCGGCGGGCGACGCGCGGGCGGATCAGACGGTGCCAGACGACGAAGACGATCAGGGCGACCGCGATCCACGGGGCGAGGGCGGCCAGGACGATCACGATCCAGGTCACGACGCCCACCAGGGCGTTCCAGCCGCCGGAGAGGGCGTCGAGGAAGCCCGGACGGCCCTCTTCGGCCTCCTTCGCCGGAGCCTTCTCCTTCTCGCTGAGCTGCAGGGTGATCGTCGCCAGCGACGTCCGGTCCTTCAGCGAGGACTGCTGGGCGAGCAGCGACTCCAGGTCCGCCTGACGCCGGCTCAGCTCGCCCTCCAGGGTCACCACGTCGGTCAGCCGCTCCGCCCGGTCCATCAGCGCCCGCACCCGCGCCACGCTCGCGCGCTGGGTGGCGATCCGGCTCTCCACGTCCACCACCTGCTCGGTGACGTCCTTGGCATCGGCCTTGCGGGCCAGCAGCTTCCCCGTACCGGCGAGCTCGGTGAGAACCGAGTCGTACCGCTCCTGCGGCACCCGCAGCACGATGCGCGAGGTGACGTACCCCTCGTCGACCCGCTCCGTCGACTCGTTCTCGACGCGCCCGCCCGCGCCGGCCGTCACGTCGCGGGCCGTGACCAGGGCCTTCGTCACATCGGCGACCTCCACGGACAGCGAGGCGGTACGGATGACGTGCTGCTGCGCGGGCGCCTTCGAGGGCGCCGACGTGGCCTTCCCGGCGCCCGATCCCGCGTAGCCGTCGGCGGCTCCCCGCGCCGCCTCGGCGTTCGCGGGCGCCTCCGCGCCCATGTCCCGCTTGGAGTCCCCGGCCGTGCCGCCTCCGGCCCCGCCGGCTCCGCAGCCGGTCAGCACCAGCGCGGCGGTGAGCAGGGCCGCGCCGGCCGTCGCTCGCGTTCTCCCGGTCGTACGTGAGTTCCTCATCGAGTCCCCCCCAGGGGTGGTAGGTGTCGCCGGTTCGACGTGTCGGCCCACCGGACGGGTTGCCCTCCGGCGGTAGCGATGCGGTCACGGTCCGGCCTCGGAACGGGAGCGGGCGGCAGGGGGAGCCTCTGAACCGGCGCCGATGGGCGATTTGAGAGAGTGGTCCCATGAACGCGGACACCACGGGACCCCATGTCGTCGTCGCCGGAGGCGGTATCGCCGGACTCGCCGCCGCCCACCGGCTGGCCGTCGCCGGCCACCGGGTGACCCTCCTCGAAGCGGGACCGCGGCTCGGCGGCAAGCTGCTCGCCGGAGAGATCGCGGGCGCCCCCGTGGACCTCGGCGCCGAGTCGCTGCTCGCCCGCCGCCCCGAAGCGGTCGCCCTCGCCCGGGCCGTCGGCCTCGGCGACCGGCTCCAGGCCCCCGGCACGACCACCGCGTCCGTCTGGTCCCGGGGCGCACTCGTCCCCATGCCCAAGGGCCACGTCATGGGCGTCCCCGGCGACGCCCACGCCGTCGAGGGACTGCTCTCCGCGGAGGGCGTGCGCCGGATCGGCCTCGACGCCGAACTGCCCCCCACCGAGATCGGCGACGACATCGCCATCGGCGCGTACGTCGCCGCCCGCATGGGCCACGAGGTCGTCGACCGGCTCGTGGAACCCCTCCTCGGCGGGGTGTACGCCGGTGACGCCTACCGCATCTCGATGAAGGCCGCCGTCCCCGCCCTCTTCGAGGCCGCCCGCACCCGGCCCACCCTCACCGCCGCCGTCCGCGCCGTCCAGCAGGCCGGGGCGGCCGTCCCCGCCGACGCGGCGGGCGCCGCCACCGGCCTCGGCGGCTCCGTCTTCCTCGGCGTCGACGGCGGTGTCGGCACCCTGCCCGGCGCCGTCGCCGACGCCGTCCGCGCCGCCGGCGGCGAGATCCTCACCGACGCGCCCGTGACCGGGCTGCGCCGCACCGGGACCACCGGCTGGCAGGTCGTCAGCGGCGACCGGGTCCTCACCGCCGACGCCGTCGTCCTCGCCACCCCCGCCGGGCCCGCCGCCGCGCTCCTCGCCCCGCACGCGCCCACCGCCGCCGCCGAGCTCGACGCCGTCGCGTACGCCTCCATGGCCCTGGTCACACTGGCCTTCCGCCGCACCGACATGCCCGCCCCGGCCGGCCCGGGGCTGCCCGCCCTGCCGGGCTCTGGGTTCCTCGTGCCGCCCGTCGACGGCCACACGATCAAGGCCTCCACCTTCTCCTCGCAGAAGTGGCAGTGGGTCGCCGACGGCGCCCCCGACCTCTTCGTGCTGCGGACCTCCGTCGGCCGCCACGGCGAGGAGGAGCAGGTGCACCGCGAGGACACCGATCTCGTCGCCGCCTCCCTCAAGGACCTCGCCGCCGCCACCGGACTCACCGCCCGGCCCGTCGCCACCACGGTGACCCGCTGGATCGGCGGCCTGCCGCAGTACCCGGTCGGCCACCTCGCCCGGGTCGCCCGGGTCCGCGAGGCCGTCGCCGCCCTTCCCGGACTGCGCGTCGCGGGCGCCGCGTACGACGGCGTCGGCATCCCCGCCTGCATCGCCTCGGCCCATCGGGCGGCCGACGAGATCATCGCCACGTCGAAAAGGACCGACCCCGGTGCGGGGCACTCCCTGTGACGGGCGAGAATAGGCGTATGAGTGCGCCCGAAAAGATCCCGAACGCCGGTAAGAAGGCGAAGGACCTCAACGAGGTCATCCGCTACACCCTGTGGTCCGTCTTCAAGCTGCGCGACGTTCTCCCCGAGGACCGCGGTGGCTACGCCGACGAGGTCCAGGAGCTGTTCGACCAGCTCGCGGCCAAGGACATCACCGTCCGCGGCACGTACGACCTCTCCGGTCTGCGCGCCGACGCCGACGTGATGATCTGGTGGCACGCCGAGACGAGCGACGAGCTCCAGGGGGCGTACAACCTCTTCCGCCGCACCCGCCTGGGCCGTGCCCTGGAGCCGGTCTGGTCGAACATGGCGCTGCACCGCCCCGCCGAGTTCAACAAGTCGCACATCCCGGCCTTCCTGGCCGACGAGAACCCGCGCGACTACGTCTCGGTCTACCCCTTCGTGCGCTCCTACGACTGGTACCTGCTGCCGGACGAGGACCGCCGCCGGATGCTCGCCGACCACGGCAAGATGGCCCGTGGCTACCCGGACGTCCGCGCCAACACGGTCGCCTCCTTCTCCCTCGGCGACTACGAGTGGCTCCTCGCCTTCGAGGCCGACGAGCTGCACCGCATCGTGGACCTCATGCGTCACCTGCGTGCCTCCGAGGCGCGGATGCACGTCCGCGAAGAGGTCCCGTTCTACACCGGTCGCCGCAAGAGCGTCGCCGACCTGGTGGCGGGCCTGGCCTGACGGCCGTACGAGAACCTGGTGGTGGCCCGGCTCCCGGCCGGCCGCGCCACCCTTCGACCCGGAAGATCAGACGACAGGCGTCACCATGGCCTGCCGCTCCAGCGACACCGGGTCCGGCTCCGGGTGGGGGGGGGGGGGGGGGGGGGGGGGGGCGGGGGGGGGGGGGGGTCTTTTGTGTGGGGAGGA
>NZ_JBVHZJ010000002.1:0-99546 GCF_055574655.1 Streptomyces sp. NPDC029956 | reverse complement strand
GGCCCCCCCCCCCCCCCCGTGCCCCCCCCCCCCCCCCCCTCCTGCCCCCCTCGCAGCGCCCACCCCCCCCCCCCCCCCCCCCCCCCCTCCCCTCCCCCGCTCCCCCCCCCCCCCCCCCCCCCCCCACCGGCGTCATTTCCGGGGCCTTTTCGCCCTTGAAGCCCGAGGGCCCCCGGGCTTTCTCGCCCTTCCCCGGGCCGTGCGCCCTCAGCCCCCGCCGCGCAGCGCGGCGCGGAGCTCCGGTTCCAGCACTCCGGGCCCGCGCGTGGCGAGGGCCGTCAGCGGATCGGCGGGGGAGAGCCCCGCGAGCAGTCGCTGCCCGACGGGTGACGCCCAGCGGGTGTACGGGTACACCTCGGTCCGCCCGATCAGCAGACAGAGCCCCGACGCGAGCAGCGGCAGCGCGAACCCGGCGAGGACCGGGGCCCGCTCGGCGGCCGGTACGAGCAGCGCGGACACCGTCCCGAGAACCAGGCTCAGCAGAAGGCCCGCCCGCACCGTGCGCAGCCCGGCGGCGACCTCCTGCCGGCCCGCCGCGGACACGGCGAGCCCCCGTGCGACGAGCCGCTCCGCGAGCAGGTGGACGGGATCGGCGGCGGCGACCAGCGGACGTACGGCGGGAATCGGCGCCTGCCCCGCAGGGCCCAGGGCACCGATCACGGCCCGCTCCAGCTCGTCCCCCGCGCACGCGTCGCCGTCCACGAGCGTCGCCCAGCCGGTACGGGCGAGGAACAGCCGCCGTTCCCGGTGCATGGACACGAGGGTGAGATCGGTGACCCGCAGCGGCCCTCCGGCGAGATAGGCCGCTTCGCCGACGGTGAGTCCGGGCCCTTCCGCGGCGGGCGCGTCACCGAGCGCGGGCCGGGCCGCCGCGAGCGTCGCCCGGCAGAGCCGCGCGCAGCCGGCACCGGCCACCACACACGCCACGAGCAGCAACGGAACCCAGACCATGTCCGAGTTGTACGGGAGGCGGGGCGGGCCCGCCACCCGAACGGGTGGTCAGCTGCTGGAGCTGGAACACGAACTCCCGCTGGAACTGGAACTGGAGCTGGAGCACGAGCTGGAGCTCGAACTGGAGCAGGAACTCCCGCCCCCGCCCCCGCCTCCACCGCAGCTGGGGCCGCCCCCGGAACAGGCGGACGAGCAGGACGAGCCGGACCCGCCGCCGGAGCAGGAGCTTCCGCCCCCGCCACCTCCCCCGCCGCCACAGGCGCTGGTCCCCGCGCACCACACGACGGGCACCGCGAAGGCGTCGTCCGCGTCCGAGTCCGTGGTGGCGTGCGCGTACGGCACGGGGCGCCTGCCGCCTCCGCGTCGCCGCGGCGGCCCGTAGATCCGGGCGGCGGCCACGAGCTGCCCCCGCAGTACCGGATCGGGCAGCGCCCGGAGCCCGTGCAGGGCCACGAGCAGGGCGGCGTCCGGGAGATGGGCGTGGTCCCGCCCGTACGCGAAGACCGCGCGCCGGCCGGCCGGGGTCACCTGCCCGGCGGCGAGCGACCCGCAGACGAGCGCCGTGACACCGGCGGCGAGCACCACCGGCACCACCTTGAAGACGAAGGGGAACGAGGGCCCGGCGGTGGTGGCCAGGTCCATCGCCGTGAGGATGATCGACACGGGGAACAGCGCCAGGGCCGTGATGCCGAGCACGGCGCACCACCGGAGCGTGGTGCGCCGGACCGCCGGATCGACGACGAGCCCGCGCGTCGCGAGCCCGTCGCCGATCTCCTGGACCGCCGGGTGCCGCATGACGGCCGTCCGCAGGTGGTGCAGGGCCCCGTGCGGGGCGGCGGCGTGCGCCTGGAGCACGGCGCGCTCCACCGGGTCGTGCGCGACGGGACGGACGACGGCCACGATGCCGGGGCCGCCGATCGCCAGCCTGCCGTCCGCCTGGAGGGCGGTCAGGGCGGTGTCGACGACCCTGGCGGGACCGCCGTTGAGGAAGGCGGCCTCGTACCGGTCGTGGACGGGTCCGCCGGAGCCCCCGCGGGTGCGGACGACCCGGGTGACGAGCACCGTGATGCCGGTGATGCCGGCGACGTAGAAGAGAGCGACCAGGGCGTTCACGAGCACCTCACTTCCTTACCAGTGCGTGCCGGGCGGCCCGCACGAACCGGGCGGCGCGGCCCGGCGGGCGGCTGCCCGAACGGTCCTGCCACCACTCCGTGAGCCGCCGCCGGGCCGCCGGATCCTCCGGCCGCCCGGCGACCAGCAGATGCTCGGCGAAGTCGAGTGCGTCGCGGCGGTAGCCGCCGGTCATGGGCCGGGATCTGGCGTACGTGAGGAACGCCGGCCGGAAGCCCCTGCCCAGGATCTCGGGGAGCTCCGGCGCGACCTTCGCGACGACCCCGGCCCGCTTCGCCGCGAGCGCCCGGCTCTGCACGCCGAGCCGTCTGCTGTCGAATCCCTCGGGCACGGGAGTCCCGGCGACGAGCGCGGACAGCAGAGCGGCCTGGGCGACGGCGACGCGCTGCCGAGCGCCGGGCGTGGGCGCGGTCTCCGCTGCGGCGTCGGGGACGTCGGGGACGTCGGGCGCGACCGGCACGGCACTGGGCATGAACCCGCCGGAGACCCGGGCCCCGGCGCCGATGAGCAGCGGCTGCGCCGGTACCGCCGCACCGCGCGGCACCCTCATCCCGTGGCCCGCACCCCGGCGCCCCCCGGCCGGGGCCGAGTCCCCGGCGCCGGTCAGGGTCGCGCGGATCGCCCGGAGTTCGTCCGCCAACTCCTCCGCGGGAGGAAAGTCGTCGTCCCGCTCCAGCAGCACACCGGGCGGCGCGACCCGGGACGCGAGGTCCGCCAGTACGTCGAGCACCGCCGCCGGCACGGGATGCGCGTGCGTGTCGTGCCAGACCCCGTCCCGCTCGACACCGCCCGCCACGTGCACGTACGCGATCGCCTCCACCGGGAGCTCCGACAGGGCCCGCACCGGGTCCTCGCCCCGGTTGACGTGGTTGGTGTGCAGATTGGCGACGTCGATGAGGAGCCGTACCCCCGTACGCTCCACGAGCTCCGCCAGGAAGCGTCCCTCCGACATCTCCTCGCCGGGCCACGAGACGAGGGCCGCGATGTTCTCCAGGGCGAGCGGTACGGGCAGCGCGTCCTGCGCGATCCGTACGTTCTCGCAGAGCACGTCGAGCGCGTCCCGGGTCCTGGGTACGGGAAGCAGATGGCCCGCTTCGAGCTGCGGGGTCGCCGTGAGCGGCCCCCCGGCCCGGACGAACGCGATGTGTTCCGTGACCAGCGGCGCCCCGAGCGCCACCGCCTTCTCGCCGAGCGCGGCGAGCCGCGCCGGGTCGGGGCGGTCCGCGCCCCCGAGTCCCAGCGAGACGCCGTGCGGCACGACGGTGACGCCGCGCTCGCGCAGCCGCGTCAGGGAGTCGGGCAGATGGTCGGCGCAGATGTTCTCCGCGACGACCTCCACCCAGTCGATGCCGGACAGTCCCTCCACCGCGTCAGCGATCTCGGGACGCCAGCCGATGCCGATGCCGAGTTCCGTCATGTCCCCCTCCTTCGGTCCTCAGTCACCCTCGTGATGGCCCCGGCGAAACCGTTCGAATCCAGGGAGGGTCACGTTCAGAGGTTGATTTGAGGTTCCGTTTCGGTCACGCGGAACGGGGGGCCGGCCCTCCGCACCGGCGGGGGGACCGCACCGGTGCGCCGGACCGCGTGACGCGTGAGGCTGAACGGTCCGGCACGGGGTGGCCACCGCGACCGTCCGCGGCGCTACGGCCGAGGCAGCCGCAGCCCCCGGGCGAATCGGTCGCTTCCCTCGGCCACCACGGTGGGGCCGGGGGCGATCTCCGTGAATCCCGCGTCACGGACCAGCGGGAGACCGCTCGCTGTCAGGGCGGGCCACTCCTCGGCCGACGCGGTGCGGACCGCGAGCGGGAAACCGGCCTCGTGCCAGGCCTTCCGTTCGGCGTCGTCCATCGCCCACCACAGAAGCTGCGCCCCGTGCCCGGCCTGGGCCATCGTCTTGCCCGCCGACATGTCGAGTTCGGGGTTGATCCACAGCACCACCGCACCGTCCGGTACGGGTCCGGGTGCCGCCGGGTCGTCGAGATCGGTGCCCGAGACCTGGAGCTTGGCGAGTTCCCTGGGCCAGCCGTCGAGCGGGACGGGCGGGAAGACCCGTACCTCCGCCTCCAGGCCGTCGACGGTGATCCCCGGGAGCGCGCCCGCGCGCCGCCACTCCGCGCCGCGCGCCCGGCGCACCACCTTGCGGATCCTGGCGTCCTCCCAGTCGGTCATGGCCTGTGCCCACTCGCCCTCGCCGAGCGAGCGGTCGTCGGTGAGGATCTCCAGGACGGCGCGCGCGGCGGTCTCCAGGGCGTCGGTACGGGACGGCGGCGCGTCCCGTTCGATCCGCACGACCAACGGCAGGACGAACTGGGGCTTCTCATCACGAAGATCGGTCTCATTGCTGCTCACCGGGCAAGTCTGCCACTGCCGTCACAAGCGGTTCTTGGAGGAACGAGCAGTTCCGGGCCAGGATGCCCCTCATGAAGAGTGATCTTTTCACCGGCGAACACCTCGCCGAGACCGCAGATTTCCCGGGGATGACCCTCCAGAACGCCAAATCCGTCAAATACACCGTCAACGGCGAGATGCACGCCCGCCAGGGATCGATGATCGCCTTCCGCGGCAACCTCCAGTTCGAGCGCAAGAGCCAGGGCATCGGCGGCCTGCTCAAGCGGGCCGTCACCGGCGAGGGCCTGGCCCTGATGGCCGTGCGCGGCCAGGGCGAGGCGTGGTTCGCCCACGAGGCGCAGAACTGCTTCATCGTCGAGATCGAGCAGGGCGACGCCTTCTCGGTCAACGGCCGCAACGTGCTCTGCTTCGACGCCTCCCTCCACTACGAGATCAAGACCGTGAAGGGCGCCGGCATGACCAGCGGCGGCCTCTTCAACTCCGTCTTCTCCGGATACGGCAAGGTCGCCCTCATGTGCGAGGGCACCCCGATCGTCATCCCCGTCACCCCGCAGGCCCCGGTCTTCGTCGACACCGACGCCGTCGTCGGCTGGAGCGAGCAGCTGCACACCTCGCTCCACCGCTCGCAGTCCGTCGGCTCGATGATCCGCGGCGGCTCGGGCGAGGCGGTGCAGCTCAAGCTGGAGGGCCAGGGCTTCGTCGTCGTCCGGCCCAGCGAGCTCACCCCGCAGAAGACCTCGAATTGAGGCTGGAGCGGGTCGGGCGCCGGCACGGCCTCCGAGGGGCGTGGATCCTCCGCGAGGTGGACCTCGACCTGCCCGCCGGGACCCTCGTCCGGATCGTCGGCACGAACGGCACCGGTAAGTCGACCCTGCTCCGGCTCGTCGCCGGCGTCGACGCGCCCACCGCGGGGCGCGTCACGGGTCGCCCGCCCCGCACGGCGTACGTCCCCGAACGCTTCCCTGCCGCGCTGCCCTTCACGGCCGCCGACTACCTGGTCCACCTGGGACGCGTCCAGGGGCTGGGCGCGCGGGCGGCGCGGGCCGGGGCGTCGGAGTGGCTGGAGCGTTTCGGGGCGGGCGAGCACGCCCGTACGGCCATGGCGGAGCTCTCCAAAGGCACGAGCCAGAAGGTCGCCGTGGCCCAGGCCTTCCTCGCAGGCCCGTCCCTCCTCGTCCTCGACGAGGCCTGGACCGGCCTCGACACGGGCGCGCGTGCGGAACTGGACGCGGCCGTCCGCGCCCGCAGGGCGGCCGGCGCAACCGTCGTCTTCGTCGACCACGACCCGCGGCGGCTGGCGGGGGAGCCGTCCGCGGTGTACGAGGTGCGGGAGGGACGGGTGCGGGAGGCCGAGGGCGCGGTCCGCGCGGGCGCCGGGCCGCGGCCGCGCGTGCGGATCACCGTCTCCGGCGGCCCGCGCCCCCTCCCGCCCCCGGAGCGACTTCCCGGTCACCCCGACGTCGCCCCCGGACCCGGCGGCGAGGGCGACGGCACCACCGTCCTCGTCGTCGACGGCGCCCACTCCGACGCCCTGCTGAGTGCGCTCCTCGCCGCCTCCTGGCACGTCCACCACCTCGGCTCCGAAGGCGTACGCGTATGACGGCGCTCCTGCGCTACCAGACCGGCCTGCTGCTCCGCTCGCAGCGCTGGCTCGCACCGCTCCTCCTGTACGCGGCCTTCCTCGCCGTCGGCGTCAACGCGGGCGAGCCCGTCCTCGGCGCGCTCGGCTTCACCGCCGCCGCGCTGCTCCCCGTCACCGCCTGGTCCGTACGGATCTGCGTCACGCAGGAGCCGTCCGCCGCCCGGAGCGTCGTCGCGGCGGCGGCCGGCCGGGGCCGCGCACATCTCGCTGCGCTCGTCACCGGGACCGTCCTGCCCGCCCTCGTCGGCGCGGTCGCGGTCCTCGCGGTGACGGCGACCGGAGACCGGCGGGGTGTCACCGCGCCAGCCGCCGTGACGACGGGGCTCCTGGCGGCTCTGGCCTGCGCCCTGACGGGCGCCGCCGTGGGCGCGCTGGCGTCCCGCCCCTTCGTCCGGGCGCCCGGCTGGTCCGTCGCGGCCCTGGTCCCGGGCTCGCTGCTCGCCCTGGTGACCACCGGCTCTCCGGCGAAGCACGCGATGACGGCCCTGATCACCGGGGCCCGCACGGCGGCCGCTCACCCGCCGTGGCTCGCCTGTGGGGGCGCCGTGCTCCTCGCGGCGGCGTGCGCGGCCCTCGCGTGCGGGGCCACGGCGCGTCTGGAGTGAGTACGCTCGAAGACATGAACGACATGACCGAATCCACCGAGTCCACGTCGTACTGTGCCGGCCCGGAGTCCGGTCCGAAGCCCGAACCGGCCGCCGAGGGTCCCTTCGCCGCCTGTGTGCTGTGCCAGGAGCCGACCGAGTACCCGGAGTCCACGAAGGGCATCACCCTGTGCCCGGTCTGTGAGTGGCGGGAGGCGGAGCGCACGGCCTGCTCGGGCTGAGCGGCGGCGCGTCCGCCGCGCGCTCGTCAGCTCTCGCTCATCAGCTCCGAGACCTTCACGAAGCGGTAGCCGCGGGCCCGGAGTTCCGGGACGATGCGGCGGATCGCCTGCTCCGTGACCGGGGCCGCGCTGCGCGTGCAGTGCATGACCACCAGGGAGCCCGGCTTCACGCCGTCGAGGACCTGCTCGGCCACCGCGTCCGCGTCCTGCGCGAAGGCGTCGCCGCTGACCACGTCCCACTGGACCGCCGTCACCCCGGCCGGGGCGAGCGCGCGGAGGGCCGCGTCGTCGTAGCAGCCGCCGGGGAAGCGGAAGTACGGGACGACGTTCACCGCTCCGGCGTCGCGGAACGCGTCGAAGGCCCGCTGGACGTCGTCCGCCATGTCGGGCCCGGCGACGGTCGGGAGGCCGTAGCAGGGGGAGGCGAAGGCGTAGTGGCTGTAGGAGTGGTTGGCGATCTCGAAGCGAGGGTCGCGGCCGATGGACTTCGCCTGGTCCGGGTACTCCTCCGCCCAGCGGCCGGTCATGAACACGGTCGCGTCCACCTTGAGCCGGCGCAGGGTCGCGATGAGCTGCGGGTTGTCGAAGTGCTCGCCCTGCGCGGCCCGGGGTCCCTGATCGGCCGTCATGTCGGCGTCGAAGGTGAGCGCGACGACCTTCTCCGCGCCCTTCCCCGCGTCTTTCCCCGTGCCCGTTCCCGCGCCCTTCGCCCGGCGCGTGTACACGGGGGTGAGGCCGCCGGGCCCCGGGGCCATGGTGGGCGGTGCGGCGGGGCGCGCGGGCCTGGGCCCGGCCGCCGCGGCGCTGGACCGGGGCGACGGGCTGGTGGCGGCGGCCGGTTCCTTCGCCGGCGGGGCCGGGGGTGTTTCGACGGCTTCCCGGCCACAGCCGACGAGAACGGCACCCAGAAGACCGAGTGCCGCCAGGTTTCGTACAGAAGTGTTCACGTCCGGAAGTTAACTGATCAAAGTGTCTAACGCTCGCGACTCGACAGCAGCAGCACCCGAGTCCACGCACTGAGCTGACGCACCATCGCGTCGGCATGCGCGGCCCGCTCCCGCCGGAAGGGGAGGACGAGCAGGGCGGGCACGAAGGCGAGTGTCCGGAGCGCGGCCGCCCTCCGCCTCGGGGCGGCCGTGCGGCAGCTCGATGCCGTCCAGATCGGCAGCCTGTTCGATCTGGTGGCATGGCTCGACGACACGCGCGTCATGACCGCCTTCGCCGTGTGGCTGGCCCACGAGGACGAGACGCACCTCTTCGACCGACTGCTCGCCACGATGGCGGATCAGGGGAGGTCGAGCCTGCTCGACCTCGGGATGTCCACGACGCCGGCGGAGGCCGTGAGGGACTGGCGGCGCCGCTCACGTGGCCAGTAGCCGTCGGCTCTCGGCCACGTCGAAGTCCCCCGGCGGGTACGCCGGGTCCAGCGCCTCCAGCCGCTCCAGCAGGCGGCTGCGCTGTTCCTCGTGCGAGATGTGGAGGAAGTTCCGTCGCGCGCGCCGCGCGTCCGTCCTCCCCCCGATCCTGCGACGGAACCCGGCCGCCCGCGAGTGCGCGCGACCGGGCGCCGCCCTCAGGTCAGCACCACGGGCCCGTCACTGCGAACGTCGTCCCCGGCGCGTAGCAGTTGACGTACATGGTTCCCCGGTCGGGCGAGAAGGTGACGCCCGCGAACTCGCCCCACTCCGGCGCCTCGGGCCTGCCGATGTTCTGCGCGCCCCGGGCGAGCGCGTACACCTCTCCCCGCTCGCTCACCCCGAAGACGTGCTGCGCCCCGTCGCCGTCCTCGCAGACCATCAGGCCGCCGCTCGGCGCCAGACAGATGTTGTCCGGTGACTCGCCGGGGAGCTGGATGTCGGTGTCCGGGCCGAAGACGACGACGAGGGTGAGCCGGCGCCGGTGCGGCTCGTACTTCCAGACCTGACCGAAGTGGGTCGCGCCGGAACCGTCGTTCACGCGCGCGAACGAGGACACGAAGTACACGGCCCTGCCGCCCCAGTAGCAGCCCTCCAGCTTCTGGGCGTGCGTGATGCCCCGGGGCCCGAAGTCCTGGAGCCTGATGGGGGTTTCCGCCGCCTGCGGGTCCGGTACGGGGACCCATTCGATCCCCTCGAAGCGGGTGCCGGTCTCCTGGATCACCGAGAGGTCGGCGACGCCCGGTACCCGCATGGCCTCCAGGGCGCCGCCCGCACGCAGCGAGCCCGTGCCGCCGAGCGGCCGGTGGGGGAGGAAGCGGTAGAAGAGGCCGAAGGGGCGCTCGAAGGCGTCCTCCGTCTCGTAGACGATGCCGCTCGTCGGGTCGATCGCGATCGCCTCGTGCTGGAAGCGGCCCATCGCGGTGAGCGGGACGGCGCCGGTGCGGTGCGGGTCTGCCCCGTCGACCTCGAAGATGAAGCCGTGGTCCTTGGTGTATCCGTTGGTCCCGGCCTTGTCCTCGGTCTCCTCGCAGGTCAGCCAGGTGCGCCAGGGAGTGGGCCCGCCCGCGCAGTTGACGGCCGTACCGGCGATGGCGACCCGCTCGCCGAGGACGTTGTTCCGGCCGTCGAGTTCCAGGGCCGTACAGCCGCCCAGGCCGGCGGGGTCGTACGTCAGGCCGGGTACGGTCGGGACGCCGATCTTGCCGGTCACCCGGTTCTCGTGGTTGCGGACGAGGTGCACGCGGCCGCGACGGCCGGCGAAGGCGGCCATGCCGTCGGGGTTGCTGGGGACGGGGCCCTCGCCGGAGCGGAGCGGATCGCCCTGGCGGGAGAGGACCTTGTAGCGGAAGCCGGCCGGGAGGTCGAGGAGTCCCTCGGGGTCGGGGACCAGGGGGCCGTAGCCGGCCCGTCCCGTGTGGCCGCCGGGCGCGGCGCTCGCGCTGCCGGCGAAGAGTTCGGAGAGGGCGCCGGTGAAGGCGATCCCGGCGGCGGTGGCGCCGGTGCGGGACAGGATCTGACGTCGAGTCGCGGACATGGAGGCAACAACTCCCTGTTGGCGGACAGGTGTGTGACGCGTGACCCGCATGTGTGTACCACGCACTGTCGTGACGCGTGAACCATGCGGGCCACAACTGCCTCATGTGGCGCGTTCTGTGACCTGAAGTCAGGAACCGAGGAGCTCGGCCGTGAGGGTGATCGTCGTGCCCGTGAGCGCCTGGCTGACCGGTCAGTTCTTCTTCGCGTCCTCGGCGAGCTCCTGGAACTTGTCCGCGTCCACGCCAGAGACCTCGCCGCGCACGGTGAGGTGGATGCCGGTGATGCCCTCACCCGGCTGGAAGGTGACGTCGGCCTTGGTCTCCAGGCGGGTCGGCGCGTGGCCGGCGCCGGCCAGGGCGTGCGAGAAGGCCATGGAGTAGCAGGAGGAGTGCGCGGCCGCGATGAGCTCCTCGGGGCTGGTCTTCCCGTTGGCCTGCTCGGCGCGGGACGGCCAGGAGACGTCGTACGAGCCGAGACCGGAGGAGTCGAGCGAGACGACGCCGGAACCCTTGAGGAGGTCGCCCTCCCAGACGGTGTGGGCGTGACGCACGGTGGCCATGGTGAATCCCTTCGATCGGGTAACGGCCTCCAACCTACTGCGCCACAAGCCCCTTGGCGTCGCGGGCGAGCGCGGTGAGCCGGGAGATCGCCCGGAAGTACTTCTTGCGGTATCCGCCGTTCAGCATCTCGTCGCTGAACAGCCGGTCGAAGGGCAGTCCGGAGGCGAGCACGGGTATCTCGCGGTCGTACAGCCGGTCGGCCAGGACGACCAGCCGGAGGGCCGTCGACTGGTCCGGGACGGGCTGGACGTCGGTGAGGCAGACGGCGCCGAGGTCGTCGGTGAGCGCGCCGTACCGGCTCGGGTGAACCCTGGCCAGGTGTTCGAGCAGGTGCGGGAAGTCGTCGAGGGAGGCACCCGGCGTCGCGTACGCGGTCGCCGTGACGACCTGGTCGGAGTACGGGGACGGAGCCTCGGGCAGCCCGCGGTGGCGGTAGTCCTCGCCGTCGATCCGCAGCGGCCGGAAGTGGGCCGAGAGGCCCTGGATCTCGCGCAGGAAGTCGGCGGCGGCGAAGCGGCCCTCGCCGAGCTTGCCCGGGAGCGTGTTGGAGGTGGCGGCGAGCGCCACGCCCGACTCGACCAGCTTGCCGAGCAGGCTGGAGACGAGGACGGTGTCGCCCGGGTCGTCGAGCTCGAACTCGTCGATGCAGAGGAGACGGTGCTCGCCGAGGGTCTTCACGGTCTGCTGGAAGCCCAGCGCGCCGACCAGGTTGGTCAGCTCGACGAAGGTGCCGAAGGCCTTCAGGGCGGGCTCGGCGGGGGTCGCGTGCCAGAGCGAGGCGAGCAGGTGGGTCTTGCCGACGCCGTACCCGCCGTCCAGGTAGACCCCGCGCGGCCCGGTGGGGGCGGCCGGCTTCCGAGCGAACCAGCGGCGCTTCCCGGCGCCGGAGGCATGCGCTCCGCCCAGGCCTCCGGCGAAGGAGCTCAGCGCCTTGACGGCGTCCGTCTGGCTGGGCTGGTTCGGGTCCGGGAGGTACGTGTCGAACCGTACGGAGTCGAAGCGCGGCGGCGGCACCATCTCCGCGACGAGTCGGTCGGCGGGGACGTGGGGCTCTCGGGAGCAGAGCGAGAGCGGGGCCGCTGAGGTGGATGCGGCTTCGGAGAGGGCACGGGTGGACACAGTTCCCCACTGTAAGCGCCATGTCAGACTCGAAGGATGCGACGCCTGTTCCCTGTGACGGACATGACAGCCCACGAGACCGGGGCGGGAGCCGGCGAGGAGTGGTCGCTCGACGCGCTCGCCGACGCCTACGCGTACCCGGAGCTTCCCGCGGGGGAGACCGCCTGGCTGCGGGCCAACATGGTCTCCTCGCTCGACGGGGCGGGGCAGCACGACGGGCGCTCCCAGCCGCTCTCCTCCGAGACCGACATGCGGATCTTCGGCATCCTGCGGGGCCTCGCCGACGTGGTCGTCGTCGGTGCGGAAACGGTCCGCCTGGAGGGGTACCGCCCCGCACGCGCCCGTGAGGCCTTCGCGGCCCGCCGCGCCGCCGCCGGACAGGGGCCGGCCCCGGTGATCGCCGTGGTCAGTGCCTCGCTGAACCTGGACTTCTCGCTTCCGCTCTTCACCGGGCCGCTGGTGCCGACCCTGATCCTCACGGGCGCCGCCGCGCCCGCCGAGCGGGTGCGGGCCGCGCGGGAGGCGGGCGCCGAGGTGCTGGTGGCGGGCGACGGGGCCGGGGTGGAGCCGGCCCGTGTGAAGGCGGTGCTCGCGGAGCGCGGGTTCCGGCGGCAGCTGACCGAGGGCGGGCCCCGGCTGCTCGGCCAGTTCGTGGCTGCGGAGGTCCTCGACGAGCTGTGTCTGACGGTCTCGCCGACGATGACGGCGGGTGACGCCCAGCGGATCGCCGGGGGCCCTGCGGTGGCCGTCCCGACACGCTTCGCCGTGGCTTCGCTGCTGGAGCAGGACGGCTTCCTCTTCACCCGCTACCGTCGGATCTGACAATCGGCGGAATTTGTCGTTCCGCTTACCGTCCGCTGGGCACACTTACTGTCGCAGACCCCGTGCGGGCACGGGGAAGGATGGTTTCCGCAGAAGGGCTCCTGAGGTGTTCACAAGCGTTCTGATGATCGAGAAGCCCCTGACGTCCGTCGACGTGGAATTCGTCACCACCCTGCACGGCGACGAGGGCGTGTCCTTCATCGTTCTGATGCAGCCCCGTGGTGACCAGGCCGATGTACTGCTGCGTGCCATCGACGACGTGGCCATGGGCGAACTGAAGGAAGCCGCCCGCGAGGGCGACGAACCGGAGGGCAAGGAGGCCAGGGGCCCCGCCGAGCTGGCCCTGGAGCACTCGCTCCGGGCGCTGAGGGGCGCCGGCTGCGAAGCGGTCGGCCAGGTCGTCGAGGATCACCCGCTCACCAAGATGAAGGCGGTGGTCGAGGAGTCGGAGGCGGACGAGGTGATCGTGCTGACCGCCCCGCACTACGTGGAGGAGTTCTTCCACCGTGACTGGGCCTCCCGGGCCCGCCACAAGGTGGGGGTCCCCGTCCTCAAGCTCTTCGCCCACAGCGAGGAAGCCGCCGAGTAACCCGGCAGCCGAGCAACCGACCGATCGAGCAGACGTACGGCCGACCGATCGAGCAGACGTACGGTCGGCCGGGTCCGCGCCCCGTGCAGGGGGCGCGGACCCGGACCCGCCACGGCCGGCCGCCACGCACCGACCCCGCCACCGCCGCCGGGGCCATCCGGCCGGAGCCACTAGGCTGGGGTCTTCCACGCACGACGCACCCCGGGGAGAGATCCGCATGGCACCCGCCATCCCTGCCGCCATGGAACGGCCGCACTTCATCGGCATCGGCGGTGCCGGAATGTCGGGCATCGCGAAGATCCTCGCCCAGCGCGGCGCCAAGGTCGCCGGCAGTGACGCCAAGGAGTCCGCGACCGCCCAGTCGCTGCGCGCCCTCGGCGCCACCGTGCACATCGGACACGCCGCCGAGCACCTCGCCGACGACGCCTCCGCCGTCGTCGTCTCCAGCGCCATCCGCGCCGACAACCCCGAGCTGGCCCGCGCCGCCGAGCTCGGCATCCCCGTCGTCCACCGCTCCGACGCGCTCGCCTCCCTCATGGACGGCCTGCGCGCGATCGCCGTCGCCGGTACGCACGGCAAGACGACGACCACCTCCATGCTGGCCGTCGCGCTCACCGAGCTCGGTCTCGACCCCTCGTACGCCATCGGCGGCGACCTCGCGGGTCCCGGCACCAACGCGCTGCACGGCGACGGAGCGGTCTTCGTCGCCGAGGCCGACGAGAGCGACCGCAGCTTCCAGAAGTACGACCCCGAGGTCGCGATCGTCCTCAACGTCGAGCTGGACCACCACGCGAACTACGCCTCCATGGACGAGATCTACGAGTCCTTCGAGGCCTTCACGGCCAAGATCCGCCCCGGCGGCACCCTGGTCGTCGGCGAGCACGCGGGCGCCCGCGAGCTGGCCCGCCGAGTCGCGGACCGCGACGGCCTGAACATCGTCACGGTCGGTGAGACCGAGGGCTCCGACGCCCACATCCTCAAGATCGTCCCGAGCGGGATGAAGAGCGAGGTGACGGTCGCCCTCGACGGTGTCGAGCACACCTTCACCGTCTCCGTGCCCGGCCGCCACTACGCCCACAACGCCGCCGCGGCCCTCGCCGCCGGCGCCCGCGTCGGCATCGACCCGGCCGAGCTCGCCCAGGCCCTCACCGCCTACACCGGCGTCGGCCGCCGCCTCCAGCTCAAGGGCGAGGCACAGGGCGTCCAGGTCATCGACTCGTACGCGCACCACCCCACCGAGATGACCGCCGACCTGGAGGCCATGCGCGGCGCCGCCGGGGCCTCCCGCCTCCTGGTCGTCTTCCAGCCGCACCTCTTCTCCCGCACCCAGGAACTGGGCAGGGAGATGGGCGACGCCCTGGCCCTCGCCGACGCGTCCGTCGTCCTCGACATCTACCCGGCCCGCGAGGACCCGATCCCGGGCATCACCAGCGAGCTGATCATCGACGCCGCACGGAAGGCGGGCGCCGACGTGACGCCCGTCCACGACAAGGCGACGGTGCCGCAGGTCGTGGCGGGAATGGCCGGACCCGGCGATCTCGTTCTCACCATGGGCGCGGGCGACGTCACGGACCTCGGCCCGCTCATCCTGGACCACCTGTCGAAGTAGCAGAGGGAGCGAGCTCATGGCGTACGACGTCGAGAAGCCGGACGAGCAGTGGCGTGCGGAACTGACCCCGGCGGAGTACCAGGTGCTGCGCCAGGCGGGCACCGAGCCCGCGTTCCGGGGTGAGTACACGGACACCACCACCAAGGGCGTGTATTCCTGCCGGGCCTGTGGCGCGGAGCTGTTCACGTCGAACGAGAAGTTCGAGTCGCACTGCGGCTGGCCGTCCTTCTTCGACCCGAAGGACAGCTCCGCCGTCGAGCTGATCTCTGACACCTCCCACGGCATGGTCCGCACCGAGGTCCGCTGCTCCCGCTGCGGCTCGCACCTGGGCCATGTCTTCGAGGGCGAGGGCTACCCCACCCCGACGGACCAGCGGTACTGCATCAACTCGATCTCGCTGCGCCTGGAGCCCGCCGAGAGCTGAGCCGCAGAGAAGACGACGGCGGCAGGGGATCCTTCCCTTGCCGCCGTCGTGTCGTTCCGGCGGGGAACCTCGGACCCACCGTCAGACATCCTCTGTGGTAGGACTGTTCCGGATTGCAAAGAATCCCCGACGGGGGTGGGGGGGCTCGGATACCTCGCCGCCGAGGCGGGCATCGCGATCTCCCTCATCCCGGTGACCGGTGGTCTGTCCGCCCTGATCGACGCGGGCGCGATGCGCGCCACGCAGGAGGTCATCAAACGGCTGATCAAGGAGTGCGTGGAGGAGGCCGTCGGGTACGTCGTCGCCGCGATGACCGAGCCTGCCGTGGCGGCCCTGGAGGGCATGGCGGCCGACCTCGTCGTCCAGCTCGGCGCCGTGGCGACCGGGCTCCAGGACGGCGGCGACCTCGACCAGACCAAGGACGCGGGCAAGGACGGCTTCGA
This sequence comes from Streptomyces sp. NPDC029956, assembly GCF_055574655.1. NCBI lineage: Bacteria > Bacillati > Actinomycetota > Actinomycetes > Kitasatosporales > Streptomycetaceae > Streptomyces > Streptomyces sp. NPDC029956. Next base: position 84,127 of record NZ_JBVHZJ010000002.1, on the reverse strand, counting down.
CGAGGAATGAAGTCCGGCAAGGAGGCCATGAACCTGGCCTCCGCGGGCGGCGGGGGCGGCAAGGGGCCGGGCAGCGGGTGGAAGAACCTGCACATCGAACACTCCGAGCACACCCACGCCTCCACCCAGTTGAACGGGGTGAGTGCCGGCATCCACGGGAAGACGACCGGCAAGCTCACCAAGGCGAAGAGCGCGCACGGCAGGGCCCGGGGCCGTGACTCGATCGCCGATGCGATCGACCCGGTCGCCGACAAGGCGCTTGAGGCCCTCACCAAGGCCGCCAAGAACATGGGCGACCACGTGGGCCAGACCCTTCCCAAGGTCGTCAGGCAGATCTCCGTCGACCACAAGAACACCGACGACAACCTCCGTGACCGCTTCGCCCGCCGCTCGTGTGAGATCGCCCTCGGCATGGCCGGCATCCATGCTCATACCGGATAGGAGCCTTCCTGTGCCCCACCTCAATGCCCCCGCGGACGTGGACGCATGGTTGACCGAGCACGGCTGGTACCCCGGCCGCAACGTCGCCGACCAGGTTCCCGCCATCGTGGCGGAGATCACCGAGGAGAGCCGGAACGACGGGTTCCCGATGGAGCCGTTCGCCGCCGCCACGGACTTCATCGCGGAGCACGCGGGGCTCCGCCTGACCCTCGACGCCCGGCGCGAGGAGTACCTGCACTTCACGCCGGTCATCGTCTGGGACGGTACGTCCGAGGACATCGCGGAGCTGAGTCGCCACCTGGGCGTGAGGCTCTTCCCGGTGGGCTGGGACTCCTCAGAGGGCGAGGTGATGGTCGTGGACGAGCAGGGGCGGTTCTTCTTCATGCACCACACCGGCAACTACTACATGGGCGCCGACAAGCACGAAGCCATGATCTCCCTCTTCCACAGCCCCATGAAGGACGCGGAGGACTTCTATGTCTGACCTGATCCCCGGTACGGCCGCATCGCTGCTCCTCAACGGCACGATCACCAGCCACACGAACCTCGGCCCCGGCGGGCCCTGGCTCCTCGGTGACACGGTCCACGACGGTCTCTCGGCCCTCGCTACCGGGATCGCCCCGGTACGGCTCCGCGCTCCCCGGTGGCGCTTCCCACTCCCCGGCGGCCCCGCCGATCTCGACGCGGCCGTACGGGCCGCGCTCGTCGCCGTGTTCGCCCTGCACAGCACGGGCGTGTTCAGCGCCCGAGGAGTGCACCTGCGGGCGACGACCCTGCGAGGCGTCGGCGTCGTGGCGGTCGACGAGGAATTCCCGCTGATTGGTGGATCGTTGGAGCGCAACGCCGAACCACTCACGGAGGCCATGAACGGCCGTCTCGACGCGGCCGGCGTGCGCGCGGGCGGCTGCGAGTTGGTCCTGACGGTTCCCGCCCCCGCCGGTACGGAGGGGGCGACGGCCACCGTGGAGTGCGCCGTGACGGTGGGGGGTTCTGCCGAAGGCCCCGCCCTGCTCCTGTCGGCCGGCCTGTCCGCCTCCTTCGACCCCACGGCGAAGGGCCTGGGCGCCTGTGCCCAGGCCCTCGGTGACTGGTCCGGAACCCCGACCGACGCCGCAGCCGCTCGCTGACGCCCTACCGGTCAGTGGACGGAGAAGCCGCCGTCCACGAAGAGGGACTGGCCCGTGACGTACGCGGACGAGGTGCTCGCCAGGAAGACGGCCGCGCCCGCGAAGTCCTCGGCGAGACCGTTGCGGCCGACCATCGTGCGGGCCGCCAGCGCGGCCACCTTCTCCGGGTCGGAGGAGAGCCGCTGGTTGAGCGGGGTCATCACGAAGCCCGGGACCAGGGTGTTGGCCGTGACGCCGAACGAGGACCAGGCCTCCGCCTGCGAACGCGCGAGGGACTCCAGGGCGCCCTTGGACACCCCGTACGCACCGCTCTGCACGAACGCGCGGTGCGCCTGCTGCGAGGTGATGTGGATGATCCGCCCGAAGCCGCGCTCCGCCATCCCCGGGCCGAACCGCCGGCCCAGGAGGAACGGCGCCTCCAGGTTCACCGTCATCGTCGTGTCCCAGACCTCGTCGGAGAGGTCGTTCAGCGGGGGACGGAGGTTGATGCCGGCCGAGTTGACCAGGATGTCCGGCTCGCCGAACACGGCCGCCGCCTCCTCGGCCCCCGCCTTGATCCCCTCGCGCGTACCCAGGTCGGCGCTCACCCAGGCCGCCCGGCAGCCGTCGGCCGTCAGCTCGTCGACGGTCGCGGCGAGTTCGGACTCCTTGCGGGCGAGGACGACGACACGCGCCCCGGCACGGGCCAGGGCCCCGGCGATGGCACGGCCGATGCCGGAGCTGCCACCGGTGACGAGGGCGGTGCGCCCTTCGAGGGAGAAGAGGCCGGAGAGGTATCCGCCCGGAGTGGTGCTCATGGATGTCGCTCCTCGCGTCGCACGGCACCGGCCGCTCCACGTACGGATGGAGGGCCGGTACACGCATCCTGGCACACGCGTGCTCAGACCAGACGGGCGAGGAACTCCGTCCAGGCGGCGGGGGCCAGCGCGAGCTGGGGGCCGGTGGGGTTCTTGGAGTCGCGGACGTGGACGGTGGAGGGGCAGGAGGCGACTTCGACGCAGTTGTCGCCGCTGCCGCTGCTGTAGCTGGACTTGTGCCAGGCGAGGGCGACCTCGACGCAGTCGTCGCCGCTGCCACCGCTGTAGCTGCTCTTGAACCAGGCCAGGTCTGTGGTGCTCATGCTGCTCCTCGCATCTCCCGCAACAGACTCACGGACTCCTCGAAGGAGAGAGCCTGTGCCCGCATCCTGGCATACCGCTTCTGGAGGATGCTGACCACTTTCGGGTCGGGGATGAGCTGGCCGGTCTCCTGTCCCTCGCAGTAGGCGTACCACCTGTTTTCCGCAGTCTCCAGGAGACACAACGGGCCGTTGAGCCCGGCGTGGTGCCCGCGCGACTGCGGCATGATCTGGATGTCGATGTTGCGCCGGGTGCAGATGTCGAGGATGTGGCTGGCCTGCTCCCGCATGACCTCCGGACCGCCGGTCTGACGTCGCAACACATGCTCATCGACGATGAAGCTGTAGATCGTGTGGGGTCGGTCCGTCAACAGCTGCATCCGTTCCACGCGAGCGGCAAGCAGGGCCTCGATCTCCTCGTCGCCCAGAGCCGGGATCTGCTCGTCGAACAGCGTTTTCGCGTACGCCGGTGTCTGCAGCAGTCCCGGCACCAACCGGTTCTCGTACGTGTAGAGCGTCGCCGCCTGAAGCTCCAGCTTCGCCCACTGGCGGAACCACTTCGCCAGACCCGGCTTCCGTGCCACGTGCTTCGCCGCGCCCCGGATCGCGCCGAACGCGTCGAGGACCTCTTCCGAACGCTCCACGAAGGCGACGGGCGGTAAGCGGCGTCCCTGCTCGATCGAGGCGACGGTCGGCACCGAGTACCCCACCATCGGCGCGAAGCGCTCCTGTGTGAGGCCCGCCCGCCTCCTGAAGGCCTTGACCACCTCACCGAAGGCCTTCAGGCTGTCCGACGCCTCCGGCTCGCTGCCGCCGTGAACCTCGTCCGGAACCTCATCCATCACCCCGGCCACCTCCCGCACCCGTGCGCTCGCGCTGAACGCACCCATGCTCACGGGTTGTTACCGGTACCGTCCAGAGCGTGGACCCGTACGCTGTCGGAGCGTACGGGTTTCTGACCTGGCAACCTGCCCCTTCCGGCGCCACATTGGCCCCATGACCTCCCCCCAGACCCGCGAAGCCGCCGTCACCGTACGTGTGTTCACCCAGCGCTTCAGCTCGACGCCGCGCGGCGCGCGCCTCGCCCGCCGTCTCTCGCTCCACCAGCTCGACCGCTGGAGCCTGCCGTACGGCTCCGACGTATCCGACACCGTCGGGATCCTCGTCGCCGAACTCGCCGCCAACGCCGTCACCCACGGGCGGGTTCCCGGGCGGGACTTCGAGCTGACGCTCTCGTACACCCCCGGACTGCGGCTGCGGATCGACGTCTCCGACACCAGGGGCGAACGCCGCCCGGCCGCCGCCGTCCCCGGTCTCCTCGACGAGGGCGGTCGCGGCCTGCTCCTCGTGGACGCGCTGGCGTCCCGGTGGGCGGTGCTCGACCGCGTACCGGTCGGCAAGACCGTACGGGCAGAGCTCGACCTCGGCTCCTGACGTACCTTGATCGGGAGGGAACAACCGGAGGGGGTAGACGACTTGGACGCGGAGAACAAGGCGGGCGACGGAGTCCTGAGGCCACGGGTGGCGATCGTCTTCGCGCTGGTGCTCACACTGCTGCTGGCGGCTCTGTCGGGCCTCGTGATGTATCCGGCGGCCCAGCACCTGCGTTCCCTCCAGGACGGCCGACAGGCCGACGCGACGCTGGTGGCCGCGGGCTCTGGATGCTTCCTGGGGGGATGCAAGGTCAGGTTCGAGGCCGAGGGGCGGACCGTGGTGGCGAACCTCCCGGTGGGGAGCGGCCACGGGGAGAACGTGGCCGGTGAACGTCTGACCGTCCGGTACCGGGAGGACGATCCGCAGGTGGTCGCTTCCCAGGATGACGTCGGTGGCGGTGGGCCGGCCGTGGCCACCGTCGTGTTCGGCGCCGGTGCCGTGCTCTTCGCGCTGGCGCTGGTGTGGTCGCTGGTCCACCTGAGGCGGCAACGGCGCACGGAGGCCGGCCAGACTCCCGTTCCCGAGGCCGGGGCGACGGGGAGCGGCGCCTGAGCGGGTGTCCGGTCCGTGGGGTCACCACGGACCGGACACCCCTCACTCAGTCGACCTGACCCCGGGGTGCGGGGGCGTAACCCGCCGGGCGGGTCGTGAACGTGCCCCGGCCCTGGGTGCGGCCGCGCAGGCGGGACGCGTAGCCGAAGAGCTCGGCCAGCGGCACCGTCGCCTCCACCACCGCCGTACCGGAGCGGGTCGTCTGGTCCGTGACCCGGCCGCGGCGGGCCGCGAGGTCGCCGAGGACCGAGCCGACGGACTCCGCGGGGACGGTGACCGTCACATCGGTCACCGGCTCCAGGAGGGTCATCACGCTCGCGCGGAGCGCCTCGCGCAGCGCGAAGCGGCCCGCCGTGCGGAACGCCATCTCCGAGGAGTCCTTGGAGTGCGTGGCGCCGTCCGTGAGCGTGACCCGGACACCCGTCACCGGGTGGCCGCCGAGGGGCCCCTCGACGAGCGCGTCACGGCAACCGGCCTCGACCGCGCGGACGTACTCCTGCGGGACCCGGCCGCCCGTGACGGTCGACGTGAACGCGAACTCCGCCTCCTCGGTGTCCGCGAGCGGTTCGACGTCGATGACGACATGGGCGAACTGGCCCGCGCCGCCGTCCTGTTTGACATGGCGGTGGAGCAGTCCGGTGACGCCCTTCGCCACCGTCTCCCGGTACGCGACCTGCGGGCGGCCGACCGTGACCTCCAGACCCCGGTCGCGCCGCAGCTTCTCCACCGCGACCTCCAGGTGGAGTTCGCCCAGGCCCGAAAGAACGGTCTGGCCCGTCTCCGGGTCGGACCGCACGACGATCGACGGGTCCTCCTCGGAGAGCCGCGCGAGGGCCGTCGCCAGGCGGCCGGTGTCCGTGCTCCGGCGGGCCTCGACCGCTACCGAGACCACCGGGTCGGCGGTCGTCGGCGGTTCGAGGACGATCGGCGCGTCCTGGGAGCACAGGGTCGCCCCGGCGCGGGCGCCCTTCGGGCCCACGACGGCGACGATGTCGCCGGCGCGCGCCACGTCGACCTCGGTCGCCCGGTCGGCCTGGACCCGCAGGATGCGGGAGATCCGCTCGGTGCGGCCGCTGACGGCGTCGAGCACGGTGTCCCCCTTCCCGATCGTGCCCGCGTAGACGCGGACGTAGGTCATCCGGCCGGTGGCCGTCGCGCTCACCTTGAACGCGAGTGCGGTGAACGGCGCCTCCGGGTCGGCCGGCACCTCACCGCGTACCGGAGGCATGTCCGACGGCGCCGGGAGGTACGCGACGACGGCGTCGAGCAGGGGCTCGACACCCCGGTTGCGGTACGCCGAGCCGCAGAGCACGACCACGGCCTCGCCGGTGAGGGTGAGGTCGCGGAGCGCGCCCGTGAGGGTCCCGGCCGAGAGCGCGCCCTCGGTGCAGAACTCCTCCAGGGCGCCCGGATGCAGCTCCGCCACGGTCTCCTCCAGGAGTCGCCTGCGGTGCCGGGCCTCGTCCCGGAGCTCGTCGGGGACCGGCTGATCGGTGTACGTGTCGGCGCCGTCGGCCCACACGTACGCCCGCATCGCGACCAGATCCACGACGCCGGTGAAGCCGTCCTCGCGCCCGATGGGCAGCTGGACGGGCAGCGGGACGGTGCCGAGACGGGTACGGATCGACTCCACGGCGCTGTCGAGCTCCGCGCCCGCGCGGTCCAGCTTGTTGACGAACGCGATGCGCGGAACGCCGTGCCGGTCGGCCTGCCGCCACACCGTCTCGCTCTGCGGCTCGACACCCGCGACCGCGTCGAAGACGGCGACGGCGCCGTCGAGGACGCGCAGCGAGCGTTCGACCTCGTCGGAGAAGTCGACGTGCCCCGGGGTGTCGATGAGGTTGATCCGGTGTCCGGCCCAGTCGCAGCTGACGGCCGCGGCGAAGATCGTGATGCCGCGGTCGCGTTCCTGCGGGTCGAAGTCGGTGACGGTGGTGCCGTCGTGGACCTCGCCGCGCTTGTGGGTGGCGCCGGTGAGGTACAGGAACCGCTCGGTGACGGTGGTCTTGCCGGCGTCGACGTGGGCGAGGATGCCGAGGTTGCGGACGCGGTCGACGAGGTGGGTACGCACGGTGTCGTGCCTTTCGCTGCTGCTGGATGGAGACAGGGCAGCGCGATTCCGGTACGCGGGCCGTCAGAAGGACGGCGGGAGCGTCACGGGTCGGCGATGGCGGGCGCGCAGCCGCCACCGGCCGGAGGGAGAGGCGAGGATCACGTCGTACCGGGCACGGGCGGACGACACGGCGGCGGCGTTACGGCAACGCACGGTCGTCTCCCCTCGGTCGGACGTCGGACGGCACATCGGGCGATGTGCCGCGAGACGTGAGTGTAGGGAGGGGGAGGGGAGACGCGACAGCGGTTTTTCCGGGGTCGGTGTGCCGCGGCCGGAGCGCGTGGCACAGGGTGCTGGTGGCCAACTACCGGCCAGGGTAGGTGAATTGGCTGTATCTCGTCTGCCTCGTGAGTCGGCTCGGGCGCTTAATGGTGCTCCCGCACGGTGCGGGTGGGAGTGGCGAGAACACGGGGGACGTATGGCTGTCACAGGAAGAACGGGGGGTCCGCCGTCCGGTCCGCCGCCGGGTCCGCCGTCCGGTCCGCCGTCCACGCCGCCGCCGGGTCCGCCGCCGGGTCCGCCGTCCGGTCCGCCGGAGCCACCGGACTCGCCAGAGCTGGATCTCCGTAAGGGACGCGTCCTGCGCCTCTTCGTCAGTCGCCGGATGCTGTGGGTGGGTACGGCGGCCTTCCCGCTGCACAACATCACCCGCGTCGAGGCGTACAAGCAACAGCCCGACCGGGCCGCGGCCGTCCTGCGCTTCCTCAAATGGTTCGCCGTGGCCGTGGTGGTTTTCGCCGTGATCAACCAGGGGAGCGGCAGCAATGCCGATGTCGAGGACGCCAGCCCGCTCGTCGTCGTCCTCCTGATCGTGCTGTCCGTCTACCTCCTCAGGGAGCTGTTCGAGAAGGCGAAGCCGGTGCTGGACATCGAGCTGGCCAGCGGCTCCACCGTGGCCGTGACCCTGCCGAGCGTGGACGAACTGCGGGACATCGCCGGACTGATCGCCCGCGCCATCGACAACCCGGCAGCCGAGTTCGACAGAGTCGTGCAGCAGATCACCAGCAACACGAACAACTACGGCACTGTCGTCAACATGAACGGCGGCCGGAACAACAAGGGGATCAACCTGTGAGCGGCGACACGGCGAACAACTACGGCAACGTGGTCAACGTGAACGGCGGCCAGGGCAACGTCGGCATCAACTACGGCACCGTCGGCGGCGCAGCCGACGACCGGCTCCACGCCGCCGTCGAAGAGCTCACCCACCTCCTCCAGGGCCTGCGGCCCCACCTCACCCCTGAGCAGGCCCAGACCGTCGACGAGGCGTTGCCCGAGCTCACTCCCGACCGCGCCGCCCTGCGGCAGCGCGGCCTCGTCCTGGCGTCCGTCGTGCAGATCGCCGCCGCCGTCGGCACCGTGGGCCAGCCCGTCGTGGACGCGGTCGGACAAGTGATCGCGCTCCTGGCCTAGGCGGAAGCGGAGGCCACCGGCACCGGCGGACGGGACGCCGGCGGCCCGGGCCTACGCGGCCGGGTCCGCCGGCTGGAGGAGGTCCCAGCGGTTGCCGTACAGGTCCTCGAAGACGGCGACCGAGCCGTAGGGCTCGTGCCGGGGCTCCTCCAGGAACTTCACGCCCGCCTCCGTCATCCGCGCGTGGTCGCGGGCGAAGTCCTCGGTGTGGAGGAAGAAGCCGACCCGGCCTCCCGTCTGGTTGCCGACGGAGGCCTCCTCGGAATCGTTCTTGGCGCGGGCCAGGAGCAGGCCCGCGTTCCCGAGGCCGCCGACCCCGGCCGCACTGCGCGGGCGGACGACGACCCAGCGGTTGCCCTCGCCCCGGTCGGTGTCCTCGACCAGGTCGAAGCCGAGGGAGTCGGTGTAGAAGGCGATGGCCTCGTCGTAGTCACGGACGACAAGGGTCACAAGTGCGATGGACGGCATTACCCCAACGTAATACGTGGAAGCGGCAGGAATCTACCCGCGTCAACCCGTGTCGACCCCGGCACGACCCTTGCCTGTGGGAGGGTCCGAACGAGGGTCCGGAGAGGGCCGGACGAGGGTCGGGGCGGGGGCGGGTGACCGGATTCCGCGGCCCCTGGGCGCCCCCAGGGCCGCGCCCGCGCCCGGTGCGAGAATGCCCCGCATGGACGCGCAGCAGTTCGACCGCCTCGCCGCCCGGGCGCGGGCCCTCGCCGAGCGCCCCGGGGACGGCCGCCCGCCCCGCCGCGTCCTCGGGCTCGCCGGCGCCCCCGGCGCCGGGAAGTCGACGCTCGCCGCCCGGCTCGTCGCCCGCCTCGACGGGCTCGCCGTCCTCGTCCCCATGGACGGCTTCCACCTCGCCCAGGCCGAGCTGGAACGCCTCGGCCGGGCCGACAGGAAGGGCGCGCCCGACACCTTCGACGCCGCCGGGTACCTCGCGCTCCTCGCCCGGCTGCGCGCCCCCGCGCCCGGCACCACGGTCTACGCCCCCGCCTTCGACCGTGCCCTGGAGGAGCCGATCGCCGGGGCGATACCCGTCGGCCCCGAGATCCCGCTGGTCGTCACCGAGGGCAACTACCTGCTGCACGACGAGGGTGCCTGGGCCGGTGTCCTGCCGCTCCTCGACGAGGCCTGGTACCTCGACCTGGACGCCCGGCGCCGCGTCCCCCGGCTCGTCGACCGCCACGTCCGCTTCGGCAAGGACCGTGCCCGCGCCGAACGCTGGGTCCGTGACTCGGACGAGGCGAACGCCCGCCTGGTCGCCCGCGGCCGCGACCGCGCCCACCTCGTGGTGCCGATGGCCTGACGCCGGCCCAGGGGCCGTCCTGCCGGTCAGCCCGCCGTGTGCCGCGCCGCCGCCCTCGCGAGCGCCCGGATCAGCGGGTGCGGGCGGGTGCCGTCTCCGGCCAGTTCCGGCTGGAAGAGGGTCGCGAGGAAGAAGGGGTGCGAGGGGAGTTCGGCGATGCGGATGCCGCCCTCCTCGTCCGCGCCCGTGAACCGCATGCCGTGTGCCCGCAGGGTGTCCAGGCGACGGCTGTCGGGGCCGTAGTCGCAGTGGTACCGCTCGGTGGTCCGCTCCGCGCCCAGCGCCCGCTCCGCGAGCGAGCCGGGGGTGACCCGCACGACTCCCTCGTGGCCCACCAGCGAACAGGCCAGCGGGGCGATGAGCAGATCCCCCTCGTCCGCCGACGGGTCGTTCTCCGCGTGCGCCGCGCCCGTCAGGCCGCACACGTCCCGCGCGTACTCCAGGAGCGCGTGCTGGAAGCCGCCGCAGGTGCCGAGGAACGGGATGCCGTCCTCGCGGGCCGTGCGGATCGCCGCCAGCGCCCCCGCCTCGCTCGCGTACGGGCTCCCCGGGAGCACCCACACCGCGTCGAAGCCCCGCACCGCGCCGGGTGTCTCCGCGTCCCCGGTCGGAATCCAGTAGGCGTCGAGGGCGAGGCCGTCGCGCTCGGCGAGGGCGTCCAGGAGGACGGGGATCCGGACGTGGGAGCGGACGTGCGGGGAGCGGTCGCCGACCAGAGCGATCCGAGGGGTGTGCGGGAGGGTGTTCACGCTGTTCATGGGGACCATCCTTGGCGCCGCCGCCCGTTCACGTCCAACGATGATCACTGCACTCTCCATCAGCAATGCTTATGCCGGCCTGGATAAGGTGGCCGTATGACCACCGACATGACCCCCGATCAGGAACCGCTCGGCTGGGAGGGTCGCGTCGCCGCCCTCTGGGAGCGGCTCGACACCTACGAGCCCGCCGACTTCCGGGCCCGTGTCACCGCCCTCGCCGCCGAACGCCCCGAGGACGACGCTGCCGCCCTCTTCGAACGGGGTGCCGCCCACGACTCCACCGGTGAGCCGGAGGAGGCCGTGCGCCTCTACCGGCGGGCCCTCGAACAGGGCCTCACCGGACTGCGCCGCCGACGGGCCGTCATCCAGCTCGCCAGCAGCCTGCGCAACCTCGGCCGCCCCGACCGCAGCGTCGAACTCCTCACCGCCGAGCGCGCCGTCCCCGCCGCCGAGCTCGACGCCGACGAGACCGCGCTCTCCGGCGCCGTCGACGCCTTCCTCGCCCTCGCCCTCGCCGACACCGGCCGCGACCGCGAGGCCGCGGCCCTCGCCCTCGGCGCCCTCGCGCCCCTGCTGCCCCGCTACAACCGCTCCCTCACCCACTACGCGCAGGCCCTCCTCACCGCCCCCGACGGATCCTGACGGGCCCCGGGCGCGCACCCCATGGACCCGCACCTCCTCCGTACGTACGTCACCGTCGCCCGGCTCGCCTCCTTCTCCGAGGCCGCCCGCGAGCTGGGCTACACCCAGTCCGCCGTCTCCCAGCACATCGCCGCCCTGGAGGCCGACCTCGGGCTGCCGCTGCTCACCCGCCGGCCGGTCGCCCCGACCCCGGCCGGGGAGCGACTCCTCGAACACGCCGGGGCGCTGCTGCTCCGGCTCGACGCGGCCCGCGCCGACCTCGACCGGTTCGCCGCCGCGCCCCGCGCCACCCTGAGCGTCGCCGCCTCCCCGCTCGCCCTGCACGCCCGTACCCTCGCCGCGCTGCCCGCCATCGGCGTCACCCTGCGGGCCCTGCCCCGCGAGGCGGTGCCCGCCGCCGTCGCCACCGGCGAGGCCGACGCCGGGCTCGTCGACGGCATCGCCGCCCCCAGCGACCCGCTGCGGCTCCCCGACGTCGCCCCGCTCGCCGCGACCGGCGTCGCCGAGGAGCCGCTCGCCGTCGTCCTGCCCACGAACCACCCGCTCGCCGGGCGCTCGGGGCTCCGCCTCGACGACCTCGTGGACGCCCGCTGGCTCGACGCGCCCGCCGCGGGCCTCCCCCTCGACCGGCTGCGGGGCGTCCACGGCGGGCCGGCCGGGCGGGGCTTCCGCACCGCCCTGCGCTACGAGGGCACCGACACCCGTACCCTCGCCGCGCTGGCCGCCGCCGGCCACGGCCTCGCCCTGCTGCCCGCGCCGGTCGCCGCGGACGTCTCCGGCGCCACCGCCGTCCCCCTGGTCGCCCCCCGCCTCGTCCACCGCACCGAACTCCTCCTCCCGGCCGGTTCGCGGGCCGAACCCGGTGGGCCGGTGGCCGAGTTCACCCGACGGCTCAAGAGCTGACACCGGCAGTCGCTACCCTGTGCGCAACGGCGACGGAAGGCGGGCGGGCGTGGGGTGGCTGCGACGAGGACCCAGGCGGGACGGCGACGACGCACCGAGGGACCCCGAGTTCGCGTACTTCTCACAGCGTGAGGCCGCGCTCTTCCGCGGCCGCGTCCGGGAGACCTTCGCCGAGCTCGGCCTGGAGGTCAGCGTCTACGCCGACCACGTCGTCGACGACAAGGGCCGCCGCTTCGGCCTCGGCAACCTCGCCGCCGTCTGCCACCAGGACCGGCGGGGCCCCCGCGTCTGGCCCGGCATGATCAACCGCCACATCGGCCTCGTCGTCCGCGCCATGGACGGCCCGTCCGCGCTCGACACCCTGCCGCCCGAGCAGATCCGCTCCCAGTTGTACCCGCGGGTCGTCAGCGGCGACGGCATCGACGCGGCCGCCTTCGGGTACGCGCGGACCGTCGGCCCCGGCCTCTACGAGATCCTCGCCCTCGACCTGCCCGAGAGCGTCATGATGCTCACCGACGAAGCGCTCGCACGCCTCGGCGACCACGCCCAGCTGCGCGACCGGGCCCTGCGCAATCTGCGCGGGCTGCCCGTCGAGGAGCACGAGACCGTCCGTGACGCCGACGGCATGTGCTTCGAGATCATCCTCGGCGACTCCTTCTACACGGCGAGCCGCGTCCTCGACCTGGACGGCGTCGTCCGCCGGGTCACCGGCCTGCCGATAGGCGAGCACGGCGCCCTGGTCGCGATGCCGTTCCGGCACCAGCTCGCCTTCCACCCCATCCGCGACACCTCGATCATCCCGGCCCTCGGCGCGATGGCCTCGTTCGCCGCCTCCGGGTACGAGGACACGCCGGGCGCCATCAGCCCGTACGTCTTCTGGTGGCGCGGCGGCACGCTCACCCAGCTCAGCGAGCACGACGAGGAACGGGGGGACCTGCGGATCGTCGTCGGCGACGACTTCCAGGAACTCCTGGAGCGGCTCATCGCCCAGGGCCCGGACCTCCGCTGAGCGGTCGCGGCCCGGGGCGCCGCCCGGCAGGATGCTGTACGTCCAGGATGCAGCGGAGCCGAGAAGGAGACCCCATGTCGAGCACCCCCGCCCCCGAAGCGGCCGAGGAGCACGGCGAGACCCCCGTCCCGTTCACCGCGGACGACTACCGGGCCCGGATGGCCCGCGCCGCCGAGTCCGCCGCCGACGCCGGACTCGCGGGCGTGATCGTCGCCCCGGGCCCCGACCTCGTCTACCTCACCGGCTACCAGCCCACAGCGATCACCGAGCGGCTCACCGCCCTCGTCATCGCCCCCGGACAGGAACCCGTCCTCGTCGTCCCCACCCTGGAGGCCCCCGACGCGGAGAAGGCCACCGGGGCCGCCGCGCTGACCCTGCGGGACTGGACCGACGGCAAGGACCCGTACGCCGTCACCGCGCCCCTCCTCGCCGTCGACGGCAGGTTCGGCGTCAGCGACAACGCCTGGGCCATGCACCTCCTCGGCCTCCAGAAGGCCCTCCCGGGCACCTCGTACGTCTCCCTCACCGAGGCACTGCCGATGCTCCGCGGCGTCAAGGACGCCCACGAGCTGGCCCGGATCGCCGCCGCCGGAGCAGCCGCCGACCGGGCGTACGGCGAGATCCTCCAGGTCCGGTTCGCCGGCCGCCGGGAGACCGACGTCGCCGCCGACCTGGCCGCGCTGCTGCTGCGCTTCGGACACTCGCAGGTCGACTTCACCGTCGTCGGCTCGGGCCCCAACGGCGCCAACCCGCACCACGAGGCCGGCGACCGGGTCATCGAGCGCGGCGACATGGTCGTCCTCGACTTCGGCGGCCTCAAGCACGGGTACGGCTCCGACACCACCCGTACCGTCCACGTCGGGGAACCCACCGACGAGGAGCGGCGCGTCCACGACCTCGTACGGGAGGCGCAGCAGGCCGGCTTCGAGGCCGTACGGCCCGGGGTGGCCTGCCAGGACGTCGACCGGGCGGCCCGCAAGGTCATCGAGGACGCCGGGTACGGCGAGTACTTCATCCATCGGACCGGCCACGGCATCGGTGTCACCACCCACGAACCGCCGTACATGATCGAGGGCGAGGAGCTCCCGATCGTGCCGGGCATGTGCTTCTCCATCGAGCCGGGCGTCTATCTGCCCGGCCGCTTCGGCGTCCGGATCGAGGACATCGTGACGGCGACCGAGGACGGCGCGGGGCGCCGCTTCAACAACACCCCGCACGAGATGGCGATCGTCGAGTAGGCGCGTACGGCGGCGGGCTCGGTCGTCACCCGGGCCCGTGCCGGCTCGGTCGTCGCCCGCGCCCGGTCGGCTCAGCCGTCCGTCAGGACGACCGCCGACTCGCCGGGGAGCCGCAGGACCCCGTCCCCCGCCGGGGTCTCCACCGGCTCCCACGCCGCCAGGACCCGGTCGCGGCCGTTGGAGCCGAGCGGGATCACCGCCGGGTCCTTGCCCAGGTTGACGGCCACCCGCAGCACCCCTCGCCGGAAGACCAGCCAGCGGGCCTCCTCGTCGAAGGCCGCCTTCACACCCGCCAGGTCCGGGTCCGTCAGGTCGGGCAGGGTGCGGCGCAGCGCGATGAGCCGGCGGTACCAGGTGAGCAGCCGCTTGTGCGGGTCCCGCTCGCGCTCGGCCCGGTCGAGGACCGAACGGTCGCGGGTGGCGGGCTCCTGCGGGTCGGGGACCTCGTTCTCGTCCCAGCCGTGCTCCGCGAACTCCCGTCGCCTGCCCCGCCGTACGGCCTCCGCGAGCTCCGGGTCGGTGTGGTCGGTGAAGTACTGCCAGGGCGTCTTCGCCCCCCACTCCTCGCCCATGAAGAGCATCGGCACCGAGGGGCCGGTGAGGACGAGGGTCGCCGCGCAGGCGAGGAGCCCGGGGGAGAGGGAGGCCGAAAGACGGTCGCCCAGGGCCCGGTTGCCGATCTGGTCGTGGGTCTGCGCGTACCCGAGGAAGCGGTGGGCGGGGGTGCGCTCCCGGTCCACCGGACGCCCGTGCCGGCGGCCCCGGAACGCCGAGTACGTGCCGTCGTGGAAGAAGACATGGGTGAGCGTCTTCGCGAGCGCGGCCATCGGGGCGCGGGCGAAGTCCGCGTAGTAGCCCTGGGACTCACCGGTCAGAGCGGTGTGCAGCGAGTGATGGAAGTCGTCGTTCCACTGGGCGTGGATCCCGAGTCCGCCGAGCGCGCGCGGGGTGGTCGTGCGCGGGTCGGCGAGATCCGACTCGGCGATCAGGAAGTGCGGGCGGCCCTGCTCCTTCGCCAGCTCGTCGACGGCCGCCGACAGCTCCTCGAGGAAGGTCAGGGCCCGGGTGTCGGCGAGCGCGTGCACGGCGTCGAGCCGCAGCCCGTCGATCCGGTAGTCCCGCAGCCAGGCGAGCGCGCTGCCCCGGAAGTACGCCCGGACCTCGTCCGAGCCGGGCGCGTCCAGGTTCACCGCGGCGCCCCACGGAGTGTGGTGGGTCTCCGTGAAGTACGGTCCGAACAGCGGGAGATGGTTGCCGTCGGGCCCCAGGTGGTTGTGCACCACGTCCAGGACCACGCCCATGCCGAGACCGTGCGCCGCGTCCACGAACCGCTTCAGCGCCCCGGGGCCGCCGTACGGCTCGTGCACCGCCCACGGCGCCACCCCGTCGTACCCCCAGCCCCGCACCCCGGGGAACGGACACAGCGGCATCAGCTCCACATGGGTGACGCCGAGGCCCGCGAGCTCTCCGAGGCGCGCGGCCGCCTCGTCCAGGGTCCCCTCCGGGGTGAAGGTGCCGAGGTGCAGCTCGTAAAGGACGCTGCTGCGGAGCCGCAGCCTCGGGGACTCGTTCCGCCAGACGTACGCGGAATGGTCGACGACCGCGCTCGGTCCGTCGGGCCCGTCGGGCTGCCGGCGGGAGCGCGGGTCGGGCAGCAGGGGACCCCCGTCGAGCGAGAAGCCGTACCGGTCGCCGTCCTCGGCGGGTACGACACCCGTCCACCAGCCCTCCCGCTCGGCGTCCCGCTCCAGGGGATGCGCGGAACCGTTCAGCTCCAGCGCCACCCGGTCACGGGCGTTCGGCGCCCACACCTCGAAGAGCACGGAAATCCCCTCGTCGACGGTCCAGCCACTCGGTGAATCAGCGAGTCGACGCATGACCACCGTGCCCATCCTGGCAGTCAGGACACCGCCGCGCCCGGCGCGTCCCACACATAGTTGATCGCGCGCTCGAAGGTGATGTAGCCCGTACGGGCGAAGGAGGCCGCCATCGGCACGTTCCCCAGGTCCGTCGCGGCCCGGATGCGGGGCACGTCGTGGGCGGCCAGGATCCGCGTCCCCTCGGCGAGGATGTCGTCGATGTAGCCGTGGCCGCGGTGGGCGGGCAGCACGCCGACGTACGCGATCGTGTGGTGGTAGTTGTTGCGTGCGGGGACGACGAAGCCGACCGGCTCGCCGCTCTCCGGCAGCTGGGCCACCCGCCACCACTCCTGCGGCGAGGAGTAGTGCGCGAACTCCTCGTCGTAGTGCAGCTCCGCGGCCTCCCGCGCCGACAGGCCGGAGGCGAGGTCGGCCTGTCCGTGCGCGTCGAGGGTGCCCTCCATGACCGGCGTCATCAGGGTGACCAGGTCCTCGCGGTCCCGCACCGGGCGGAACTCCAGACGGCCCTTCGGTTCCGGTACGGGGGTGCCGGACCGCCACTCCAGGCGCAGCCGTTCGACGAGCGGGCGGGCCCCCGTGGCCACCAGGGTGCCGAAGACGGACTCCAGGAGGGACCGGGTCTCCGGGACCTCGCGCCAGTCGGCCGGCATGAAGCGGCCGAACTCGGGGCGCTGCGTGCCCGCCGGGATCACGGCGGCCGTGGCGGTCTCCAGGAGCCGCAGACCGATCGTGGCGCGCTCCTCCTCCGACAGCTCCGGGGCGAGGTCGAAGAAGTCGAGGGCCTGCGGGGCGCAGCCGGCCGTGTTGGTCCACCAGGCGATCCGGCCGAGGAGCCGGTCGCCGTCGAGGGCGACCCACATCCACTCGGGGACGCGGCGGCCGGTGGCGAGGTCGT
Organism: Streptomyces sp. NPDC029956; assembly: GCF_055574655.1. NCBI lineage: Bacteria > Bacillati > Actinomycetota > Actinomycetes > Kitasatosporales > Streptomycetaceae > Streptomyces > Streptomyces sp. NPDC029956. Next base: position 67,293 of record NZ_JBVHZJ010000002.1, on the reverse strand, counting down.
CGGCGAGCTCGTGGTCGAGCGAGTAGGCGAGGCGGAGGAACAGGTCGAGTTCCTCGGGTCCGGCGAGCGGACGTATGACGAGATCGTGCGCGCCGACGGTGTCCGGCGCGCCGGTCGTGCTCGTGGTCGTGCCGGTCGTGCCGGTGGTGCCGGGCGTGCTCGTGGTGGTGCCGGGCGCGCTCGTGGTGGTGCTCGAAGAAGACGTGGTCACGTCGTGTTTCTCCCTGGAGATCTGTGCTGTGGAGACGGCAGACCGTAACAGCGATCATCGACGAGGGGGTACGGAGTTTCCCGGACGGAGGCCCTTCTGGACACTGATGGCCCGACGGACCGACAATCACAGGTGTGACGACCCCTTTCGAGCTTCCGGCGAACACCCCTCGGCTGACCGACGCCGAGCGGGACCGCGCGCTGGTGCTGCTCCGTGAGGGCGCCGCCCAGGGCCGCCTCTCGCACGACACGTTCGTCTACCGGATGGAGCGCGCGCTCCAGGCCCGGCGCCCCGACGAACTCGCCGTGCTCACCGCCGATCTGAGGACCGAGGGCACCTGGACCCGCCGGGTGGTCGGCGCGGTCGAGCGGATGTCCGCGTTCACGGCCAGGCTGGGGCGCGCCTGGTCCGCGGAGCGGCTGCCGAAGCTGCTGCTGCCGCTGCCGGGCCCGCACCCCCTGCGCATCGGCCGCGACCCGGTCAACGGCCTCCGCCTCAGCCACGAGACGGCCTCCCGGATGCACGCCGAACTGTCGATGCAGAGCGGCATGTGGATCCTCCGCGACCTCGGCTCGACGAATGGCACGACGGTCAACGGCCGCCGGGTCACGGGAGCGGTCGTCGTGCGGTCGGGCGACGTGGTCGGCTTCGGCCAGATGTCGTTCCGCCTGTCGCACGGGTAGGGCCCGGCCCTGCCCGCAGGCCCGGCCGACGCGCCCGCAGGCCCGGCCGACGCGCCCGCAGGCCCGGCCGACGCGCCCGCAGGCCCGGCCGACGCGCCCGCAGGCCCGGGCCGTCCGGCCGTCTACGCTCTCGGCATGCGGCGTGAGGATGTCACTCGGGACGACGGCACGTGGCGGGGCCTGTCACTCGACGTGGGGGACCGCCACGAGCCGGGACTGTGCGTGTTCGGCGCCGGGCGAAGGCTGCTGATCTCCCAGCGGTCGCGGCCGGTCCTGCTCGCCGTCGTCGACGAGCACCTTCAGGGCGTGGACTTCTGGCGCACCGACGCCTACCGCTCCGTCGTCCCGCCGCTCCGCGCCGACACGGCGCGTGCCCTGGCGGGCAGCCCGGAACGGTGGGCCCACCGCATCGCCGGGCACCTCGTCGAATCGCCGGAGAGTCCGCTGCACGCGGGTCGGTGGTTCCTCTCGCACGAGAGTCCGCTCACGCGATGGCGCCCTGCCGACACCTCGCATGCCGAGCACTGGAGCTCGATGCTGGTGGAAGGCCATACGGACGGGTACATCGACTGGTTCGTGCATTCCGGGAGTGGGGAGGTCCTTCCGCTGAGGCCCGTGCCCCCCGCGGACGACAGCCGGGTCAAGGCGTACCGCAAGCAGGCCCGCGAGGGGACACTCCCGCCCGTCCTGCTGTGGTGGGTCAGCGGCCTGGACTGCCATCTGGTCCTGGACGGCCACGCGCGGCTCGCCGCGGCGATCGCCGAGTCCGTCGAGCCTCCGCTGCTGCAGCTGCACCGCACGGTCCCGGGCGACGACCTGGCCGCGCGCACCCATGAGGCCGTGAGGTGCTACGAGGACGAACTGGCACGCTTCGCCGAGCTCCGTGCCGACCACGGGCCCACCGTCCCCGACGGCGCCGCCACCGCCGGCCCGGAGCTGGCCCGCCTCCTCGGCGACCTGAGCACGCGCGCGCGTCCGACGTGGTGCCTGCCCCTGCCCGGTGGGGAGGCCGAGTGGCGTCGCATCACGCGCGAGGCGACCGCCGGCCTGGACTGGCCGGTGGTCTGAGCCCCGGGTCGGGGCGGTCGGAGGGGACGGCACGGCGCCACGGGGCGCGCCCCGCGCACTGTTCACCCGTTCGGCGGTATGCGGCGGGCGGTGCGGCGCGGGCGGTGATGGGCTGTGGGGACGCGCGCCACGTTCTCCGGCCGCGGCACCCACCGCCGATCGACAGGGGGCGCGATGAGCCACGAGCAGAGCCGCGAGCCGGGCCGAGGCATAGGGGACGACCGACCCCCGGGGGCGCCGCCCGCCGATCCCTGGACCAGACTGCCGTCCATGGCGCCCGCGACGCCCCCGGCCGACGGCCGGGCGGGTGACGGCCGGGCCGGTGAGGGCGTGGGTGCCGTGGTGCCGGGTGGTCTCGCGCCGCTGGCGGCGCGGGTGCGGACCGCACCCGGGGGCCGGGGTGTCTCCGGGGTCCGGGTCGTCGCGCCGAGCCCCCTCGACCCCGGTGCCTCGCGCGACCCGCACGGGATCCACCGGACCCTGCGCGAGGAGTTCCCGCTGACGTACGACCCGCTGCTGCGGGCCTGGGTGCTCAGCCGGTACGCGGACGTGGCCACCGCCCTCACCGACAGCCGTTTCACACACGGGCACCGGCCCGGCGACCCGCCGTGCGCACGGGCCCACGTCGACGTCGACGTGGCCGCGCTCCGCTCGGTCACCGAGCGGACGGCGTACGTCCTGGCCCGCCGGATCGCCGAGCGTCCCCAGGCCGACCTGGTCGCCGACTTCTGCCACTGGCTCCCCGCGGGGACCGTCGCCGCCGCCGTGGGCGTGCCCTACCGCGACATGATGCGGCTCGTCCGCGGCCGGGCCGCCGGGGCTCTCGCGGGGGAGTGCGGCGGGCAGATCGCCGTACGGGAGAAGGCCCTCGCCTCCTTCCTCGGCAACGTCCTCTCGGACCCGGACCAGGTCGCCGCCCTGAGGGACGCCCCCGTCGGCCTCGTGGGCCGGGCCTGGTCGGAGTCGCTGCGCCGTGACCCGCCCGTGCAGATCGCCGTGCGCCGTACCGCCGCGTCGGTTCCCGTCAGCGGCGGCGTCCTTCCCGCGGGTGCCTCGGTCGCCCTGCTCGTCGGCTCGGCCGGCCGCGACCCGGAGCGCTTCCGCGAGCCCGACCGCTTCGACCCGCTCCGCGACGACCCGGGGCAGCTCACCTACGGCAGCGGCTTCTGCCCGGCCGTGATCCTGGCCGGTCTGGAGGCCGAGTACGCCGTGCGGGCCCTGTTCACGGCGATGCCCCGGCTCCGCCTCGCCGACGGCTTCCGTCCGGTGTGGGCCGGGCTCATCACGCGGGCGCCGCGGAGCCTGATCGTGCGTCCCGGCGGCTGATCCCGGTGGCTGGTCCGAGGTGGGGAAGGGGCTCGCCCGCCCGCTGCTAGGGTGACGTGTGCTCGTCAAAGAGCGCCTTCTTCTTTACCACTTCCAACGGGGATTCAAACGTGAAGATGCGTCATGTTCGCGCGATCGCTGTCTTCGGCATCGCGGTCGTCGCCCTGACCGGTGCCCGCGGCTCGCACGGCGGCAGCTGCGGCAGCAGCAGCTCCGGCAGTTCGAGCAGCAGCAACCACAACAGCGACAACGACACCACTTCCGGCGGCACCTCCGGCGGCTCCCTGCCCGGCGGCTCCAGCAGTGCCGACAAGGCCGTCCGCGACGTGACCATCAACGAGTGCAAGTACGACGCGGCGACCAAGAACCTCGTCGCCCGCGTCACCGTGAACAACAGCGGCTCGCTCGACTACGACTACAGCGTCACCATGAAGTTCAAGGGCGACATCGGCGGCACCGCGGTCCCGGCGACCGCGACCAAGACCGCCATCGCGGTCGCCGCCGGCGCCTCCGCGAGCGCCGAACTCAGCACCCCGTACCCCGGCTCCGGCGACGGCTCCGAGTACACCAAGTGCGAGGTCTCGCGAGCCTCCCGCTCCTGACGGCCTGTCGGTCGGAGCGGAACGGGACGGGACGCACTCCCAGGAGCGTCCCGTCCCTCGCGTCCCCCCGCCCGGGGAGCCGCGCACGGCTCACTCCGTCCGCGCCAGCAGGGCCACCGGCCGCTCCGCGAACAGCTCCGCCAGTTTCAGCTCCGTCGCCGGTCCGCCGATGAACTCCCGCACGCCGTCCAGGACATCGGCCCAGCGACCCTCCGGGAGGACCAGCTCCGAATCCTGCCAGCCGCCCGCCTCCCAGAGACGCAGCGACAGTCGCGTGACGGCGGTGATCACCTCGTCGGAGCGGCTGAAGGCCAGGCAGTGGGCGGCCGTCGGCCCCTCGGCCGTCAGCGGGGTGTACGCCCCCCGGGCGCCGAACGCCGCTGGGCGCTCGCGCCGCAGCCGCAGCGCCGCCCGCACCAGGGCCGTGCGGTCGTCGTCCGCGCCGATCGTGAACGGGGCCCGGTTGTCCGGGTCGACCAGGGCCCGGTACTCCCGCTCCGTGTTCTGGTACAGCTCCGGCACCCCCGGCATCGTCAGCTGCGTGAGGAGCGCGCCCAGCGCGTGCGCCCGGATGTGCGGCTCCAGGGCGAAGGCCGCCTCCGAGGCCGCCCGGAGCGGGATGCGGCCGGGACCGGCCGCCGCGAACTCCTGCACCGCCCGCTCGTACTCCGTGTCGGGCTCCGTCCAGCTGGTCCTGAGCCCCGCCTCCCGTACGGACTTGAGGATCGCCGGGCCGAGTCGTCCCGGGTCGGGGACGCCGAAGCCGAAGGCGGTCTGCCAGGCCGTCCAGGCCACGTGCGGGTCCGGCGCCGGCACTCCCGCGACCTCGCCGAGGAGATCCGCCCAGACCTGCGGGCACTGTGAGAGGACCGCGATCGCGGCCCGGACGTCGGCGCTGCGCTTCGTGTCGTGCGTGGACAGGACGGTGCCGGTGCCCGGCCAGTCCCGTGAGATCCGCGCGCAGTACGCGTGGAACTCCTCCACCGACACCGCCGGCCGCCCCGCGTCACCGCCCACCTCGTTCGCCGAGAGCAGCGGGGTGTACCGGTAGAAGGCCGTGTCCTCCACGGACTTGGCCCGCAGCGCCGACGAGGTCTGCGCGAACCGGGCCCGGAACGAGCGGTGTTCGGGACCGTCGCCGAGCGTCCCGAGCGCCAGGCCCCGTACGACGTCGACCGCCGCCGCCTCCTCCGGCACCGCGAAGGCCGCCTTCGCACCGCGCGCCGCCTCCGGGGTCAGCACCTCCTCGCCGCCGGTCCGGTAGGTCCGGTAGACCGGGACCCGGACGAGGAGCTCGCGGACGGCGGTGCGCAACGCCCACGGCGCGTGGTCCCGCAGGGCGGGATCGGCGGCGCAGACACGCTCCGCGATCCGGGTCAGCACGGCCGTCTCGGCGGCCAGGTCGTGGCCGACCACCTCGTACGCGGCGCGCCGCTCGGTCGCCTCCCAGTGGCCGCCCCTGTCGCCTGCTCGACAGACGAACTCGCGGTACAGATCGGTCAGTTCATGGGCACCGATCGGATCGGTGAACACCCCGTCGACCTGCCGCAGGGCGTCGTACCCGGTGGTGCCGGCGACCGGCCAGGCGGCGGGCAGGGTCTCCGGGCCGGTGAGGATCTTCTCGACCACCGTCCAGCAGCGCCCGCCGGTCGCCGCGGCGAGCCGCTCCAGGTAGCCCTGGGGGTCGGCGAGTCCGTCCGGATGGTCGATCCGCAGCCCCTCGACCACCCCGTCCCGGACCAGCTCCACGATCTTCGCGTGGGTCGCCCCGAACACCTCGGGGTCCTCCACCCGTACCCCGATCAGCTCCGAGATCGTGAAGAAGCGCCGGTAGTTGAGCTCGGTGCGGGCGAGCCGCCACCAGGCGAGCCGGTACCACTGGGCGTCGAGCAGCTCGTCCAGCGGCAGCCCCTCCGTGCCGGGACGCAGCGGGAAGTCCTGGCCGTCCAGGTGCAGCGATCCGTCCGCGACCCGCAGCCGGTCCCGTACCTCCGGGAGCCGCGCGGGCAGCACCGGGAGCAGCAGCCGGCCGTCCCCGGCGGACAGGTCGATGTCGAACCAGCGGGCGTACGGCGAGGCGGGACCGTCGCGGAGCACGGCGCGCAGTGCGTGGTTGTGCCGGGCGGAGGCCGCCATGTGGTTGGGCACCAGGTCGACGACGAGGCCGAGCCCGTGCGCCCGCGCGGTCGCGGCGAGGGCCCGCAGCCCCTCCTCGCCGCCGAGCTCGGTGCGCACCGACCGGTGGTCGGTGACGTCGTACCCGTGGGTCGAGCCGGGGACCGCCTCCAGGACGGGGGAGAGGTGGAGGTGCGAGACCCCGATGCCCGCGAGGTGCGGCACGGCCCGCTCGGCCGCCGCGAACGGGAACTCCGGCTGGAGCTGGAGCCGGTAGGTGGCGGTGGGAAGCGTGGGACGGGGCGGGACGGAACCGGACGGGAAGGGGGTCGGGCCGGACGGGAGGGAGGTCATGCGAACGTACGTACCCCGCGAGAGGGCTTCTGTGTCATCGCCCCATGCACCCGTTCGTGTGCATCACGTTACGTTCGCCCGATGCTCCGGATGTATCGCGACACCCTCTCCCTGCTCGGCCCCGCCCTGCCGGTCGTCTCCTTCCTCGGCCGGCTGCCCACCGCCATGTGCCAGCTGGGCAGCCTGCTCCTGGTCGCCGAGACGAGCGGCTCCCTCGCGACGGCCGGCCTGGCGGGCGGGGCGCTCGCGGCCGGGCAGACCGTCGGCGGGCCCGTCATCGGACGGCTCACCGACCGGCACGGCCAGCGCGGGATCGTCCTCGCGGCCTCCCTCGCCAACGCCGTCGCCGTCACCGCCCTGGTCCTCGCCGCGCTCGCCCACGCCCCCACGGCCTGGCTGATGGTCCTCGGCGGGCTCGCCGGGGCGAGCGTCCCCCAGGTCGGGCCGCTCGCCAGGACCCGCTCGGTGGCCCTCGCCCGCCGCTCCGGCGCCGACGACCGGACCGTCGGCACGGTGCTCTCCTTCGAGGGCACCCTCGACGAGGTGTCCTTCGTCCTCGGCCCGGCGTTCGTCGGTCTCGCCGCCGCCGTCGCCCACCCGGCGGCCGCGCTCCTCCTTGCGGCCCTCCTGCTCGCCGTCTTCGGCACGGCCTTCGCCCTCCACCCGACGGCGCGGGCCACCCTTCCGGAGCCGTCGGCGTCCACCCGTACGGGCGCCTCCGAACGGACGCGGCTGCCCGGATCCGCGTACGCCCTGCGCGGCACGATGGTCCTCCAGGGCGCGATGTTCGGTGCCTCGCAGGCCGGGATCACCGCGCTCACCGAGGAGCTCGGCGCACCCGCCCAGGCCGGTCTGGTCTACGCGGCGATGGGGGTCATGAGCGCCGCCGTCGGACTCTCCATGGCGGCCGTGCCCGCCCGGATCGGGCTGACGACCCGCTGGCGCGCGGCGACCGCCGCGCTGGTCGTCCTCTCCGTCCCGCTGCTGTTCGTCGGCTCCCTCGGCGCCCTGTACGCGGTCGTCGTCGTCCTGGGCGCCGCCTACGCCCCGCACCTGATCACCGTCTTCGGGCTCACCGAGCGCACCGTGCCGGCCGCCCGCCTCGCCGAGTCCATGGCCTTCCTCACCAGCGGGGTCGTGGCCGGTCAGGCCCTGGCCCTGGCCGTCTCGGGCCGGCTCGCCGAAGGCCACGGCGCCCCCGCCGCCTTCGCGGTGGCGGTGGGGGCGGCCGTGGCCTGCGCGCTGCTGTCCTGGACGGCACGGGCGGCGGTGCCCGGTCCCGTACGGGAACTCAGGCCGGCCGGCGCAGAACGGTCAGGCTGAGCGGCGCGAGGGTCACCCGCTCGCCGCCCACCAGCTCCGGGCCCTCCTGCGGTGGCATGCCCTCCGGGTCGGAGGTGTCCACCACCGTGCGCCAGCGGGCCCCGTGGCTGTCGGGGACGGCGAACTCCAGCTCCTTCGACGAGGCGTTGAACATCAGCAGGAAGGAGTCGTCGGCGATGCGCTCGCCCTGCGTGCCCGGCTCCGAGATGGCGTTGCCGTTGAGGAAGACGGTCAGCGCCTGGGCGTGCGCCGCCTGCCAGTCGCGGGAGGTCATCTCCTCGCCCTCGGGCGTGAACCAGGCGATGTCGGTGAGCTCGTCGTGGGTGCCCTCCACCGGCCGCCCGTGGAAGAAGCGGCGGCGGCGGAAGACCGGATGGTCCCGGCGCAGCCGCACCATGGCCCGGGTGAAGCGGAGCAGGGTGGCCTCCGCCTCGCTGTTCTCCTTCGGCCAGCGCACCCAGGACACCTCGTTGTCCTGGCAGTACGCGTTGTTGTTGCCGCCCTGGGTGCGTCCGAACTCGTCACCGTGACTGAGCATCGGCACCCCCTGCGAAAGCATCAGGGTGGCCAGGAAGTTGCGGGTCTGGCGGGCGCGCAGCTCGGCGATCCCGACGTCCTCGCTCTCGCCCTCGGCCCCGCAGTTCCACGAGCGGTTGTGGCTCTCGCCGTCCCGGTTGCCCTCGCCGTTCGCCTCGTTGTGCTTGTCGTTGTACGAGACGAGGTCCCGCAGGGTGAAACCGTCGTGGCAGGTCACGAAGTTGACGGAGGCGAGCGGCCGCCGGCCGTCGTCCTGGTAGAGGTCGGAGGAGCCGGTCAGCCGCGAGGCGAACTCGGCGAGGGTGCGCGGCTCGCCCCGCCACAGGTCCCGTACGCAGTCCCGGTACTTGCCGTTCCACTCGGTCCACAGCGGCGGGAAGTTGCCCACCTGGTAGCCGCCCTCGCCGACGTCCCAGGGCTCGGCGATCAGCTTCACCTGGCTGACCACCGGGTCCTGCTGCACCAGGTCGAAGAACGAGGACAGCCGGTCCACCTCGTGGAACTGGCGGGCCAGGGTGGCCGCCAGGTCGAAGCGGAAACCGTCCACGTGCATCTCGGTCACCCAGTACCGCAGGCTGTCCATGATGAGTTGCAGCACGTGCGGGGAGCGCATGAGCAGCGAGTTCCCCGTGCCGGTGGTGTCCATGTAGTAGCGGGGGTCGTCGGCGAGCCGGTAGTACGAGGGGTTGTCCAGGCCCCGCATGGAGAGCGTCGGGCCCAGGTGGTTCCCCTCGGCGGTGTGGTTGTAGACCACGTCGAGGATCACCTCGATGCCCGCCTGGTGCAGTGCCCGTACCGCCGACTTGAACTCCAGGACCTGCTGGCCCCGGTCGCCCCAGGAGGCGTAGGCGTTGTGCGGGGCGAAGAAGCCGACGGTGTTGTAGCCCCAGTAGTTGGAGAGCCCGGCGTCGACCAGCCGGTGGTCGTTCACGAACTGGTGGACGGGCATCAGTTCGAGGGCCGTGACGCCGAGTTCCTTCAGGTGCCCGATGACCGACGGGTGCGCGAGCCCCGCGTACGTGCCGCGCAGCTCCTCCGGCAGATCCGGATGGAGCATCGTCAGGCCCTTCACATGGGCCTCGTAGATCACCGTGTGGTGGTACTCGGTGCGCGGCCGCCGGTCGTCGCCCCAGTCGAAGTACGGGTTGACCACGACCGAGGTCATCGTGTGCGGGCCCGAGTCGAGGTCGTTGCGCGCGTCCGGTTTCCCGAAGGGATAGCCGTACACCGCCTCGCCCCACTCGACCTGCCCCGACACGGCGCGCGCGTAGGGGTCGAGGAGCAGCTTCGCCGCGTTGCAGCGGAGTCCGCGCTCCGGGGCGTACGGGCCGTGCACCCGGAACCCGTACCGCTGACCGGGCATCACACCCGGCAGATAGGCGTGCCGCACGAACGCGTCGGTCTCGCGCAGCTCCACCGCCGTCTCCGAGCCGTCGTCGTGGAGCAGACACAGCTCGATCCTGTGGGCGGCCTCCGAGAAGACCGCGAAGTTGGTTCCCGCACCGTCATAGGTGGCGCCCAGAGGGTACGCCTGTCCCGGCCAGACCTGCATGGATACGACTCTTCCTCTTCTGTCCGGGTTTTGTAGATGTTCTTCGGCCGAATCCTGCCCGAAAGAGGCGCAACCTCCTAGGACTTCGCCCCGTCCTACCGGGTGACCGCAGACCTGGAGGGGGAAAGAGGGGGAAGTGTGTACGAAATAGCGCGCCGCCACCTGGGGAAGGTGGTGGCCGGAGCGGCCATGGCGGTGACGGGGACCGCCGTCGCGGTCGCGATCAGTCTGCCGGGCGCGGCGGGAGCGGACGACACGCCGGGCGGCCGCGCCGCCGTCGGGGCGGGAGCGGCCGGAACCGCGGGATCGACCGGAGCCCCCGGCGCGACCGGACAGCAGAGCACGGGTGGAACACAGGGCGGCGACGCGCAGGCACAGGGCGCCCCGCCCCCGCCGGCGACCGAGGCCCCCGTGGCCGCCGAGGGGGAGAAGGGCGTGGGCAGCGACCCGCTCACCGACGACGAGCTCGCCCGGGCCGAGACGCTGGCGCTCGCCCCGCCCGGCGCGGCCGCCCAGCAGAACGTCGAGGGCGGCCGGGGCCCCCAGCACCTGGGCACCGGCCTCGCCGACCCGCTGCCGGGGGACGGCACCCGCCGCGCCGAGGTCCGCTTCTACGACTACGGGCGCGACGAGCTCATCACCCGGACCGTCAACCTCACCACGGGGAAGATCGAGAAGTCCGCCGCCCAGCGCGGGGTCCAGCCCTCCGCCCACCCCGAGGAGCTGCGCGAGGCCCTGGAGCTGATCCTCGCGAGCCCGCTCGGCAAGGGCGTCAAGGAGGACTACAAGGACGCCACGGGCAAGGAGCTCACCTCCACCGCCCAGTTGTGGTTCAACGGCGACCTCTACCGCACCTACCGCGAGGCGAACGTGCCCGCACAGCTCGCCCGTTGCGGCGAGCACCGCTGCGTACGGCTCGTCACCAAGGTCCTCAACGGGGCCTGGATCGACACCCGCGACCTGATCGTCGACCTCTCCGCGAGGACCGTCACCCGCGTCGGCTGACCACCGCCGCCGGTCCTCTCCCGCCGCCCTCGCGGGCGGCGGGCCGATCTCCGTACGAGGGAGTACGTTCCCATGTCCACCCCGCACAGCCCGTCCGACCGGCACCCGCGGCGCACCCGCGGCGCCGTCCTGACCGCGGCCGTCCTGCTCGGCACCGCGACCGCCGCCACCGGCCCGGCGACCGGGGCCACCGCGGCCCCCGCACCGGCCCCGACGCGCACCCCCGCGGTGCCGCCGCCGTCCCCGACGCGCACACCCGTCACGCCCGAGGCCGACTGCTCCGACGCCTACCGCATCACGCAGAAGCTCGACGGCGGTACCACCTGGCGCATGTGCTGGAGGTACGACACCGACGCCGGGCTCACGCTCGACAAGGTGACCTACCAGCCGCCCGGCGCCGCCGCCCCCGTCAAGGTCCTCACCAGCGCCCGGCTCGCCCAGATCCACGTGCCCTACGACGACGGGGTCGCCGAGTACGACGACCTCACCGGCGCCGGCTTCGGCTGGGGCCTGCAGAACCTCAAGCCGGCCGAGTGCCCCGGCGGCACCCTCACCACGGTCAAGGTGCCCCAGGTCGGTCAGATCAAGGGCCTGTGCACCACCACGCGCGCGCGTGGCCACGCCTACCGGATGGCCAGCGACAGCGGCAGCAAGGTGTACCAGGCTCAGGCCAAGGACCTGCTCGTCTACACGGTGAACAAGGTCGGCTGGTACGAGTACATTTCCGAATGGCGGTTCTCCTCCGACGGCACCATCGGCGCCAACGTCGGTGCCACCGGCAGCCTCTCGCCCGTCGACTACAACGCGACCGACGGCCGCGGCTGGCCCATCGGCAAGGGCGCCCGCGCCTACGCCACGAGCCACGCCCACAACGTCTTCTGGAAGCTCGACTTCGGCCTCGACGGCTCCACCAAGGACCGCATCGAGCAGTTCGACTCCACCGTCACCGCGCCCGCCCCGGGCCGCGGCGGACCGACCGTGAAGACCAAGCGCACCGTCGTCACCAAGGAACTCGCGGGTGACGCCGCGAACATGCGCTGGTGGCGGGTGGTCAGCGGCACCGGCAAGAACGCCGACGGCCACGCCCGGTCGTACGAGATCGTCCCCGGCCGCACCGACACCCACGCGGGGCGCGGCTTCACCAAGCACGACGTGTACTTCACGCAGGCCCGCGCCTGCGAGAAGTTCGCGAGCAACAACATCGGCGGCTGCGCGGCCAACGCCGGTGACAGCGTGGACAAGTGGGTCAACGGCGAGACCCTGACCAAGCCGTCGGTCTGGGTCAACATCGGGTTCCACCACATCGCCCGGGACGAGGACCAGCAGCCCATGCCGGTCCACTGGCAGGGCTTCCAGCTCGCCCCCAGGGACGTAACCGCTATGAATCCGCTCACTCCGTCCGATCTCGCCTCCGAGAACGGGCAGCCCGATCTGGGGAGTTGAGGAAGGAGCCTGACGATCCTGCTGCACCGCCTCCCGCTCGCGGAGTACCCTTCCTTGATCGTTGTCGGACCGGTCGACACGGGCGTCCAAATGCAGAAGGCGGTGCGCGGGTGAGCTCGGGAGGTCTGGAGCTGCCCCCAGGGGATCCGGGTCAGGAGAAGGGTCCTGCCGGTCCCGCCGAGGCCCCGCCGGGCGCGGTCGCGCCGCCGGGCGCCGTGCCGCCCGGCACGGTCACCGTGGCCCGGCCGGTGGAGATAGGCGCCGAACTCGACTGGGACGCCGAGGCCTGGAGCGAGGTCCGCACCCGCGCCCAGCGCGCCGGACGGGCCTACATCTGGCTGAACCTCGTCGAGCAGCGGCTCCGTGCCGTGGTCGCCGCCGTCCTGCGGCCCGTGTACGAGCCCGTGCACGGCGAGGAGTGGGTGGTGGCCGCGGCGGGCCCGGCGGGCCAGGAGTGGGTGCAGCGGGCGGTCGCCGTGCGCGAGGTGTCGCGCCGCAAGGGCTATCTGCTCGACCCGGCCGACGACAACGTCCTCAGCTTCCTCACGCTGCCGCAGCTGCGGGAGCTGATGGTGCAGCACTGGCCGTGCTTCGAGCCCTACTTCGACGACCGTCGGGAGGTCGAGCTCGCCCTCGACGAGCTGGAGGTCACGCGCAACGTGGTCTCCCGCAACCGGGCGCTCTCGCTGACCGTCCTCGCCCAGTCGGAACGGGCCTCGGCCCGCATCCTGGAGATCCTCGGCAGCGGCGCCGGGGTGCCCTCCGCCGACCGGCTGCCCGTGGACGCGGTCGAGGACCTCGTCGGGGACCGGTACGCGGACGTGGTCTCCGTCCACCCCGACCGGGTCAGGCTCCAGCGGCAGCTGCCGGCCGAGGACCTCTTCGGCGGGGCCCGTCGCCTCGACGCCACGGGCATAGGTCTCAATCTGCTCGTGCAGAACTTCTCGGGGCGCCGCATGGTCCGGCTCGCCGAGTCCGGCTGCCGGACCCGGCTCCTGTTCCTCAACCCCGCGAGCAGCGCGGTCAAGCGCCGTGAGCGCGAACTCGGCCTCAAGAAGGGCGAGCTGAGCCGCTCGGTGGAGATGAACATCCTCCACATGCGCCGGGTCCGCTCCAAGCTCCGCGACCCGGGCGCCTTCCAGATCCACGTCTTCGACGAGACGCCCCGCTTCACCGCCTACCTGGTGGACGGCGACGGACCGGACGGGGTCGGCGTCGTGCAGTCCTATCTGCGCCGGGCCCGGGGCATCGAGGCGCCGGTGCTCGTCCTGCGCGGCGGCGGACGGAACGTGGTGCGTCACGGCCAGGGCATCCGTGACGGCGATCACGGACTTTTCGAGACATACCGGGAGGAGTTCGAGTCCGTCTGGCTCGACTCCCGGCCCGTCTCCTGACCCTTCGACGGGGGAGGCCGGGAGCGTTGTCAGTGGTGCGTGCGAGGGTGGTCAGCACCACGGGGGAGATCACGTAAGGAGGACCCGATGGCTTGGCACGGCGAGACGCTGGTCGGCTTCGACCTGGAGACGACCGGCACCGAACCGCTGGAGGCCCGGATCGTGACGGCCTCGATCATCGAGGTCGACGGCGGGGGACACGTCGCACACCGGCGGGACTGGCTCGCCGACCCGGGCATCCGCATCCCGGAACAGGCGTCCGCGATCCACGGCATCAGCACCGAGCGGGCGGCCGCCGAGGGCAGGCCGGCACGCGAGGTCGCCGAAGAGATCGCGCAGGCCCTCGCCGCGTACTGGGAGGACGGCGTCCCGGTCGTCGCGTACAACGCCTCCTTCGACCTGACGCTGCTCTCCGCCGAGCTCCGCCGGCACGGACTGCCCTCGCTCAGCGAGCGGCTCGGCGGCGTCCCCATCGGGCCCGTCGTCGACCCGTACACCATCGATCGGGCCGTCGACCGCTACCGGCGCGGCAAGCGGAACCTGGAAGCGGTCTGCGGCGAGTACGGGGTGGTGCTCGAAGCCGCCCACCAGGCCGCCGCCGACGCGCTCGCCGCCGTCCGGGTCGCCGTCGCGATAGCCGAGCGGCACCGCCAGGTCGCCGAACTGGACCCGGCCGAGCTCCACGAGCGCCAGATCGGCTGGTACCGAGCCTGGGCCGAGAACTTCCAGGACTTCCTGCGCCGCAAGGGCGACGCGGAGGCGGTCGTCGACTCCACGTGGCCCCTGCGCGACACGGTCGCGGTGGCGTTCTAGCACCCCCGGCGCAGCCGCGTCAGGAGTTCTCCTTGAGGAAGGAGAGCAGCAGTTCGTTCACCCTGTCCGGCCGGTCCAGCGGGAACCAGTGGCCCGCGTCCTCCACGCGCTCGTAGCGCCAGGAACCGGAGACGTGTTCGCCGGTGTCCACCATCTGCCGCTCGTCGAGGAATCGGTCGCCGGTGGACCAGACGCCCATGGCCGGGACGGACAGCGGGGGAAGCACCGGGGGCACGGCCAGCTGGGTCTCGATGGAAAGACCCGACCGGTAGATCTGGAGGGCGGCGGTCAGCGCGCCCGGAGCGCGCAACGGCTCCAGAACGGCCTCCGCCTCCGCGTGGTCGTCGAGCATCTCGCGCAGACGCGCGAAGTCGTCGCGGGAGAGCCACTCCTCGGCGAGTCCCTCGTGCTGGAACATCGACAGGTGCCACAGGCGCTGCCGCTGCTCCCAGCCCGCGGCGAGGATCGCCGCCACATTGCCCACCGACATCAGGGTCGCGCTCGCCACCCGGTCGGGTACGACCTGCGCGATGCCCTGCGCCAGCCCCGAACCCCAGTCGTGGCCGACCACGTGGAACCGGTCGACCTCCAGCCGGGCGAGCAGCTCCAGCAGATCGCAGACGTGCTTGCCCGGGTCGTACGCCTCCGGACCGCCCTCGGGGCGGTCGGAGGCGCCGAAGCCCCGCAGCGTCGGGGCGACCGTCATGAACCCGGCCGCGTTCAGCGCCGGGATCTGATGACGCCACAGGCGGTGGCTGTCGGGAAAGCCGTGCACGAGCAGCACGGCCGGTCCCGCACCGCTCACCTCGACGTCGAGCGTCACCTCGGACAGTTCCACGCGCATCCCAACACCCCGTTCTCGGAACCCGGTTCGGTCAGGATCATGATGTCAGAACGGATACCAGCGCACCTCGGGGTCGCCGTCCCGCAGCGAGGCCACCCGCCGCTCGAATTCGGCCAGAGCCCGGGGGTTCGTCGGCGCGTGCTGGGCCACCCACGCACAGCTCGCGGTCTCCCGCGCCCCGCGCAGCACCGCGCACCCCTCCCACTCCCGCACATCCCAGCCGTACGCCCCGGTGAAGGCCTCGTACGCGGCCGGGTCCAGGCCGTACCGGTCCCGGGAGAGGGCGAGCACCACGAGGTCGTGCTCGCGCAGGTCCGAGGAGAAGGTCTCCAGGTCCACCAGGACCGGGCCGTCGGGGCCGACATGGACGTTCCGGGGAAGGGCGTCGCCGTGGATCGGGCCCGGCGTCAGGTGCGGCGTGAGCGCGGCCGCCGCAGGAGCGAACGCATCGCGCCGCTCCCGCAGGAAGGCCGCGTCCGCCGGGTCGATCGCGTCGCCCGCGAGCCGCAGCCACCGCTCGACCCCGCCGAGCAGCTCACGGCGCGGCAGCGTGAAGGCCGCCGGCTCCGGCAGGGCGTGGATCCGCCGGAGCAGCGGTGCCAGGTCACGGGGCTCCGCGGGCCGCACCGCCTCGGGCAGCCGGTGCCAGAAGGTGAGCGGGTGCCCCTCGACCAGCCGCGGCTTCTCCTCGGCGGCCCGCACCGCCGGGACCCCGGCGTCGGCCAGCCAGGCGGCCAGCGCCAGCTCCCGCTCCGCCCGCTCGAACAGCTCCGCGTCCCGGCCCACCTTCACGGCGAGATCGCCCACGGCGAAGACCGCGTTCTCCCCGAGGGCCAGCAGCCGCGCCTCCGCGACCGGCACCCCCGCCGCGGCCAGGATCTCCCGCGCCCGCGCCTCGTCCATCGACCTCTCCCGTATCTGTGCCACCCCGGTCCGAGCGACCGGGGCCCGTGCGACTGCAACCCGTGTGACGGCAACCCGTGCGGCTGCAACCCGCGTGATCGCGCCAAAGTCTCCCATCCGCGCAGCTCACCGCGCAGGCCGCCTTGACGGTGCCCCGGGCCCTCAGGACCATGGCGAGATTCCCGCGGCGGCGGCCGGGGGCGGGCGGACGGGGGTCGAATCGGTGAGCTCGCTGACCGCGACGAAGCGGCCGGACCGGTCGCGCGCACCGCGCGCCGCCCACGGGACACGCCCGCGCGGTCCCGACTTCGGCGCCTGGTTCCTGGTGCTCCCGGCGCTGCTGCCCATCCTGGTCCTCAGCGTGGGCCCGCTGCTCTACGGCGTCGCGCTCGCCTTCACGGACGCACAGTCCGGCCGCACCCGGGCCACCGGCTGGGTCGGCACGCTCAACTTCCAGGACCTGCTGCACGACACCCTCTTCTGGGACTCGTTCCGCATCGGCGTGGTCTGGGCCGTCGGGGTCACCGTCCCCCAGTTCCTGCTCGCCCTCGGCCTCGCCCTCCTGCTCGACCAGAAGCTCCGCTTCCGCTGGCTGGCACGGGCCCTCGCGATCATTCCCTGGGCGATGCCCGAGGTCGTCGTCGGCATCATGTGGCGGCTCGTCTACAACCCCGACGCCGGCATCCTCAACGAGACGCTCCGGAACCTGGGCCTCGGCGAGGGCCGCGACTGGCTCTCCGGCCTCGCCACCGCGCTCCCCGCCGTCATCCTCGTCGGCGTCTGGGCCGGGATGCCGCAGACCACCGTCGCCCTGCTCGCCGGACTGCAGAACACCCCGCACGAACTCCACGAGGCAGCCGCCCTCGACGGCGCCGGCGCCTGGCGCCGCTTCCGCGCCGTCACCTGGCCCGCGCTCCGGCCGGTCGCCCTCGCCATCACCGCCCTCAACCTCATCTGGAACTTCAACTCCTTCGCCCTGGTCTATGTGCTGACCAACGGCGGACCGGGCGGCCGGACCCGGCTCCCCATGCTCTTCGCCTACGAAGAGGCCTTCCGGTACGGCCAGTTCGGCTACGCCGCCGCGATGGGCTGCGTGATGGTCGCCGCCGTCTCGGTGCTCATCGCCCTCTCCCTCGTACGACGGCTGAAAGGGGACCAGGACCGGTGAGCGCCCTCCGGACGAGCAGACCCGCGCGAGTCGGCCAGTACGTGGCCCTCCTCGCCTATCTGGTCTTCCTCGCCTTCCCCTTCCTCTGGCTGGTCTCCATCGCCTTCAAGCCCGCCCCCGAGCTCGCCTCGCTGCACCCCACCTGGATCCCGGAGAACCCCACGCTCGCCAACTTCCGGCAGGCGTTCGACGAACAGCCGCTGCTCAGGGCCGCCGGGAACAGCCTGGTCGCCGCGGTCGCCGCCGCCGTGATCGCGGTGGCCGTCGCGACCCCGCTCGCCTATGTGACGGCCCGCCACCGGGGCAGGCTCGCCTCGGCCGCGACCGGCTGGGTGGTGATCAGCCAGGCGTTCCCGTTCGTCCTCGTGATCATCCCGCTCTTCCTGATCCTCAAGAACCTGCACCTCGTGAACAGCGTGTTCGGCCTCGTCCTGGTCTATGTGGTCTGGTCGCTGCCCTTCGCCCTCTGGATGCTGACGGGGTACGTCCGGGCCGTCCCCGCCGAACTGGAGGAGGCCGCGGCCGTCGACGGCGCCGGCCGGCTCCGTACGCTCGTCTCGGTCACCGCCCCGCTGCTCGTCCCCGGCATCGTCGCCACCGCCCTCTTCGCCTTCGTCACCGCGTGGAACGAGTTCTTCTTCGCGCTCGTCCTGCTCAAGACCCCGGAGAAGCAGACCCTGCCGGTCGTCCTCACCCACTTCCTCGGCGCCGAGGGCGTCGCCGACCTCGGCCCGCTGGCCGCCGCCGCCTTCCTCGCCACCCTGCCCTCCCTCCTCGTCTTCGGCTTCCTCCAGCGGCGGATCGCCGGCGGGACATTGGCCGGGGCGGTGAAGTCATGAGACGACGGATCCTCACCCTCACCGCCGCACTCGCCCTGCTCGTCACCGGCTGCACGGCGGGGAGCGACGCCCCCGACGACGGGGTCGTACGGCTCCGCTTCCAGTCCCTCGCCTGGCAGCAGGAGTCCGTCGACGCCAACCGGCAGCTGGTGAAGGAGTGGAACGCCACCCACCCCGGAGTCCAGATCGACTACGTCCAGGGCAGCTGGGACTCCGTCCACGACCAGCTCCTCACCTCCTTCGAGGGCGGCGAGGCGCCCGACATCATCCACGACGCCTCCGACGACCTCGCCGACTTCGCCTATGGCGGCGACCTCGCCGACCTCCGCCCCCTGCTGCCCGCACGGCTCCGCGCCGACATCCCGGCCCGCAGCTGGGAGACCACCACCTTCGGCGAGGGGATCTACGGAGTGCCGTTCCTCCAGGAACCGCGCGTGATCATCGCCAACCGGAGGATCCTCGAATCCTCCGGCGTCCGCCTCCCCACCCCGGAGGACCCCTGGACCTGGAGCGAGTTCCGGCAGATCACCCGGGACCTCACCCGCGCCATGGGTTCCGGCCGGTACGCGGTCGCCTGGCCGCTCAAGGAACCCGTCTCGGTCAGCCTCAACCTGGGACTCTCGGCGGGCGGGCAGCTGTTCCACCGGGGGGCCGACGGCCGGGTGACCGTCCGTTTCACCGAGGCCGACGCCGTCGTCCCCGGCACGGTCCACGACCAGGTCGTCACCGACCGCACCGCCCCGCGCACCACGCTCGGCAGCGGCGGCTCCGACACCCTCCCCGGTCTCTTCGCCGGCAAGTACGCCATGGTCCCGCTGGGCTTCGCCTACCGGCAGCAGATCGCCCGACAGGCCCCGAAGGGCTTCGAGTGGACGGTCCTGCCCGCCCCCGTCGGAGACGCGGGGCTCACCCAGGGCGTCTCCCCGCAGACCCTGTCGATCGCCGCGGACAGCCCGTACAAGAAGGAGGCGGCCGCGTTCCTCGACTTCTTCCTGCGCCCCGGGAACATGGTGCGGCTCGCGCGCGGCGACTGGATGCTGCCCACCGGCACGACCGCCCTCGCCGACCCCTCGCTGCACACGGCCCGGGACGGCTGGGCGACCGGGGCGGCGGTGGCCGAACGGCTGCGGCCCGCGCCGGCGCAGTCGGTGCGCGGCTACCCGGAGTGGAAGGACAAGGTGGCGACACCCGCCTTCCAGGAGTACTACAGCGGCGCCATCGACGGTGCCGAGCTGCGCAGACGTCTGGTGGTGGACGGCAATCGGGTGCTCGCCCGCTATCAGCGCAAATGACGTGTTCACGAGGGGTTCGGCATTACGAAAGTTTGTTGAATAAGTCACAGATGGGTGAAGGGTCTTCTCGCGGATCCCCCTGATCGGACAGTGTTCGAACCGGCCACCGCGCCGCCCCCCACGAGGCGCGGTGGCCCGCCTAGATTGACCCCATGACGACGAAGACGTACGCGGCCCTGCTCCGCGGCATCAACGTGAGCGGCCACCGCAAGGTCCCCATGGCGGAGCTCCGCCCGCTGCTCGAAGGTCTCGGGCACACGAACGTCCGCACCTATCTCCAGAGCGGGAACGCCGTCTTCACCACCGACTCCGGTGCAGGGGAGGACGAGCTCGCGACCGCGCTCGAAGCCGCGATCGAGGAGCGCTTCGGCTTCCACGTCGACTGCCTGGTCCGCGACGGCCACTACCTGGCGGCGGTGGCCGAGGCCTGCCCCTTCCCGGCCGCCGAGCTCAAGGGCAGGGAACTGCACGCCATCTACTACTCCGGGCCCGCGGACCCCGAGCGCTTCGCCTCGATCGACCGCGAGGCCTACCTCCCCGAGGACTTCGCCCTCGGCGACCGCGTGCTCTACCTCCATGTCCCCGACGGACTGGGGACGTCCAGGCTGGCCGACGTGGTGAACCGCCCCGCGGTCGTGAAGGGGCTCGTCGCCACCGCCCGCAACTGGAACACCGTGGTCAAGCTCATCGAGATGACCCGGGAGGACTGACCGCGAAGTGGACCACTCGCAGGGTGTCCGATTGGACCATGGGGGCAGGCCAATGGCTGGCTAGATTTCTCGGTATGACGCACACAGAGACCGCGCCCCGCCCCGCCGTCGACTTCTACTTCGACCCCGCCTGCCCCTTCGCCTGGATCACCTCCCGGTGGATCCTGGAGGTCGAGCGCGAGCGGGACATCGACCTCAGCTTCAAGGTCATGAGCCTGTACCTGCACAACGAGGGCAACACCCTGCCCGACTGGTACCGCGAACTCGTCGACGCCTCGATCGGACCGGTCAGAGTCGCGGCGGCCGCCGCCGAGCGGCACGGCGCGGAGATCCTGCGCCCGCTCTACACCGCGTACGGGACCCGCATCCACGAACAGAAGCGGAAGGACTTCGACGCGGTCGTCGCCGAGTCGCTCGCCGAGCTCGGGCTGCCCGCGGAACTCGCCGAAGCGGCCCACGACCCGGCATACGACGCGGCCGTCCGCCGCAGCCACGACGCCGGCAAGGACCCCGACGCCGACGCGTACGTCGGCACCCCTACGATCCACGTCGACGGCACCGTGTGGTTCGGCCCGGTGCTGCGCGCCGTCCCGCGCGGCGAGCGCGCGGCCGAACTCTTCGACAGCTTCCGCGTCCTCGCCGGCCACCCGGACCTCTTCGAACTGAAGCGGACCCGCACGGGCGGCCTCGACTTCAGCTAGCGGGTGTCCGGCGGAACACGGCGGGGCCTGCCTCCCGACGAGCGGAAGACAGGCCCCGGGCGGGACCGGCGCCGTCGTGGGCCGTTCACCGCCGAACACGCTCTTATCTGGCGAAGCCGTAGTCCAGCAGCTTCTTGACGTCGGCCGCCCGGTTCGTCTCGCTCGACGAGGCGAGCACCGCGCCGATGACCGTCTTGCTGCCGCGGGTCGCCGCGAAGACGAGGCAGTACTTGGCCTGCGGACCGGAACCGGTCTTCAGACCGATCGCGCCGCTGTACGTGCTCAGAAGCTTGTTCGTGTTGGTCCACGACATGTACCGGTAACCGCCGGTCTTCGTGGTCACCTTCTGCTTCGTGGACTTCGTCTTGACCACGGCGCGGAACGTGGAGTTCTTCATCGCACTGCTCGCGAGCTTCGTCAGATCGCGCGGAGTGGAGTAGTTGCTCCCATTGCTTATTCCGTCGAACGAGTCGAAGTGGGTGTTGCGCATGCCGAGGTTCCGGGCCTCGGTGTTCATCTTCCCGATGAACGACTTGATCCGGGCGGCCCGCGTGGTGCCGGTGCCGAACTTGTCGGCCAGCGCGTACGCCGCGTCGCAACCCGACGGCAGCATCAGACCGTAGAGGAGCTGCCGGACCGTCACCTTGTCCCCGACGATGAGCCGGGCGGACGAGGCGTTCTTGGAGACGATGTAGTCGCTGTACGCCTTCTGGACGGTGACCTTGGCGTCGAGGTTCAGGCCGCGCTGGGCCAGGACCACCTTCGCGGTCATGATCTTGGTGGTGGAACCGGTCGACCGACGGGTGTCCGCGGCCTTCCCGAACAGCGTGGTGCCCGTCCCGTTGTTCATGACGAAACCGCCCGCGGCGGTGATCGACGGGGTGGGCGGCGCGGCGTACGCCTGGCCCGTGAAGAGACCGCCGGCCAGCACGGCCGAGGCCGTGAACGTGACGGTCACGGCCCTGCGCACGCCGAGTGTCGAAGTGATCAAAGTCTTCTGCCCTTGGTAGGAACCGATGTGGTCCGGGTTCGTGCGAACCCGGCGCACAGAAGACGCTTGAGACGGGTCCATGGATGCACGGCCGGGCCATGAAGTTCATCGCATCGGTTGCCCAACGAGCGAGGGCGACAAGGGGAACGGCGCTGCCTAGGCCGAGTGGGCCACGGCGAGGCGGGCCGCGTGGGCCGCGTGGGCGGCGTCGTAGCGCGCCAGGAGCAGCCGGGCCAGCTCCGGGGAGGGGCCCAGGACGTCCGCCAGGACGTCCGCCTCCGCCGCGCCCGCCGCGATGCGGTCCGGGAGACGGCCGGGGGCGATGACGTACGGGGCGACCGCCACCCGGCGGACACTCGGCTCGGCCCGCAGGGCCCGCACGGCGTCCTCCGTGCGGGGCAGAGATGCGGAGGCGAACGCGGGCCGCACGGAGCACCAACCGGTGCGCCGCAGCTCCCGCGCCGTTTCTGCGATCACCGCGATCGCCTCCGGGTCGGTGGAGCCCGCCGAGGCCAGGACGACCCCGGTCGCGCTCTTGTCGCCGGGCGTGAGCCCGGCCTCGTACAGCCGCCGTTCCACCGCTTCCACGAGCAGCGGCGAGGGGCCGAGGACCTCCGCCTGGCGGATCCGCAGGGAAGGCGGCGCCTGGCGCAGTACGGCGGGGATGTCGGCCTTCGCGTGGAAGGCCCGGGTCAGCAGCAGCGGCAGCGCCACCACGTCCCGGACGCCGTCGGCGGCGAGCCGGTCGAGCACCCCCGGCACCGACGGCAGGTTGAAGTCCAGGAACGCCGTCTCCACCCGCAGCCCCGGCCGCAGCGCGCCGACCCGGCGTACCAGCGCCTGGACGGTCGCCGCGTGCCGCGGGTCGCGGCTGCCGTGGGCGATGACGAGAAGGACGGGCGCGTAGCGCTTCCGCGCAAGGCCGGTGGTGGGCGACGGGAGGGCGGGTCGGTTCATGTGGGTCGGCTCACTTCACCAGCAGACCGCGGCTGCGGAGCACCCAGCGCTCCAGCGGGCTGAAGATCAGCAGGTCGATCGCGATGCCGACGACCAGGATCAGCAGGATCGCCAGGAACACGCCGGGCAGGTCGATGTTGTTCCGGCCGTTCTCCAGCAACTGGCCCAGGCCCAGGCCCAGATCCGGGGAGGAGGCGATGATCTCGGCGGCCATCAGCGAGCGCCAGGAGAACGCCCAGCCCTGCTTCAGACCGGCCAGGTAGCCGGGCAGCGCCGCCGGGAGCGTCACGTGCCAGGTGCCCCGCAGACCGGTGGCGCCCATGGTGCGGCCGGCCCGCAGGAACAGCGGCGGGACCTGGTCGACACCGGAGACCAGACCGTTGGCGATGGACGGGACGGCGCCCAGCAGGATCACCGTGAACATCATCGCGTCGTTCAGGCCGAACCAGAGCACCGCCGGCGGCACCCACGCCACCGAGGGCAGCGACTGCAGACCCGACAGGATCGGGCCGATCGCGGCGCGCACGAACTTCACCCGGGCGACCAGCAGGCCCAGCGGGGTGCCGATGGCGAGGGCCAGCAGGAAGCCGGCCAGACCCCGGGACACGCTGGTCCAGATGACCTCGAGCAGGGTGCCCTGCAGCCACATGTCGGTCAGGCCGTCCCATACCGCGGACGGCGCGGGGAGCTTGGTCTCCTCGGTGATCTTCGCGGAGACGAGGATCTGCCAGACCGCGAGGACCAGGAGGACGGCGAGGGTGGGCGGGAAGACCTTCTTGAGGAGGACCTCCCGGACCGGGGTGCGGCGGATCTCGACCGCGTCCAGGGCGTCGAGTCCGGCCTCCAGACCGGCGAGGTCGTCCTTCTTGACCGTCGCGGCGGTGTCAGTGCTGGCCATGGCGGCGGATCTCCCCACGCAGGTGTTCAGTGATCTCAAGGGACAGCTCGGCCACGTCCGCGTCCTCGATGCGGCGCGGCTGCTGGATGCCCACGGTCCATTCCTTCGCGACCCGCCCGGGGCGGGAGGAGAGGAGGACCACCCGCTGCGCGAGGCGCACGGCCTCGCGCACGTTGTGGGTGACGAACAGGACCGAGAGGTTGGTCTCCTCCCAGATACGGGTGAGCTCGCCGTGCAGCACGTCACGGGTGATGGCGTCGAGAGCCGCGAACGGCTCGTCCATCAGCAGCAGTTGGCTGTCCTGGGCCAGCGCCCGGGCGAGGGCCACCCGCTGCCGCATGCCGCCGGACAGCTCGTGCACCCGCTTCCCGTACGCGCCGCCGAGCCGGACCAGTTCGAGCAGCCGCTCGGCCTCCGGCCTGCGCTCGGCCTTGGACACCCCGCGCAGCCGCAGGGCCAGTTCGATGTTCTTGCCCGCGGTCAGCCACGGGAAGAGGGCGTGCTCCTGGAACATCAGGGCCGGCCGGCCGCCCGGGGTCTCGATGGACCCCTGGGTCGGCCGGTCGAGCCCCGCGACCAGGTTCAGCAGGGTGGATTTACCGCACCCCGATGCCCCCAGGATGGTGACGAACTCGCCGGGCGCGACGTCGAGACTGACGTCGTCCAGGACGAGCTGGGTACCGGCCGGGCCGGAGAAGGACTTCGAGACGTGCTCGATCCGGGCGGCGTGCGTCTGCTCCGCTACGGTGCCCTCGGCAGCCTTGGCGAACGTCGTGGCCATGGTCGTCACCTCCTGGGGTTACGGATTCGCGGTCTGTTTCGTCGGCTCGGCGGGGTTACTTGACGCCGAGACCGGCGTCGGAGACCTCGGGCTTGCCGGCGGCCTTCAGCACCTTGTTGAGGAGCTTCAGGTCGTAGATGCCGGCCAGCTCGGGCTGCTTGATCAGCTGGGCCTTGACCGCCCACTCGGACTGGGTCTTCAGCGTCGCGGCCAGCGGGTCGTCGGTGATCGCGATGCTCGGCCACGCCGGGTCGATGACCTTGGCGTCCAGCGCCTTGCCGCCGAGGGACTTCAGCGCCGCGTTCGCGGACGCCTTCGCCTTGTCCGGGTTGGCGTTGATCCACGCGTTGGTCTTCACCGTGCCCGTCAGCACGGCCTCGACCACGTCCGGGTGCTCCGTGAGGAACTTCTGCGACACGATGATGTTCGTGATCACGAACTTCTTGTCGGGCCACAGGGTGGTCTCGTCGAGGAGGACGGTGCCGCCCTGGGAGACCAGCTTGGAGGCGGTCGGCTCGGGAACCCAGGCGCCGTCGATGGAGCCGGACTTGAAGGCGTCCGGGGTGACCTTGTTGTCCGTGCGGACGACGGAGACGTCACCCTTGCCGGACTCCGGGTCGACCTTCCAGCCCTTCTCGGCGATCCAGTTGAGGAGCGCGACGTCCTGCGTGTTCCCCTTCTGAGGGGTGGCGATCCGCTTGCCCTTGAGGTCGTCCAGGGTCTTGATCTTGTCCGGGTTCACGACCAGCTTGACGCCGCCGGAGGCGGAGCCGGAGATGATCCGCAGGTTCGAGCCCTTGGACTTGACGTACGCGTTGATGGACGGCGAGGGGCCGATGAAGCCGATGTCGAGGGAGCCGCCGTTGAGCGCCTCGATCTCGGACGGGCCGGCGTTGAAGGTCTGCGGCTTCAGCACGGTGCCGCCGAGTTCCTTCTGGATCAGGCCGTCCTTGACGCCGATCAGCGCCGTCGCGTGCGTGAGGTTGGGGAAGTACCCGAGCCGTACGGTGTCGGCGGAGAGCTTCTTGCCCTCGGCGGCCACCTTCTTCTCGTCGTTCTTGGCGTCGGAGCCGTAGCCGCAGGAGGCGAGCGCGCCGATCAGCAGCGGCAGAGCGGCGGCGGCGGCGAGGCCGCGGCGCAGGGTGGTACGGGTGGTGGCAGGCACGGGAGGTTTTCCCCTCGATTCAGCGTTTTCGAAGTCTGCGTCTATGTCGTTCGGGGTGGAGCGGGTGGAGCGGGGTCGCGCCGCGCATGCGGCGCGTCGAGGTCAGCACGCACATCGCGCGACGCCTCCCATGCCCGCACCGAGGGCGCCGGAGCCCACCCGGCCGCCTTCCTTCGCGAAGGTCGCGTAGACGTTCTCGCCCATGTCAGA
Organism: Streptomyces sp. NPDC029956; assembly: GCF_055574655.1. Lineage (NCBI taxonomy): Bacteria > Bacillati > Actinomycetota > Actinomycetes > Kitasatosporales > Streptomycetaceae > Streptomyces > Streptomyces sp. NPDC029956. The sequence continues at coordinate 41,408 of NZ_JBVHZJ010000002.1, read as the reverse complement.
AGTCCCACCCTTCCTCGTCCTCGACGACCGAGACGGCCTTGGCGGTGGCGAAGGACTCGCCCGCCATGCCCGCCGCGAGCGTGGTGCCGTCCGCCGGGTCGATCAGCAGGAACGAACCGGTGCGGCGCGAGTCGGCGTACGCGTCGAGCGCGAGCGGCTCGGCGGTGCGCACCACGACCCGGCCGATGTCGTTGGTGACCAGCTGCCCCGGGTTCGGGTGCTGCGAGAGGTCGTCCAGGGTCAGCCGCGAGGGGATCTCCTTGACGATCGCCTTGACCGTGCGGGTGGTGTGCTTCAGCAGCACCCGCTGGCCGACGGCGAGCGCCCGGTCCGCCACGTGGCAGACGGTCGCCTCGATGTCCTGCGTGGTCGGCGGGGCGTCACCGCTGGGGGCCAGCAGGTCGCCGCGCGAGATGTCGATGTCGTCGGCGAGCCGGATGGTGACCGACTGCGGGGCCCAGGCGATGTCCACGGACTCGCCCAGCGCGTCGATCCCGGTGATCGTGGAGGTCTTCCCCGACGGCAGGACGGTGATCTCCTCGCCGACCCGGAAGGCACCGGCCGCGATCTGACCGGCGTAGCCCCGGTAGTCGGGGTGCTCGGCGGTCTGCGGGCGGATCACGTACTGCACGGGGAACCGCGCGTGGCAGGCCGTCAGGTCGTGGCTGACCGGGACGGTCTCCAGGTGTTCCAGGACCGTCGGACCGCCGTACCAGTCCATGTTCGCGGACGGCTCCACGACGTTGTCGCCGGCCAGCGCGGAGATCGGGATCGCGGTGATCTCCGGGACGCCGAGCTCGGAGGCGTACGTCGTGAACTCCTCGGCGATCGCGGCGAAGACGGGCTCCTGGTACTCGACCAGGTCCATCTTGTTCACGGCCAGGACCACGTGCGGGACGCGGAGCAGGGCGGCGACGGCCGCGTGCCGGCGGGTCTGCTCGACCACGCCGTTGCGGGCGTCGACGAGGACCACGGCCAGCTCGGCGGTGGAGGCGCCGGTCACCATGTTCCGGGTGTACTGCACGTGTCCGGGGGTGTCGGCGAGGATGAAGCGGCGGCGGGGCGTCGCGAAGTAGCGGTAGGCCACGTCGATGGTGATGCCCTGCTCGCGCTCGGCCCGCAGACCGTCGGTGAGGAGCGCCAGGTCGGGGGCCTCCTGGCCGCGGGAGCGCGAGGCGTGCTCCACGGCCTCCAGCTGGTCGACCAGGACCGACTTGGAGTCGTGGAGGAGCCGGCCCACCAGGGTGGACTTGCCGTCGTCGACGGAGCCGGCGGTGGCGAAGCGCAGCAGGGTGGTGGCCGCCAGCTGCTCGGTCAGCTGCTCGGTGGACGTGCTCATTAGAAGTACCCTTCGCGCTTGCGGTCTTCCATCGCTGCCTCGGACATCTTGTCGTCGGCGCGGGTCGCGCCCCGCTCGGTGAGCCGGGAGGCGGCGATCTCGGCGATGACGGCGTCCAGCGTGGTGGCGTCGGAGTCGACGGCGCCGGTGCAGGACATGTCGCCGACGGTGCGGTAGCGGATCAGCCGCGTCTGCGTGGTCTCGGACTCCTTCGGGCCGCCCCAGTCGCCGGCCGTCAGCCACATCCCGCTGCGGGCGAACACCTCGCGCTCATGGGCGAAGTAGATCTCCGGGAGCTCGATCTTCTCGCGCTGGATGTACTGCCAGACGTCCAGCTCGGTCCAGTTGGACAGCGGGAAGACACGGACGTGCTCGCCGGGGGCGTGCCGGCCGTTGTAGAGCTGCCACAGCTCGGGGCGCTGGCGGCGCGGGTCCCACTGCGAGAACTCGTCGCGCAGCGAGAACACCCGCTCCTTGGCGCGGGCCTTCTCCTCGTCGCGGCGGCCGCCGCCGAAGACGGCGTCGAAGCGGTGCTGCTGGATCGCCTCGGTGAGCGGGACGGTCTGCAGCGGGTTGCGGGTGCCGTCGGGGCGCTCGCGCAGCTTCCCTGCGTCGATGTACTCCTGCACGGAGGCGACGTGCAGCCGCAGCCCGTGCTTGGCGACGGTGCGGTCGCGGTACTCGAGCACCTCGGGGAAGTTGTGCCCGGTGTCGACGTGCAGCAGGGTGAAGGGGATCGCCGCGGGGGCGAAGGCCTTCAGCGCCAGGTGCAGCATGACGATGGAGTCCTTGCCGCCGGAGAAGAGGATCACCGGCCGCTCGAACTCGCCCGCCACCTCACGGAAGATGTGGACGGCCTCGGACTCCAGGGAGTCGAGGTGCGACAGCGCGAACGGATTGTCGGTGCTGTCGTGAACATGGGCGACGGTGGTCACAGCAGACCCCTCTCGGTGAGCAGCGCGTGGAGCTGCGCCGCGGACTCCTGCACGGTCTGGGTGTGGGACTCGATCCGCAGATCGGGGTTGCGCGGCTCGTCGTACGGGTCGTCGACGCCGGTGAGACCGCTGATCTCGCCCGCGGCCTGCTTGGCGTAGAGGCCCTTCACATCGCGTACGGAGCAGACGTCCACCGGAGTGGCGACGTGCACCTCGACGTAGGGGGTGTTCTCGGACGCGTGGCGCTTGCGGACCGCCTCGCGGCTGTCCTCGTACGGGGCGATGACGGGGACGAGGGCCTTCACGCCGTTGGAGGCGAGCAGTTCCGCGACGAACCCGATCCGCTGCACGTTGGTGTGCCGGTCCTCGCGGCTGAAGCCGAGGCCCGCGGAGAGGAACTCGCGGATCTCGTCGCCGTCGAGCACCTCGACCCGGTGGCCCTCCTCGCGGAGCCGGCCGGCCAGCTCGTACGCGATGGTGGTCTTGCCGGCGCTCGGCAGGCCGGTGAGCCAGATGGTGGCACCCGTCACGTGCTTCTCCTGAACTTCCTGAGTGTCCGTCATCCGTGCAGCCCGCATTCGGTCTTGCCGCGGCCCGCCCAGCGTCCGGCGCGGGCGTCCTCGCCCTCCAGGACGCGGCGGGTGCAGGGGGCGCAGCCGACGGAGGCGTAACCGTCCATCAGGAGCGGGTTGGTGAGGACGCCGTACTCCGTGACGTACGCGTCGACGTCGTCCTGCGTCCAGCGGGCGATGGGGGAGACCTTGACCTTGCGGCGCTTCTCGTCCCAGCCGACGACCGGGGTGTTCGCCCGGGTCGGGGACTCGTCGCGGCGCAGACCCGTCGCCCACGCGCCGTACCGGGTCAGGCCCTCTTCGAGGGGCTTGACCTTGCGCAGCGCGCAGCACAGGTCGGGGTCGCGGTCGTGGAGCTTCGGGCCGTACTCGGCGTCCTGCTCGGCGACCGTCTGACGCGGCGTCAGGGTGATGACGTGGACGTCCATGACGGCGTCCACGGCGTCACGGGTGCCGATGGTCTCCTCGAAGTGGTAGCCGGTGTCGAGGAAGACGACGTCCACGCCGGGCCGGACCCGCGAGGCGAGATGGGCGACGACCGCGTCCTCCATGGAGGAGGTGACGCAGAAGCCCTCGCCGAAGGTGTCCACGGCCCAGCGGAGGATCTCCAGCGCGGAGGCGTCCTCCAGATCACGGCCGGCCTGCTCGGCGAGTGCCTTGAGGTCGGCCGTGGTGGCGTCCTGAGTGAGCGTCATATCTCTTTCCCTCCAGGGGTGTTGCCCGAAGTGCCGGGGGCGAGCAGCCCCAGGAACTTCAACTGGAAGGCTCGGCTGCACGCGGCGCATTCCCAGGCGCCGTGGCCCTGCTCGTTGGGACGCAGGTCCTCGTCGCCGCAGTAGGGGCAGTGGAACGGTGCGGCACGCTCGCTCATGACAGTGCCTCCTCCGAGGCGCGGGCCGCCCAGGTCGCGAAGCGCTCGCCGGTCTCGCGCTCCGCCTGGAAGCGCTTGAGGACCCGCTCCACGTAGTCGGGGAGCTCGGCCGCGGTGACCTTGAGGCCGCGGACCTTGCGGCCGAAGCCGGCCTCCAGGCCGAGCGCGCCGCCCAGGTGCACCTGGTAGCCCTCGACGCGGTTGCCGTCGTCGTCCAGGACCAGCTGGCCCTTGAGGCCGATGTCCGCGACCTGGATGCGGGCGCAGGCGTTCGGGCAGCCGTTGATGTTGATCGTCAGCGGCTCGTCGAACTCCGGTACGCGGCGCTCCAGTTCGTCGATGAGCGAGGCCCCGCGGGCCTTGGTCTCGACGATCGCGAGCTTGCAGAACTCGATGCCGGTGCAGGCCATCGTGCCGCGCCGGAACGGCGAGGGCGTGACCCGCAGGTCGAGGGCCTCCAGGGCGGCGACGATCGAGTCGACCTGCGCCTCCTCGATGTCGAGGACGAGCATCTTCTGCTCGGCGGTGGTGCGGACCCGGCCGGAGCCGTGCGCCTCGGCGACCGCGGCGATCTTCGTCAGGGTGGCGCCGTCGACCCGTCCGACGCGCGGCGCGAAGCCCACGTAGAAGTTGCCGTCCTGCTGGCGGTGCACACCGACGTGGTCGCGCCAGCGGCCGGCGGGCTGCTCGGGGGCGGGGCCGTCGTTCAGCTTGCGCTGGAGGTACTCGTCCTCCAGGACCTGGCGGAACTTCTCCGGGCCCCAGTCGGCGACGAGGAACTTCAGCCGGGCGCGGTTGCGCAGCCGGCGGTAGCCGTAGTCGCGGAAGATCGAGATGACGCCCTCGTAGACGTCCGGGACCTCGTCGAGGGAGACCCAGGTGCCGAGGCGGACGCCCAGCTTGGGGTTGGTGGAGAGACCGCCGCCGACCCAGACGTCGAAGCCGGGGCCGTGCTCCGGGTGGTTCACGCCGACGAAGGCGATGTCGTTGATCTCGTGCGCCACGTCGAGCAGCGGCGAGCCGGAGATCGCGGACTTGAACTTGCGGGGCAGGTTGGAGAAGTCCTTGTTGCCGACGATCCGACGGTAGATCTCGTCGATCGCGGGCGTGCCGTCGATGATCTCGTCGGCCGCGATGCCGGCCACCGGGGAGCCGAGGATGACACGCGGGGTGTCGCCGCAGGCCTCGGTGGTGGACAGACCGACCGCCTCCAGGCGGTTCCAGATCTCGGGGACGTCCTCGATGCGGATCCAGTGGTACTGGACGTTCTGCCGGTCCGTGATGTCGGCGGTGCCGCGGGCGAACTCCTCGGAGATCTCGCCGATCACCCGGAGCTGCTCGGTGGTCAGCCGGCCGCCGTCGATGCGGACGCGGAGCATGAAGTACTCGTCGTCCAGCTCCTCCGGCTCCAGGACACCCGTCTTGGTGCCGTCCAGACCCTGCTTGCGCTGGGTGTAGAGGCCCCACCAGCGCATGCGTCCGCGCAGGTCGTTGGGGTCGATGGAGTCGAATCCGCGCTTCGAGTAGACCGTCTCAATACGTGTCCGTACGTTGAGACCGTCGTCGTCCTTCTTGAACTGCTCATTGCCGTTCAGGGGGGTGAAGTGCCCCACGGCCCACTGACCCTCGCCACGGTGGCGCCCGGTCTTGCGGCGTGCGGCGGCGGGAGTGGGGTTTTCCGGGGTGGCGGCCATGGCGTCTTGTCCTTCGGGACTGCGAGAGGGCGGCTCTGACCTGCACACTGGCGCTCAGGTCGGAGGGTGGCGCGTCAGTGCGCAGCAGGGTCGGGCAGAGTCGTGCTGAAAAGTGATCGCGGCGGTGCTGGTTCTCTCAGCGCGCCGGACAGATGGCGCTGGACATGCGGCCTAGGTCGACGTGCCGCCGACTCACCAAGGCAATTCCAGTTCCAGACATGACGGAAGCGTGTCACGGGACTTTGGACCCAGTCCAGCATCGTCCAGAATGCGGACGTAGTCGTCTCGCTTCGCGAGATGGTGTGGTCTGGGTCACGCGAAGGGGGCCCTGATCAGGGCCCCCTCACGGGTCTTCGGTACGAGGCACGTGCGGCGCGCACCGAGTGCCGTGGGTCGAGGGGCACGCACCGCGTGCCGCGCCCTGCGGCGTCAGGCGTGGGCGCCCGGCCACGGGCCCGGGGTCTCGCTCTCGTCGACCTCCTCCACCTTGGTGTCGAAGAGCCGGAAGCCGCGGCGCTCGTAGTTGGCCATGGCGTGCGGGCCGTCGAGGGAGCAGGTGTGCAGCCAGACGCGCTTCGTCGCCTCCCGCCCGGGCCAGCGCTCGGCCAGGTCCCAGGCCCTCGCCACTCCGTACGACAGCAGGTGGCCACCGATCCGGCGGCCCCGGAAGGCCGGGATCAGGCCGAAGTAGACGATCTCCACGGTGCCGTCGTCCTGCGGGTCCAGCTCCACGTAGCCGGCCGGCGTCCCCTTGTCGTACGCCACCCAGATCTCGGCGCCCGGCTTGTCGACGATCTCCTGCCACTGCTTGTACGTCAGTGACAGCCGGTCGTTCCAGCGGATGTCGCCGCCGACCGCCGTATAGAGGAAGCGGCTGTACTCCGGCGACGGGACCGCGGCCCGCGCGATCGTGATGTCGTCCCCCTCCGGGGTGGGGGAGGGACGGAGATCGGACGGTGAGGTCTGTTCGAGGGACCAGGTGGTGAGAGTGATGCGCATGGGTTCATCGCATCACGACCCCGTTCGGCGGGGCGACCGGGGGCCGGGGGGCGGGGTTGCCGGCGCGGGGGTGTCCGCATGCTGGACGGTCGTGACCGTCGGCGGCTCGGAGGGGAACGACGGCCCCCTCGATGGCGTGCGTGCCGTGCTCCGCGCCTACGCGTGCGTGCCCGCGCCTACGCGTGCGTGTCGTGCTCCGTCCGCCCACGCGTTCGTGCCCGCGCCTACGCGTGCGTGTCGGCGTCTACCCGTTCGTATCCGTGCGAGGGCCCCGTACCGCCGGCGCCAGGGAGTGGGGCAGCAGGTCCGCCGGGCGTTCCGGGCGGAGGACCTCCACCGCGACCTCCTCGCTGAAGCGGTACGGGCGGTGCGCCAGGACCCCGGCCAGGTTCCGGCGTACCCGGGACATCTCCGCCCGTACGGTCACCGTCCGTGTGCGGTCGCCGAACACGTCGTCCGCCAGCTCCGCCGCCGTCCGGCCGTCCCGGTGCATCGCCAGGACGTAGAGGAGCTCCGCGTGCCGGGGGCTCAGCTCCTGCTGCCAGCTGCCCGCCGCACCCGAGACGGACACCGTCCAGCGGCGCGGCCTGCTCATGTCCAGGACCACCCGGCTCGCCGCCGCCGTGCCCGGCTCCTCCGTCGGCGTCTCCTCCTCGACCCGCAGCAGCCAGCCGCCCGGCAGCGGCTCCACCGCGCACACACCGAGCGAGGGCAGCCACATCCGGCCGGACCGGAAGGACTTCGGCAGCGCGATCCGGTCCACCGGCGCGAGCCCCGTCACCGCCGCCGTCCAGCCGTGGGCGTCCACCGCGACGGCCCGGCCGCCCACCCGGCACAGGATCGGCGCGGCCACCGCCCGCAGCCGCTCGACCGAGCTGCGGTGCCGCTCCCGCATCTCCGCCTCGGCGAGCTGGGCCACCGAACCGACCAGGGCCAGCATCGCCGGATGGAAGCTGGACGCGGGACCGCTCACGTCCACGATGCCGAGCAGCCGCCGGTCGCGCGGGTCGTGCACGGGCGCGGCGGCGCAGGTCCAGTTGTGGAGCGCCTGCACGTAGTGCTCGGCGGAGTGCACCTGGACCGCCCGGCCCATGGCGAGGGCCGTACCGACCGCGTTCGTCCCGGTGGTGTGCTCGGTCCAGGCCGCGCCCTCCTCCAGGCAGATGCCGTTCGCCCGCCGCAGCACCGCCAGGTTCCCCTGCCGCCACAGCACCCGGCCGTGCTCGTCGGTGACCACCATGATCTGGAGGGACGTGTCGGCGATTCCGGCGAGGCCGCCGCTGAGCGTCTGCATGACCTCGGAGAGGAGCGTGGTTCTGCGCCGCTCCTCCAGCTCGTCGCGCTGGAGCAGCACGCTGCTCGTACCCTGGTCGGGGTCGAGCCCCAGCCGGGCCATCCGCCGCCAGGACGCGTCGATCACCGCACGGGGCGCGATCGGCGGCGTACGGCCGGCGAGCGTCTCCTCGCGGACCCGGCGGAGCAGCCGGGTGGCCTGGGCGGCGTCCATGGCGGCGAGGCGCTTCATGTCGAGCTGCGTGTTATTCATCGGTCTCTCCCAGCCACCCGGGGTGCTGTATCGGTTCTGCACGGGGCAGATGTCCGGAGTGTCGGTGCCCATCGTGCCGTTCGGAACCGCCCGGCGAGGCCCGGTTCGGGTAATCCTGCAACCCTTTGCAACTCTGGTCGCCGACCGGCCCCCCGGGTGAAGCTGGTGCGAGCGGCGGGTGGTGCCGTGTCGGCGCAGCACCACCCCCGCTTTTCCGCGCGTGCCGACCCTTGCGGTCCACCCCTGGCACGCGCGGCGAACTTCCCCCCGGGTGTGCGCGGTCGCCTCAGATCTCCACCCGTCCCCGCTCCACGAGCGCCCGCAGGTCCAGCGTGTGCGGCAGGGTCCCGAACGCCGCGCCCCCGTCCCCGCCCAGCCGCGCCGCGCAGAACGCGTCAGCGACCTCCGGCGGCGCCCACCGCACCAGGAGCGCCCCCTGGAGGACCAGCGCGAGCCGCTCCGCGAGCCGTCGCGCCCGGGCCTCGATCCCGTCCAGGTCCGCCAGTTCGACGAGCAGGCCCCGGATCGCCCGGTCGAGCCGGTGGTCCGCGCCTCGCGCCGCCCCGACCTCCCGCAGGAACGCGTCCAGCGCGGCGGGCTCCGTCCGCAGCGCGCGGACCACGTCGAGCGCCTGGACGTTCCCCGATCCCTCCCAGACCGAGTTGAGCGGCGACTCCCGCAGCAGCCGGGGCATCCCCGACTCCTCGACGTACCCGTTGCCGCCCAGGCACTCCAGCGCCTCCGCCACCATCGGCGTGCACCGCTTCGTGACCCAGTACTTCGCCGCCGGAACGGCGATACGGAGCAGGGCGCGCTCCTGCGGGGTGTCCGCGTCGCAGGCCGCTGCCAGCCGCATCCCGAGCACCGTCGCCGCCTCGGACTCCAGATGGAGATCCGCGAGTACGTTCCTCATCAGCGGCTTGTCGACGAGCGGCCCGCCGAAGGCCTCGCGGTACGCGCAGTGGTGCACCGCCTGCGCCACCGCCTGCCGCATCAGGGCCGCCGAACCGAGGACGCAGTCGAGCCGGGTCGCCGCCACCATCCCCATGATCGTGCGGAGCCCGCGCCCCTCCTCGCCGACCCGGCGCGCCCAGGTCGTCCCGTCGAACTCCACCTCCGCGGAGGCGTTCGAACGGTTGCCCAGCTTGTCCTTCAGACGCTGGATCGCGAACGCGTTGCGCGAACCGTCCGCGAGCACCCGCGGCACCAGGAGACAGGTGAGTCCCGCCGGCGCCTGCGCGAGGACCAGGAAGGCGTCCGACATCGGAGCCGAACAGAACCACTTGTGCCCCGTCAGGACGTACTCCCCGTCGGCCGCCAGCGGGCGCGCCTCCGTCGTGTTGGCCCGGACGTCACTGCCGCCCTGCTTCTCCGTCATCGCCATCCCGAGCAGGGCACCCGGCTTCTCCGCGACCGGGCGGAGCTCCCGCTCGTACACGTGCGAGGTCGCCGCCGGCTCCCACACCTCGGCGAGCTCCGGCTCGGCGCGCAGCGCGGGCACCGCGGCGTGCGTCATCGACAGCGGGCAGCCGTGCCCCGCCTCCGCCTGCGACACCACCAGGAACCCGGCGGCCCGGCGCACATGACCGCCCGGTCTGCCCCAGGCGTCCGTCAGGCCGGCCCCCACCGACTTGCCGAGGAGCCGGTGCCAGGCCGGATCGAAGTCGACCTCGTCGATCCGATGGCCGTACCGGTCGTGGGTGCGCAGCCGCGGCGGGTTGGCGTTCGCCCGCTCGCCCCACTCCCGGACCTGCGCCGAACCGGCGGCCTGGCCGAGCACGACGAGGTCCTCGCGGACCTCCGCCAGGAGCTCCGGCGCGAGGTGCCGCTCGACCGCCTCCGTCAGGACGGGATCGGTCATGAAGACGTCGTACCCGACCAGGGGCGGAGCCTGGTTGGTCACGGTGTGGGTGCTCGCTGCCATGCCGATACGGTAAGCAGGTGCAGGCAGCAAGCGAAACACCCGAACGGCCCGAGCGGCGGCCCTGGAGCAGGCTCCACCGCGCGCGCGTCCTCTACCGCAACGTCTCGAAGCGGAAGATGGTCTGGCTGCTTCTGAAGGACACCGTCAACTCGTGCATCGAGTACCGGATCCTCGGCCTCGCCGCCGAGGCCGCCTTCTTCACACTGCTGTCCCTGCCGCCGCTGCTCCTCGGTCTGATCGCCCTCCTCGGCTACGCCGACGACTGGACGAACACGGACACCGTGGCGAGCATCCAGGAGAACATCCTCCGCGCCGCCGGAACGGTCCTCTCCGACCGGGGCGTCGACGACATCGCCAAACCGATCCTGGACGACGTGACCCAGGGCAAACGGCCCGACCTGATCTCCCTCGGCTTCGCCATCGCCCTCTGGTCCGGCTCGCGCGCGGTGAACGTCTTCATCGACACCATCACCGTCATGTACGGACTCGACGGCCACCGCGGCATCGTGAAGACCCGCCTCCTGGCCTTCCTGCTCTACCTCGTGGCCCTGCTCATCGGTGCCGTCGTGCTGCCCCTCGCGGTCGTCGGACCCGACCGGGTCGTCGAAATCCTCCCCTGGAGCACCGAGGTCGTCTCCGTCCTCTACTGGCCGGCCGTCATCCTGCTCTCCATCGCCTTCCTCACCACGCTCTACCACGTGTCCGTGCCCGTCAGGTCGCCCTGGATCGAGGACATCCCGGGCGCCCTCGTCGCCCTCGGGATGTGGGTCCTCGGCAGCTTCCTGCTGCGCATCTACCTCACCAGCCAGGTCGAGGGGCCGACGATCTACGGCTCCCTCGCCGCCCCCATCGCCGTCCTCCTCTGGATCGGCATCTCGGCCTTCGCCGTCCTGGTCGGCGCCGCCGTGAACGCGGCCATCGACCGCGTCTGGCCCTCCGTCGCCACGGCCGCGGCCCGTGAGGCCAACGAGCGGGCCCGCGCCATCCAGGCGGCGGAACTGGTCGCACGCGTGCGTGCGGAGGCGGAGGACGTCGACGAGGACGACCCGGACATGCCGTCCGAGTTCCCCGAACGCTGGTCCCGGTTCCTGCCCCCGGACGACGTGAAGGCCCGCCTCCACTCCGGCTGGGAGAAGGACTGACCGACACGCGGGGCCTATCGTCGAGGTGTGTACGAGGAGCGCCCCGCCCTGCTCGACGGAGCCGTCCTGTGGACCCGGACCGCCGGCCCTGCCGCGGACGCCGTCCGGCCCGTCCTGCCCGACGGCTGCATGGACCTGATCTGGGCCGACGGCCACCTCCTCGTCGCCGGACCCGACACACGCGCGTACGTACCGGGGGAGATCGCCGCCCGGTACGCGGGAATCCGCTTCGCCCCCGGTGACGCCCCCGGCCTCCTCGGCGTCCCGGCCCACGAGCTGCGGGACCGGCGCGTCGCCCTCGGCGCGCTGTGGGGCGAGGCCGAGGCACGGCGGCTCGGCGAGCGGATCACCGAGGCCCCCGACCCGGCCGCCGCCCTGGACGAACTCGTCCGGCTCCGGGCCGCCGGGGCCCCCGCACCCGATCCGCTGCTCCGGGCCGTCGTGGCGCGCCTGGCGGCCGGCCGGGGGGTCGCCGAGACGGCCGACGCGGTCGGGATCGGCGCCCGTCAGCTGCACCGGCGGTCCCTGGACGCCTTCGGCTACGGCCCCAAGACCCTCGCCCGCGTCCTCAGGCTCCAGCGGGCCCTCGCCCTGGTCCTGGCGGGCGTGCCGTACGCCGAGGCGGCCGTCCGCGCGGGCTGCGTCGACCAGGCCCATCTCGCACGCGAGACCAGGGCGCTGGCCGGGACGACGCTCGGCGCCTACGTGGCGTCCGTGGCGGCGTCGGCGAACAGCGAGACGCCCGAACCGTCCGGGTCGAGGACCACGGCGTAGCGCTGCCCCCAGACCGCGTCCCAGGGCTTCAGATGCCCCCGGTACCCGGCGGCGACCAGCTCCGTGTACGCAGCGTCCACGTCCTCCGGCGTGGCGCACCGGAAGGCGAGCTCGATCCGGTTGCCGCCCTCGGGCCGCCGCCATCCGGGGTCGAAGGAGCGCACGACGTCCTCCGTGTCCCAGGCGATCCGCAGTCCGCCGGGCAGCGCGGCCTCCACGTGCGGGGCGGACTCGGCCCCGTCCGGGATCTCCAGGCCGAGACGGCGGTAGAAGGCGAGCGAGGCGGCCATGTCGGAGACGACGACGCCGATGAGGTCGAGGCGGGGTGCTGTGTTCATGGGAGCACGGTAGGCACGGGGCCCCCGCCGGGTCTTGGAGGAATCGGACGCGCGGTCCGACCGCACGTCCGACCGCACGTCCGGCGGGGCGAGACCGCCCCGCCGCCCCGGCCTGAAACGCACCCGCGATGGCCTGAATAAAACCCGTGGCGCGTGCCGATGCGGTCCGGCTACGGTGTCTCCCGTGCACGATCGCGGCAGCGCGATCGTGACGGGACCACGCGAAAGACACACAGGAGGTGTGACCGATGGCTGTCATCTCGACGGGCCTTGCCCTCACGCAGAAGTTCATCCACACCACCTCCGTGGCCACCGGCTGACCTCAACGTTCTGACACGCAGCGCCGGGGCCGCCCCTGTGAAGGGTCCCCCTTGTCTTTCCCGCTTTCCCACGTCACCTCTTCCTCGTCCTACTCCTCGTCGCTCGACGCCCATGGCTGGGACTCCGGCTGGGCCGAGGGCTTCGCTCCGTACATCGCCCACGGGCTCGTCCCCGGCCGGGTGATCCGGGTCGACCGAGGCCAGTGCGACGTCGCCACCGCCGACGGGATCGTGCGCGCCGACACGGCGTTCGTGACCCCGCACGACCCGCTCCGGGTCATCTGCACCGGCGACTGGGCCGCCATCGACCCCGAGGGCGCCGGCGACCCCCGTTACGTACGGGCGTGCCTGCCGCGCCGTACGGCCTTCGCGCGGTCCACCTCGTCCAAGCGGTCCGAGGGCCAGATCCTCGCGGCCAACGTCGACCACGCCGTCATCACCGTCTCGCTCGCCGTCGAGCTCGACCTCGGCCGCATCGAGCGCTTCCTCGCCCTGGCCTGGGAGTCCGGCGCCCAGCCGACCGTCGTCCTCAGCAAGGCGGACCTCGTGCCCGACCCCGTCGGGCTGTCCTACCTCGTCGAGGACGTCGAGACGGTCGCCCCCGGCGTCCAGGTCGTCCCCCTGAGCTCGGCCACGGGGGAGGGGCTCGACGTGCTGTCCGCGGTGGTCGCGGGCGGTACGACCGTGCTCCTCGGCGTCTCCGGCGCCGGGAAGTCGACCCTCGCCAACGCCCTCGTCGGCGAGGACGTCATGGACGTCCAGGCCGCCCGTGACATCGACGGCAAGGGCCGTCACACCACCACCACCCGCAACCTCTTCGTCCTTCCGACCGGGGGAGTCCTCATCGACACCCCCGGACTGCGCGGAGTCGGCCTCTGGGACGCGGAGACCGGCGTCGGCCAGGTCTTCTCGGAGATCGAGGAACTGGCGGCGGACTGCCGCTTCCACGACTGCGCCCACGAGTCGGAGCCCGGCTGCGCCGTGGCCGCCGCGATCGAGGACGGTTCGCTTCCGGTGCGCCGTCTGGAGAGCTACCGCAAGCTGATCCGGGAGAACCAGCGGATCGTGGCCAAGACCGACGCCCGCGTGCGCAACGAGATCCTCAAGGACTGGAAGCGCAAGGGTGCCGAGGGCCGCCACGCCATGGAGATGAAGCGCGGGCGCGTCCGGTAGCGGGCGCGCGTGCGGATGCAGGGGGGAGAGGACGCCGGTCGGGTGTCCTCTCCGCTCCCGCAACGGCAGGTCCGCTCCCGCGATGCCCTCTCCGCTCCCGCAACGCCGTGTCCGAAAACCGCGAGCCGGGGGTCGTCGGCCGTCGCACACTGGGAGACGTGAAGGACGACGACACCCGATACGAGGCGGTCAGCAGCAGGGACGCGCGGTTCGACGGCGAGTTCTTCTTCGCCGTCCGCACCACCGGCATCTACTGCCGCCCCAGCTGCCCCGCCGTCACCCCCAAACGCCAGAACGTCGCGTTCTTCCCGACGGCCGCCGCCGCCCAGGGCCACGGCTTCCGCGCCTGCCGCCGCTGCCGTCCGGACGCCGTGCCCGGCTCCGCCGCCTGGGACGTACGGGCCGATGTCGTCGGGCGCGCGATGCGGATGATCGGCGACGGCGTCGTCGACCGCGAAGGCGTGCCCGGCCTGGCCGGACGCCTCGGCTACAGCACCCGGCAGGTCCAGCGCCAGCTCACCGCCGAGCTCGGCGCCGGACCCGTCGCGCTCGCCCGCGCCCAGCGGGCGCACACCGCCCGACTGCTCCTCCAGACCACCGGGCTGCCGGTGACCGAGATCGCCTTCGCGGCCGGCTTCGCCAGCGTCCGCCAGTTCAACGAGACGATCCGCGCCGTCTACGCGCGCACCCCCAGCGCGCTGCGCGCCGAGGCGGGCAGCGGCGCCGGAGCCCGTACCGCGCTCGCCGCCGGGGTACCGCTGAGGCTCGCCCACCGCGGACCGTACGCGGCCGGCGAGGTCTTCGACCTGCTGGCGGCCGAGGCCCTGCCCCGCGTGGAGGAGGTCGTCGGCGCCCCCGGCACCCGCACCTACCGGCGCACCCTCCGCCTCCCGTACGGCACCGGGATCGTCTCCGTCGACGAGCGCTCCGCCGGACGCTGGCTGGAGGCCCGGATCCACCTCACCGAGCTGCGCGACCTGACCACCGCCGTGCACCGGCTGCGCCTCCTCTTCGACCTGGACGCCGACCCGTACGCGGTCGCCGAGCGGCTCGGCGCGGCGCCCGGGCTCGCCGCCGAGGTGGCCGCCCGGCCCGGCGTACGGTCCCCGGGGACGGCCGAGCCGGAGGAGTTCGCGCTGCGGACGCTGCTCGGCGCGGCGGAGTCCGCCCGGGTCGTCGAGGCGCACGGCACCCCGCTGGCCACCGGGTGCGGCAGCCTCACCCACGTCTTCCCGGAGCCCGGGGCACTGACCGGCCACCCCGTCGCCGGCCCGCTGGCCCGCGCGCTCGCCGACGGAGCCGTACGCCTCGACCCCGGCGCCGACCGCGACGAGGCCGAGACCGCCCTCCGGGCCGTCCCCGGAGTGACCGCGGAGGCCGCCGCCCTCATCCGGATGCGCGCCCTCGGCGACCCCGACGTACCCCCGGCGGGTGTCCCGGCCACGGAGGAGTGGCGGCCCTGGCGCTCGTACGCCGCCCGTTACCTCAGGACCCCGCTCCCGGCGGCTCCTCAAGACCCCAGCTGTGGATCCGGCGCGGACGGATCCGGATCACCTCCTCGCTGAAGTGCGGGCCCAGCGCGTGCGGGCCGACCAGGAGCTCCGCCTCGCCCCGGATCTCGACGCCCCGCACCCGCCAGGGGCGGACGCTCGCGAGATCGTCCACGACCAGCGCGACCTTCGGGTTCGCCCGCAGATTGCGCCACTTCTTGGTACGGCCCATCGCGAGGCCGCCCACCAGGACGGTGCCGTCCTCCTGCGGGAAGAAGCCCACCGGGTTGACCTGGGGCTGACCGGAAGGGTCGACCGTGGCCATCCGGGCGAGCTGCCGGCCGCCCGTGAGATACGCGCGTTCCGCCGCGTTGAAGCCCTCGAAATCCCTCATGGAACCAGCATCGTGCGCCCGCGCCCCGCGCGGATCGGCAGCCGGACCCGTCCAGTCTCCCCCTTGCGACCTAGGTCCTGTCGTCGAACCCCTCAGCGGACCTGGGCCCTGCCCTCGAACCCCTCAGCCCCAGAGCACCGCCCCGGCCCACGCCCCCACGATCAGCAGGCAGGAGAAGAGCTCCACCAGGACGCTCGTGCCGGCCGCCCGCATCACCGTCCGGGTCGCCGCCCTGGCCTGGCCGTGGCCGCCCAGCCGGAGGCGTTCCGAGAGGTAGATCCCGCCGACGAAGCCGGGGATCGCGCCGAGCACCGGCACCAGGACGAAACCCAGGACGGCGCCCGCGCCCGCGTACGTCACCATCCGACGGGTGATGCCCACACCCCGGAAGCGACGGGGTGGCAGCTGCCAGACCACCACCTGGGTCAGCAGCAGCAGACCGGTCGTGGAGGCGAGCAGGATCCAGGCCAGGTCGGTCCGCTCGTGCAGGGACCACCAGAGCATGGCGGCCCACACCAGCCACGTCCCCGGCACGCCGGGGGTAAGCACCCCGAACACACCGAGCAGCATCACGGTCGCGACCATCAGGAGCTGCCACACACCCACGCGCCCAGCGTCCCCCACAACCGGCGTCCGCGCAGGTCGCGGCGGGCATCCGGGTACGCCGCGGGCGGGGCGCCGGGCCCCTCAGCCGCGCGCCACCCAGCCCTTCTCGTACGCGTGCCAGCCCAGCTGCAGCCGGGTCGTCACCCCGGTCAGCTCCATCAGGCCCTTCACCCGGCGCTGCACGGTACGCAGACCCAGGTCCAGCTGCTTGGCCACGCTCGCGTCCGTCATTCCGGCCAGCAGCAGTGAAAGGATCTCCAGGTCCATGACATCCGGACCGGGCGCCTCCTCCTCGGTGATCTGCGCACCCGCCCCGAGTCTCAGCGGCAGCGCCTCCCGCCAGACCGACTCGAACAGACCCATCAGCGATTCCAGGAGCCCGCTCGCGTGCACGACGATCGCCGCCGGTTCCACGCCCCGCCCGGTCAGCGGCACCATCGCCAGGTTCCCGTCGGCGACCACCAGCTTCGTCGGGACCCGGTCCGCGACCCGGATCCGCTCCTCGCGGCTGAGCGCCGCCGAGAGTTCGAGCAGCCCGGACGGGAGCGTCAGCACATCCCGCTCGATCACCACCCGGTAGCGCACCCCCCGCCCGGCGGCCTGCTCCTCCGCGTCGTTCTCCATGCCGGAGACCGCGATCGGCTTGCCCGTCACCAGGGCGCAGACCTCCTCCTGCGCGCCCAGCTGGAGCTGCAGGAAGCGGTGGGTGACGGCGCCGGCGCCGGTCACCACCTCCACCAGATCGTGCACGGCCGCCTCCGCCGCCTCCGCCCGGTACTCCTCGGCCAGCAGCGCCGCCGCCAGCTCCGCCTGCTCCAGCTCGTGGCGCTGCTGGGTGAGGAGGGCGCCCAGGGCCACCCCCGGCGGCGCCGCCACCCACCGTCCGGTCCTGGCCGAGGACTGCGCGGCGAGGCCCTGCGACTCCAGGCGGCGCAGCGCCCGCTCGGTGTCCTGCTCGGGCAGCGCGAGCCGGTGCGCCAGGTCGGTCACCTCGGCCGCGCCCAGCGCGACCAGCGCCCGGTACGCGGACTCCTGGCGCTCATCGAGTCCTATCGCTCCCAGCATGGATGCCCCACCCCTCGCCCTACCTCCGGAGGCGCGCCCCGGATCTTCCCAGGACCTCCACCGGAGGCATTCGTTCCGTTGGTGACCTGGCGGGAAACGGCCACGGCGTATTCCCGCCTCGCCCATCATCCCTGTACCGCCCTCACCTCTGCCAATGTGGCGCCACCGCAGCACCAACAGCCTCCGGAGACGGGTGCCTTGTGCCCTTTTTCCGGAATCAGATGGGGAGAGCGATGCGCCCGATTTCGCGTACGGCCATGGGGGCGGCGACCGCCGTCGTCCTGGCCGTCACCGCGGTCGCGCCGTCCGTGGCGAACGAGCCGCAGGACGACCCGGCCGGCAAGCGACCGCTGGTGGGGAGCGAGGCCGCGGCCCGCACCGGGGACCGTCCCGTCACGGTGACCCTGGTCACCGGGGACCGCGTCGTGGTCAGCCACGACGCCGACGGCAACCCCTCCGCCACCGCCCTGCCGCGTGAGGACGGAACCGTCCCCCTGGTCCAGACCCGCCGCTCCGGCCAGGACCTGTACGTCTACCCCGAGGGCGCCACCGACGCGCTCGCCGCGGGCCGCGTCGACCACGAGCTCTTCAACGTCACCGGCCTCGTCCGGCAGGGCTACGACGACGCCGCCACCACGACGCTGCCCCTCATCGCGGTCTACGGCTCCGACCTGGCCCGCTCCGTTCCCGCCGCCCCGCGCGGCGCGAAGCGCGGCCAGGTCCTCAGGACCGTCGACGGCGTCGCGCTCAAGGCGGAGAAGAAGCAGGCCGCCACGTTCTGGGCCGAGGTCAACACCCCCACGGCCCGCTCCGCCTCCGGAATCAGGAAGCTCTGGCTCGACCGCAAGGTCCAGGCCACCCTGGAGCGCTCGACGAAGCAGGTCCACGCCCCCGAGGCCTGGGCCGCGGGTTACGACGGCACGGGCACCAAGGTCGCCGTCCTCGACACCGGCGCCGACGCCGAGCACCCCGACCTCGAGGGCCGGATCGCCGCCGCGGAGAACTTCACCGACTCGGACAGCGCCGACGACCGCCAGGGCCACGGCACCCACACCCTCTCCACCGTCGGCGGCTCCGGTGCCGCGAGCGACGGCAGGAAGAAGGGCGTCGCACCCGGCGCGGCCCTCCTCAACGGCAAGGTCCTCAACGACTCCGGCTCCGGCGCCGCCTCCTGGATCATCGCGGGCATGGAATGGGCCGTCGCCCAGGGCGCCGACGTCGTCTCGATGAGCCTCGGCAGCCCCGTACCCACCGACTGCACCGACCCGATGAGCCTCGCGGCCGAGGAACTCGCCCAGAACAAGGGCACGTTGTTCGTCATCGCCGCCGGCAACTCGGGCCCCACCCTCAACACGGTCTCCTCGCCCGGCTGCGCGCCCAGCGTGCTCACCGTCGGAGCCACCGACCGCGACGACTCCACGGCGTACTTCTCCAGCCGCGGACCGACGATCGTCAACCACACCCTCAAGCCCGAGATCGCGGCGCCCGGCGTCGGCATCTCCGCCGCCGCGGCCGGCGGCCGGGGCGTCTACGCCTATCAGTCCATGTCCGGTACGTCGATGGCCACCCCGCACGTCGCGGGCGCCGCCGCCATCGTCAAGCAGCGCCACCCCGACTGGACCGCCCAGCAGGTCAAGGCCGCGCTCGTCGCGTCCGCCGAGAGCTCCGTCCCCGGCGACGTCCGCGAGGTCGGCGGCGGCCGACTCGACGTCAAGGCCGCCATCGACCAGACGGTCCTCGGCTCGCCCGCCGTCCAGGGCGGCACCTACAACTGGCCGCAGGACAGGACCGACCGCACCACGGTCTCCGTCCCGTACACCAACACCTCCGGCGCCCCGGTCACCCTGAACCTGGCCGTCGAGAAGGTCACCGGCAACGACGGCTCCACCGTGCGGAGTCCTGTCGCCCGCCTCGGCGGGCGCACCGTCACCGTCCCCGCCGGCGCCACCGTCCAGGTCCCGCTGGAGCTCGACCCCACGGCCCGCCTCGACCGCGCCCAGTACGGCGACGTCACCGGCCGCGTGATCGCCACCGGCAAGGGCGGCATCCACGTCTCCACCCCGTTCTCGCTCTACGTCGAGCCCGAAACGGTCACCCTGCGCGTCAAGCTGATCGACCGCCAGGGCAAGCCCGCCGCCGGAGCCTCCTCCCTCGACGTCATCGGCACCGACGTCGCCAGTGGTGAGCGTCGCTTCAACGACGGGGCCACCGACCAGGTCTACCGGGTGCGCCCCGGCAGCTACTTCCTCTCCTCCTTCGTCGCCACCCCCGACGCGGGCGAGAGCGCCACGCTGAACGACTCGCTCAGCTACCTCGGCCGCCCGCAGCTGGAGGTCAAGAAGGACACCACCGTCGTCCTCGACGCCCGCAAGGCCCACAAGCTGTCGGTCGCGACCGACAAGGCCTCCGAAATCCGCGGCGCCACCCTCGCGTTCGCCCGCTCCTGGGACGGCTTCTGGATGCACGCCGGAACCGCCGCCGGACCGCGCACCATCCGCGGCTACTACGCCTCGGTCGAAGGCGGCGCCGACGAGGGCGACTTCGAGTTCGGCAGCTACTGGCGCACCGCCGCCCCGCAGATCACCTCGCTGCGCACCTCCGACGGACTGACCCTGCACCCGCTCACCGCGTCCACCGGCTCCGACAACCTCGACGGCACCGGCTCCGCCCGGCTCGTCGACGCCGGAACCGGCACCCCTGAGGAGCTGAAGGCCGCCGGCGTCCAGGGCCGTATCGCCCTCGTCCGGCTGCCCGACGGCTCCACCAACGCGGGCGCCCTCGCCCGGGACGCCAAGGCCGCCGGCGCCGTCGCCGTGATCGTCCACCACACGACGCCCGAACGCTGGTACCCCGGCGGCTCGTTCACCGGCCTCGGCCTGCCCGTCCTCTCCGTCCCGTCCGGCGAGGCGGCGGCCCTCCGCGGCAGGCTGGCCGCCGGTGAGGTCACGCTCGGCTGGAAGGCCACCGCGAAGAGCCCGTACTCCTACAGCCTGGCCTTCCCCGAGTCCGGCTCCGTCCGCGACGACAAGACCTACCGCGTCCGGGACGACCGCCTCGGCCGCAAGGACGCCCGCTTCGGATCCGCCGGAATCGGCGCCGACTTCATGTACTTCGCGGACGCCTACCGCCCGAACGGCACCCGTGTCTCCTTCGGCTCCCTGGAGAGCGTCCCGGCACCCGGCAGCCGCACGGATCTCTACACGACCGGCGACACGGCCTGGGGGGAGATGGTCGGCAGCAGCTTCCCCTTCGGCGAGCTGATGATCGGCGCCCCGCACACGTACACGTCCGGCGAGAAGCGCACCGAGAACTGGTACGACGGCGTCATCGCCCCCACCGCCCCCCGCGACGCCACCGGCAAGCCGGTCCTCGCCGCCGAGCGCCAGGGCAACTACATCGGCTTCTCCGCCGCCATGTGGGGCGACGGCACCCACCACGCCGAGCCCGGCTCCTTCGGTGACATCGGCAACCTGAGCCTCAGCCGCGACGGTGAGCTCCTCGGGCAGAACGGCTGGCCGTTCGGCGCCTTCGAGGTCCCGGCCGAAGCCGGGACGTACACGCTCGAACAGAACACCATGAAGATCGGCAGCAAGGTGTGGGCCCGTTCCACCTCCGTCAACTCGGTATGGAAATTCACCTCCAAGCTTGACGAGAGCGTCTATTCTCAGGGCATCCCGATTCTCTTCCCCCGGTACGACCTTCCGGAGGACGGACTCAAGACCCTCGCCGCGACCGACGGCCAGCACATCGGCCTCACCGCGACGGGTCACGCGGGCTACACCCCCGCAGCGCTCACCTCGGCCAAGCTCTCGTACTCCTACGACGGGGGTACGACCTGGACCGAAGCGCAGGTCTCTCAGCAGGGCGGCCACTGGACCGCGACCGTGAACCACACGGGAGCGACCGGTAAGCCGGTCACCCTGAAGACCGAACTGACGGACGCCAACGGCAACTCCGTCACCCAGACCGTGGTCCGCGCCTACGACGTGCGCTGATCACGCCGGTCCGCCGGGCGTCCTTCCCGTGGGGGGTGGGGCCGCCCGGCGGATCACCCATGTGCAGCAACGGTTTTCCGGATGTCCCGTTTTCGGGCGCCCCGCACGGTGGACAATAAGGGCATGACTCAGCAGGGGGACGACAACTGGTGGGACAAGCTCTACGACGAGTCGGCGCCGGACACGGCCCCGACGGCGTCGGGTGACACCCTCGACGACCACTTCACCACGGCGACCCGGGCCACCACGAGCCCGCCGGGCGGGACTCCGGGCCCGGCGCCGGACCCGTGGGCCACGGCGGCCGTCCCGATCCCGGTGCCGCCGAAGGCGCCCGCGCCGCCGCCCCCGCCCGCCGCACCGCCTTCGCCGCCGGTGGCCGCCGAGCCGCCTCCGCCGCCCGCCCCCTCCGTACCTCTCGTGCCCGGGGCGGCGCCCTGGGAGGCACGGCAGGAGGGCCCGCAGACCTTTCCCGCCCCGCCTCCGCCGCCTCCGCCCGCCCCGCCCGTCGAGACGCCGACCGTCCAGGTGCAGACGCAGGCGCCGGGGAGACCGGGCGACCGTGAGGGGGCCGGGAGCGGGACGGATCCCGCGTCCGGGACCGGCTTCGGGTCCGCCGCCGAGAGCGGCATCGACTCCGCGTCCGAGACCGGCTTCGCGTCCGCGCCGGGTTCCGGGTACGAGGACGAGGCCCCGGCCGGCGGTCCGCGCTCCGGTCCCGGCTCCGGATCCGACCTGACCGTCGAGGTCTCCGTGCCCCGGCCCCGTACCGGACACGTCGGGAGCCGGCCGCCCACCTACGAGCCCGAGCCGACCGCGCTGCCCGTCGCCCGGCCCGGGGAGCTCGGCGAGCTGGTGTCCGACACGGTGCTCGACGGCGCCCGGTACGGCACCTGCACCCTGCGGGCCGCGTCCGTACGCGGTGACTCCGCGCGCTACCGGGGAGAGCCCCGCCGCGACGCCCTGCTCACCGCCCGCTTCGGGCACGACGAGACGGCGCTCGTCCTCGTCGCCGTCGCCGCCGGCTCCCGGGCCGCCGAGGACGCCCATCTCGCCGCCGCCGACGCCTGCCGGTGGATCGCCGAGGCCGTCTGCCGCAGCCACGCCCGGCTCTCCGAGGACATCAGGTCCGGCCGCCGCGGCGACCTCAAGTCGGGACTGCACCGGCTCACCGACCGTACGTACGGCAAGCTCCGCACCCGCGCCGCCGAGCGCGGCCTCGCCCCCGACGAGTACACCGCGACCCTCCGCTGTCTGCTCGTCCCCGCCGACCCCGACTGCCGCACCCGGGTCTTCTTCGGCATCGGCGGCGGCGGTCTCTTCCGGCTCCGCGACGGCTCCTGGCAGGACATCGAGCCGCTCCTGCCCGAGCCGGCCGCCGTCACCGGCGCCCCCGTCGTGGGCTTCGGCTCGCCGCCTCCCCAGGACGTGGCCTCCGAGACCGAGGAAGGCGACCGGCTCACCATGGACCTCGGCATCACGACCGCGCCGGGGCCGCTCGTCGAGGAGCCCGTACCTCCGCCGGCGGAGCCGTTCCGCTTCCGCGCGTCCGTCGCCCGCCCCGGCGACACCCTGCTCCTCGCCTCACCCGGTCTGGCGGAGCCGATGCGCGGCGAACCCGCGCTTGCCCGCGAGCTCGCCGCCCGCTGGGCCGACGCGGAGGCGCCCGGCCTGGCCGCGTTCCTCGCCGACACCCAGCTGAGGGTGACCGGTTACGCCGACGACCGTACGGGGGTGGGTGTCTGGGAGGCGTAATCCACCGGGCGCAACCCGCCGGGCGCAACCCGCCGGGCCGTGGGTTGATGGAGCCATGGCCAAACAGAACGTGGCGGAGCAGTTCGTCGACATCCTCGTCCGCGCGGGGGTCCGGCGCCTGTACGGCGTCGTCGGCGACAGCCTGAACCCGGTCGTCGACGCGATCCGCCGCACCCCCTCGCTCGACTGGATCCAGGTGCGGCACGAGGAGGTCGCGGCCTTCGCCGCCGGCGCCGAGGCCCAGATCACCGGTGGCCTCGCCGCCTGCGCAGGCTCCTGCGGCCCGGGGAACCTGCACCTCATCAACGGCCTGTACGACGCGCACCGCTCGATGGCCCCGGTCCTCGCCCTCGCCTCGCACATCCCGTCGAGCGAGATCGGCCTGGGCTTCTTCCAGGAGACCCACCCCGACCAGCTGTTCCGCGAGTGCAGCCACTACAGCGAACTCATCTCCAACCCGCAGCAGATGCCCCGGCTGCTCCACACCGCGATCCAGCACGCCGTCGGCCGCGGCGGCGTCAGCGTGGTCGCGCTGCCCGGCGACATCGCCTCCCAGCCAGCCCCGGAGAAGGC
The DNA here is from genome assembly GCF_055574655.1 of Streptomyces sp. NPDC029956. NCBI lineage: Bacteria > Bacillati > Actinomycetota > Actinomycetes > Kitasatosporales > Streptomycetaceae > Streptomyces > Streptomyces sp. NPDC029956. The sequence continues at coordinate 17,906 of NZ_JBVHZJ010000002.1, read as the reverse complement.
GGTGGAGATCGCGCTCGTGACCTCCCGGCCGACCGTACGCCCGGGGGACGCCGAGATCGACGCCCTGGTCCGGATGATCGACGCGGCCGACAAGGTGACGCTCTTCTGCGGCAGCGGGACGGCCGGGGCACACCCCGAGGTGATGCAGTTCGCCGAGCGGATCAAGTCACCGGTCGGCCACGCCCTGCGGGGCAAGGAGTGGATCCAGTACGACAATCCGTACGACGTCGGCATGAGTGGACTCCTCGGCTACGGCGCCGCGTACGAGGCCACCCACGAGTGCGATCTGCTGATCCTGCTCGGCACCGACTTCCCGTACAACGCCTTCCTCCCCGACGACGTCAGGATCGTGCAGGTGGACGTCCGGCCCGAGCACCTCGGACGACGCTCCCGGCTCGACCTCGCCGTCTGGGGTGACGTCCGCGAGACCCTGCGCTGTGTGATCCCCCGTGTCCGGGCGAAGACCGACCGGCGCTTCCTCGACAAGATGCTCAAGAAGCACGCCGACGCACTCGAAGGCGTGATCAAGGCCTACACCCGCAAGGTCGAGAAGCACGTACCGATCCACCCCGAGTACGTGGCCTCCGTGATCGACGAACTCGCCGACGACGACGCCGTGTTCACGGTCGACACCGGGATGTGCAACGTCTGGGCGGCCCGCTACCTCAGCCCCAACGGGCGGCGCAGGATCATCGGTTCGTTCAGCCACGGCTCGATGGCGAACGCGCTGCCGCAGGCCATCGGCGCCCAGTTCACCGACCGCAACCGGCAGGTCGTCTCGCTCTCCGGCGACGGCGGATTCTCCATGCTGATGGGCGACTTCCTCACCCTCGTGCAGTACGACCTGCCGGTGAAGGTGATCGTCTTCAACAACTCCTCGCTCGGCATGGTCGAGCTGGAGATGCTGGTCTCCGGACTTCCCTCGTACGGAACGACGAACAGGAACCCGGACTTCGCGGCCATCGCCCGGGCCGCCGGGGCCTACGGCGTACGGGTCGAGAAGCCCAAGCATCTGACGAGCGCCCTCAAGGACGCCTTCAGGCACAAGGGCCCGGCCCTGGTGGACGTCGTCACCGACCCCAACGCGCTCTCCATCCCGCCGAAGATCAGCGCCGACATGGTGACCGGCTTCGCCCTCTCCGCCGGCAAGATCGTCCTGGACGGGGGAGTGGGCCGGATGGTCCAGATGGCCCGCTCCAACCTGCGCAACGTGCCCCGACTCTGAGGGAATGCGGACGATTTGGCGGGGCATGCATCCCCGTGAGCCTGTTCGACGCGATCTGTGGGTGGGGGATATGGCCGGGGAGGCACGACAGCCGACTCAACTGCTCAGAAAGGTGGGATGCGCGGATCTCACCGCGGTGCCCGAGGTGCGACACGCCTTACGCGAACTGCTGGGGAAATGGGGTCGACCGGGCGCCTCCGACGTGGCGGAACTGCTCACCAGCGAGCTGGTGACCAACGCCCTGATCCACACCGAGCACGGGGCCGTCGTGACGGCGACGGTCGTGCCCGAGCAGCTCAGGGTCGAGGTCCGCGACTTCGTCCCCGGTATCGCGCCACCGCACGTACCGCGCGCCGACGACGGTACGCACGGCAGGGGGCTGATCCTCGTCGAGGCCCTGGCCGACTCCTGGGGAGTCGAGAACCACGGGGTGGGCAAGGTGGTCTGGTTCGAACTGAACGGCGGGGCCGCCTGAGAGGCGGCCCCGCCGGTGTGCGGTGGACCGGGCGGAGCCCGGCCGGGACGGAGCGGTGCTCAGCCGAACTGCTGCTCCAGGTCCTTGAGCTTGCGCTCGAGGGAGTCGAGACGGGGCAGCGTCTGGGTGTCGTCCTCCGCGGTGAGGTCCACCGTCCGGGAGTCGCCCGTGTGGCTGTCACGGCCTCTGACGGCTTGCAGGGAGGGCCGGGGTCGAAGCGGCAGTTGTCCCGGATCCGCTATGGCCGGTTCCGCGACGGCGGCCTGCACGGACGCCGACGCGGAACCGGAACCTGAGCCCGTGCCGGACCCCGCACCCGAGCCCGTTCCGGAGCCCGGGGTGGCGTTGAGCGCCGCCATCTCCACCTGGCGCCCGCCGCCCCGGCCGAGCCCGAAGGCGCGGTGCTGGCGGTTGATCGCCTTCAGCCGTGCCCGGTCGAGCTTGACCTGGTCGCGCCGGCGGATCCGGTTCTGCTCCTTCTCCCGCCGGTCCTCGCGCACCTCGTCCACGGCCTCGTCCAGGGTGCGTACGCCCTCCAGGAGCATCAGCGACCAGGCGGCGAACGTCTCCCGGGGTGCCCTCATCCACCGCACGATCCGGATCTGCGGCAGCGGGCGGGGCACCAGGCCCTGCTCGCGCAGCGCGGCCCTGCGGGTCTGCTTGAGCGCCCGGTCGAAGAGGACCGCCGCCGAGAGCGACATGCCCGCGAAGAACTGCGGCGCCCCGTCGTGGCCGAGGCCGCGCGGGGCGTGCACCCAGTTGAACCAGGCCGCCGCGCCTGCGAACAGCCAGACGAGCAGCCGCGAGCCGAGAGCCGCGTCACCGTGGCTCGCCTCGCGGACCGCGAGCACCGAGCAGAACATGGCGGCGCCGTCGAGGCCGAAGGGGACGAGGTACTCCCAGCCCCCGGTGAGGTTGAGGTTCTGCCGGCCGAAGCCGACCAGGCCGTGGAAGGACAGGGCCGCGGCGACCGCGGCACAGCAGAAGAGGAGGACGTAGGAAGCGGTGCCGTACACGGCTTCCTTGCGTCTGCGGCGCTCCTCGCTGCGTTCCCAGGAGTCCTCGGCCGCGGCCTGGTCACCGGCGCGCTTCCCGCGCGCGAGCACCGCCACCGCCGTCAGGACTCCGGCCACCATGACGCCGCCCGGAAGCAGCCAGTCCAGCGATATGTCGGTCAGTCTCATGCGGTGTCCCTTGCATCGCAGTAGGGCGTTTGGCGGCCCATACTGGCCGACCCCGCGGGGCGCTCAAGGGGTTTCCGGGCAAGAGCACGCCATCGGGGAGTCACGGCATACGAATAGGTGCGATCTGGTCGAACGCCCATGCAGGGAACGGGGTTTGAGTTCGATTTACGCCACCCGTCCGGGTGGCGTAATCACTCGGGAGCCTCAGGCGGTCGCCGCGAGCCGGCGGACCCGCTCGGCGTCGCACGTACGCGGACACGTGATGCAGGTGTCCTCGGGGCGCAGCGTGTAGAAGAGGCAGCAGGTCGCCCGGTCGCGGGTGGCCCGCGGAGCGCCGTCCGGCCCCTCGGTGCCGGGCAGTTCACGGAAGCCCGCCGAGCCCGCGTAGGGCTTGTACGGCTTGACGGTGCCCGGCATCAGGAGGTCGAGCTCGTCCATCGCCCGCCGCTCCTCGCCGAACAGGGCGCCGACGTACCAGAGGCCCTCGACGATCTCGTCCGTGGCCATCCCCCACAGGGCGCGGCGGCCGCGCCGCATCCGGGAGCCGAAGCCGTCGAGGATCGCCTCGAAGTGCTCGGCGAGCGAGGCGCGCACCTCGGCCCGGAGCGCGTCCTCGTCGGCGACCACCCGGGCGCCTGGGAGCGAGGCCGCGGGGTCGCCGGGCAGGCAGGCGAACTCCTCCACTCGGACGGCCATCCGCCCCAGCGCCCGCTGGAACGACACGTTCCGTGCGGGCAGCCGGGGCACCCTGCGGTCCAGGAACCAGGGGACGGTGACGAGCAGACAGGCGGGCCAGGCGTACCGGTGCAGTCCGAAGCTGGCGACGACGTCGGGGCGGGCCTGGGTGCCGTAGTCGCGCAGCACCTGCGCGTTGTCCCAGGCGAGGAAGGCGTCGAGGTCCGGGCCGCCGGCCGCGAGCTCGTCCGCGCCGACCCAGCCGGCGCCGCGCGGCAGCCGCTCGCCGTCGACGTGTTCCTCTATCCGGAGATGGGGGAAGACCTCGGCGAGCCGGGCGTAGGCGGCCGCGACGGGTGAGGTCGGGAGGGCGGGCAACAGGGCGGGGACGGTCATGCGGACCACCGAATCGCGAGCGTTGGCAGGTTAGCCTTACCTTACCCGATTCGGAGTCACCTCTCACCACCGGCCAAGGGCCCCCCACCAGCGAGGCAGCCCTCACACCCCTGATGTCGGTCCGTTCGCCTATGGTGCACAGAGGACCCGCGCGACGCGAGCCGGGCCCGGCACGAGGCCGCAGGAGGACCCGGGTGGAGCAGGGCGCAGCGCGCGAGCGGGCGACGGAGAGGCCGTCCCCGCACTCCGGCGACGCCGCCCGGGGCTCGGAGGAGGGCGCACGGGTGCCGGAGCAGGCGCGTGGCACCGGACGGCCTCAGGGCGGCGTCGAGCAGGCCCTCGACACGGGGCGGCCCCACGGCGCGGAGTCCGCCCGGGGCGAGCACACCCACGGCGAGCCGGACACCCCCGGCGTCGCACGCGCAGCCGGCACCACACCCGCATGCGGCCTCGCACCGGCACCCGGTGTCGCGCCGGCTGCCGCCCGCGCTCCCCTCCCCGCCCCCCGTGTCGTACGGCACTCCGTCCGCGGCCAGATCCTCGACGCGCTCCGTACCGCCCTCGTCGGCGGCGAGCTCGTCCCCGGCGAGGTGTACTCCGCCCCCGCCCTCGGCGAGCGGTTCGGCGTCTCGGCCACCCCGGTCCGCGAGGCCATGCAGCGCCTCGCCGTCGAGGGCGCCGTCGAGGTCGTGCCGAACAGGGGCTTCCGCGTCACCGAACGGACTCCGCGCGAGCTCGCCGAACTCGCCGAGGTCCGCGCGCTCATCGAGGTTCCCGTCATGCTGCGGCTCGCCCGCACGGTCCCGGCCGCCCGCTGGTCCGAGCTCCGCCCGCTCGCGGAGGCCACCTCGACCGCCGCGGCCCGGGGCGACCGCGCCCACTACGCCGAGGCCGACCGGGCCTTCCACCGCGCAGTCCTCTCCCTCGCGGGGAACGAGCAGCTGCTCGCGGTCGCCGACGACCTCCACCGCCGCTCCCAGTGGCCCCTGATCAGCGCGCCGGTCGTCCGCCACGGTGTGCTCGTCGCCGACGCCGCCGAGCACACCGCCCTGCTCGACGCCCTGATCGCCCAGGACCTCACCGTCGTCGAATCCCTCGTACGCGAGCACTTCACCGGCTCGAACGCCTGATCCCTGCCGGCCGCTAAGGTTGATGATCATGTCAACCGGCAAGGCCGCAGGGGGAATCAGGATGAGGACAGGTGTACGGGGGATCGCCGTCGCGGCGGCTCTGGCGGCCGCACTCACGGGATGCGGCGACAGCGACGTGACCGACGCGGCCGCGGGGCTCGCGGACGGCGAGGAGACGTTCCAGCCGGCCTCGCTGGACGCGACCGGGCTGATCAACGCCCTGCCCGTATCCTCCGACTTCAGCAGCGGCACGTTCACCGGCGGCGACGCCGAGCTGGTCCCGGAGGCCGAGGCCGCCGCGTTCTGCGCCGACAAGCTGGAGGACGTGGACTGCGCCGGAGTGAAGGCCGCGAGCATCAAGGACCTGGTCCTGGCCGGCTCCTCCTCGGACGAGGGGGCCACCTTCACGCTCTACACCTTCGGCACGGAGGCGGAGGCGACCGCCGTACTGAAGGCGGTGGAGAAGGTGAGGACGTCGTCGAAGGGCGAGGCCGGAACGTTCACGCCGGTGAAGGCCGAGTCCGGGGCCGACGAGACGTTCGCCTTCGAGCGGGACGACTACGTCGGGGTCTACATGCGCGTCGGCACCGTGGTGTCCTATGTGAGCACCTACCGGTTCGGACCCGAGCGGGCGGAGAGCGCGGCCCAGGTCCAGCTCGGCCGGCTCCAGGTCGTCGCGGCGGGTGGCGACCCCGACGCCTGACCGCCCCGGGCAACCCGCGGAAGCTCCCGGAGGACCGTCCCCGCGACGGCGGTCCCCCGGGGGCCCGCGCCCACTAAGGTCAAGGGCGACAGCCGCCCGTACCGCGTCGCCCGTGAGGTGCCCCATGCCGTCCGCGACCCCGTCCCCGGCGGACGGAGGCCGACCCGTCACCGGTACGGAGACCGAGGCCACCGCCCTGCTCGGCTGGCTCACCGATCCCGAGGCGCCCCGGCTCTGCCTCGTCACCGGCGCCCCCGGCAGCGGCAAGACGGCTCTGCTCGGCTGGTTCGCCAAGCACGGCCCGCGGGCCGGCCGGCCGCGCCGCCGCACGGCCCGGGTGCTCGTCCCGCTGGCCGGACAGAGCGCCCTCGGTGCGACCTGGACGATCGCCGACCGCCTCGGTGTGGTGGCACGGTCGCCCGGCGACCTCGTGCACGCCCTCGCCACCAGTGAGGCCCGGCCCGCGGGACGCGCCGTCCTGCTCCTCACCGATCTGCACGCCGCCGCCGAACCCGCCGCGCTCACCGATCTCATCGCCGAGCTCGCGGGCGTCGGCCGGGTCCGTCTCGTGGTCGAGGCGCGCAGCGGCACCCCGGCCCCCGCCGCCCTGCGCACCGACCGGCGGGTCGCCGTCGTGGACCTCGACGGCGACGCCGACGCCGTCGACCCCGGCGTCCCCGAGCGGGCCCGGCCGCTGCCGGACCTCTCCGACCCGGTGGCCGTCTGCACGGCGGACCCGCTGCTCGTCACCACGGCGTACGTCACGGGGGCGGCCGCCGCCGGACTCCCGGGCACGCTCGACGGCCCCGAGGTGCCCGCCCGTCCCGGCGAGAACGCCGCCGAGGACCACGGCGGACTGCGAGCCGCGTGGATGCGGGCCGGGCAGTCCCTCTGCCGTGAACAGACGCCCGCGGAAAGGGCGTCGGTGCTGCTCGCCGCTCTCGGCGACGGTGCCGACCCCCGGCTCCGTCCCGCGCTCGCCCAGCTCGCGGAGGGCTCGCCCTGGCGACTCCGCTGGGCCCGGCACCGCGGCGACCTGACCCCGCCCTGGCCGGGCCCGGTCACCGTCCTCGGCGCGGCGGGCGGGCCGTTGGAGGGGACACTGCTCGTCGGCGACCGCACCGGAGCCGTGCGACTCCTCCACGAGGCCGACGCGAGCCCGGCGGGCCGCCTCGCCCACACCGTCCCCGGCCGGATCACCGCGCTCGCGCCCGCGCCCGACGGCGCCGTGCTGCTCCTGGACGACCGGGGGCGGCTGCACACCGTGCGGGGGACCACGCCGCGGGCCCCGTATCTGGAGCGCCTCACGGAGGCCGTGTCGGCGACCCTGGCGCGGCATCCGGGAACGGCCCTCGCGGCGATCGCCGGTTCGGTCGTGGTGGGGGACCGGCTCGGCTCGGTGCACGCCTTCGGTCTGCGGGGCCTGCATCAGGCCGCCTCGCACAGCGGCCGGGTCACGGCGGTCGCGGCGGTGGAGTCCGAGACCCCGTTCGTCTGCTCCGGGGGCGTCGACGGGACCGTCCGGTTCTGGACCCCGGGCCGCGATCCGCGCCCCGAACCCCTCACCGAACGGCCCTCGCCGGTGGTCTCCCTGCATGCGACGGAGACCCCGCAGGGTCCGCTGATCGCCGTCGCCTGGGGCGACGGTCTCGTCGAACTCCACCGCCCGGAGGGCGGCCCGACCCTCTCGTTCCGCCCGGGCCCCCCGGTCCGCGCGGTCGCCGTCACCGGCGCCGGCTCCCTGCTCATCGGCACCGACGAGAGCCTGGTGTGTCTCGCGCCGAGGCGCACGACGTCCTGAGGGACTGTCACCGACCCTTCGGAAGAAGGGACTTCAGGTGGCCGGCCGGGGTGTCAGCTGGCTCGCGAGCCAGGTCGGCACCCCGCCCAGGAGGCGGAAGAGACGGCGGGCCTCGGCGCGCAGGCGGCCCGCCTCCGGCTCGGTCTCCGTGGTGGCGAGGGCGGTGAGGGCCGGGGCCGTACCGACCAGGTAGCCCAGTTCCTCGCGGATGCGGAGCGACTCCGCGAAACCGTGTCTCGCCTCCGCCAACTCGCCCTCCCTCAGGGCGAGTCCGGCGAGGTGGCGCCATGTCGAGGACAGCAGGAGCGAGTCGCCCTGCGCGGTGGCCCCGGCATGCGCCCTGCGGTACGCGGCGCGGGCCGCCTGCGGGGAGTCGCCGAGGTTCTGCGCGATCAGCCCGCGCCGCAGGTCGAGCAGCGGCCTGCCGTCGGCGGACGGGGCGATCAGTGCGGCCGCCCGGCCCAGTGCCATCCGCGCCTCGTCGGCCCGGTCCCGTACCCCCAGAAGTGTCGACGCGTAGGCCAGATAACCGCGTTCACAGGCGGCGGCCCCGCGTTCCTCGTCGGTGCCGGCCACCGCCTCGGCCGCCCGGAGCGCCTCCTCCGCGTCGGCCCAGCCCTGTTCCGTGTAGAGGCAGCGCTCGATCAGCAGCGCGGCCCGTTCGAGTGCGGCAGCCGGTTCGGTCGCGTGGGGCGCGAGCAGCGCGGCCGCGTCCGTCCAGCAACCCCGGGAGCGGAGCCGCCATATGGCGGTCTCCACGGGAGTCTCCTTGCCGTAGGCGAGGGACGGATCTTCGCCGCCCCTTGATTCGGAACCAGACATGGCGGTATCCGCCACATTGCCCTCCCCGAGCGCGCCATTGAGCTGTTGAGTGAGACCCGCATCTCAGCACGAAGGGGAGTACCTGGCCAAGGGGTCAGGTGAAAGAATTCACAAGACACCGATGGATCGACGGGCCGCCGTCAGGACCGCGGTCGACGGGCCGTCGGACGGCCGCCGGGCCCGTGATCAGGCCCCGGCCGGGCCCGCCGGACGTCCCGGCCGACGGGCCCCCACCGGCCCGGACGTCACTCCGTCGGACTCGCCCGAAGGGGTGAATCCACGTGGGCCCCCCGGGTCATCCGATCAGCTCATCCGGAGGGCCAGGAAGAAGTCGAGCTTGTCCTCGAGGCGGGACAGATCACGGCCCGTGAGCTGCTCGATCCGGCCCACCCGGTACCGCAGCGTGTTCACGTGCAGGTGGAGCCGGGTCGCACAGCGTGTCCAGGAACCGTCGCAGTCGAGGAAGGCCTCGAGGGTCGGGATCAGCTCCGCGCGGTGCCGGCGGTCGTAGTCGCGCAGCGGGTCGAGCAGCCGGGCCGTGAACGCGCGCCGGACGTCGTCCGGGACGAACGGCAGCAGCAGGACGTGCGAGGCCAGCTCGTGGTGGCCCGCGGCGCAGACCCGGCCCGGACGGGCCGCGGCGACCCGGCGGGCGTGCCGGGCCTCCTCCAGGGCCCCGCGCAGGCCCTCCGCCGAGTGCACGGCGGCGCTGACGCCGAGGGTGAGCCGCCCGTCGTCCGCGAGGCCGGCCGACAGCGGAGCGCGTACGGCCGCGAGCAGCGCGTCCGCGTGCAGGCCCAGCGCGGTGGCCGGGCCGTCGTCCTCGCTGTCCGGCAGCGGACCCGCGGCCAGCGGGACCAGTGCGACGGCCTCGTCGCCGCTGTGCGCCACGGCGATCCGGTCGGCGGACTCGGCGCCCACGGTCGCCGGGTCGACGAGGATCTCCTCCAGGAGCGCCTGGGCGACCGGGCCGGCGTCCACGGCGGGACTCTGACCGGCCTCCTGCTCCCACTCGACCCGGGCGACGACCACCTGCCAGTGCGGGGCCGTACCGAGTCCGGGCAGCAGCACCGGGGCGGCGACCCGCAGCCTGGCCGCGATCTCGGCGGGCGCGGCGCCCGTCTGCACCAGCTCCAGGACCTCCTGGGCGAGCCGGCGCCGCACCGTACGGGCCGCGTCGCGCCGGTCCCGCTCGACGGCGATCAGCTGGGTGACGCCCTGGAGCAGGTCCAGCCGGGCGGCCGGCCAGTCACCGGCGTCCGCCTCGACGGCGAGCAGCCAGTCCGAGAGGACCGTCTCGCGCACGTCCCGGGAGGCGGGGGCGGCGCCCCGGCCGGTGTTGCGGATCGGGAAGAGGGAGTACGCCGCGCCGCCCGTGCTCAGCCGGTGCGGGCCGCGCCGCCCGGTCCGGGTGGCGGCCAGGTGCTCACCGGCGAGGGTGGCGGCCAGCGGGGCCGGAAGGGGCTCGCCCGCACCCGCGATCTGGCGGCCGGTGGGGGAGAGGACCCAGGCCCGCAGGTCCAGGTCGGAGCCGAGCAGGTCGAGGACCACCTCGGGGCCGCCGCCCGCCGGTCCCGAGGTCATGAGCCGCCGGTGCCGGTCGACGACGGCCGCCAGGTCGCCCGCCCGTTCGCCGGAGACCTGTCGAACAACGTGTTCGGTGATCGTCGCGAACGCAACGGTCTCGTTCACCGCGAAAAGCGGCAGACGATGGCGTGAACACGCCTCTACGAGATCGTCGGGGATGTCGCCCAGCTCGGCCTCGCCCGCCGCAAGCGCGGCGACCCCGGCCGAGGCCAGGATCCGGACGAAGGGCTCGGCGTCGGCCGGTTCCCGCAGCCAGGCGAGGCCGGTCAGCACCAGCTCGCCGCCGGACAGGTACCGGCTGGGGTCCTTGAGGTCCGTCGTCATCACGCCGCGGACGGTGCGGTCCAGCTCGTCCTCGCCGCCGAGCAGGCGCAGCCCGAGCGCGTCGTTCTCCAGCAGTGCGCGCAGCCGCATCGTGTCGCCGCCGTTCCTTCGTCAGTGGGTGGTGAGGTTGTCGCGTTGTCGACGGTGGCGTGGGGCCACCGTTTCCAGGGGAAAACAGCGAGGTAACTGTTCCTCGCCTTTCGTTCGAATCTACAAGACGACGACGGGACCCAGCCAACTCCTTCATGTTTTCGGTGACTGCACCCGGGCGAGCGTCGGCTTGTGTACTAGGCCACACACCGCGTGAACAGCACATGAACGTGAAGTCGAGGACCGGCCGTCTCCCCGGAACCCCTGCGCACGACCCCCGATCACCAGAATCACTGGAAGAGAGCCACCATGGACTTCCTTCGCCCCGCCAGCTGGGAGGAGGCGCTCGCCGCCAAGGCAGAGCACCCCACGGCCGTGCCCCTTTCGGGTGGCACGGACGTCATGGTCGAGATCAATTTCGACCACCGGCGGCCCGAGTACCTCCTGGACCTGAACCGCATCGAGCTGCTGCGTGAGTGGGAGGTCGGCGAGGAGAACGTCCGCCTCGGCGCCGCCGTTCCGTACACCCAGATCATGGAGAACCTGCGGGCCGAGCTGCCGGGCCTGGCACTCGCCTCGCACACGGTCGCCTCCCCGCAGATCCGGAACCGCGGCGGCGTCGGGGGCAACCTCGGCACCGCCTCGCCCGCCGGCGACGCCCACCCGGCCCTGCTCGCCGCGGGCGCCGAGGTCGAGGTCGAGTCGGTCCGCGGCAGCCGGTTCATCCCGATCGACGAGTTCTACACGGGCGTGAAGCGCAACGCGCTCCAGCCCGACGAGCTCATCAAGACCGTCCACATCAAGAAGGCGGACGGCCCCCAGCAGTACTCCAAGGTCGGCACCCGCAACGCGATGGTCATCGCCGTGTGCGCCTTCGGCCTGGCCCTGCACCCGGAGACCCGGACCGTGCGTACCGGCATCGGCTCCGCCGCGCCGACCCCGATCCGCGCCAAGGAGGCCGAGGCCTTCCTGAACGCGGCTCTGGAGGAGGGCGGTTTCTGGGACAACGGCAAGATCATCACCCCGTCGATCGCGAAGCAGTTCGCCGACCTCTGCTCGGGCGCCGCCAACCCGATCGACGATGTCCGAGGCACCGCCAAGTACCGCCGCCACGCCGTCGGCATCATGGCCCGCCGCCAGCTCGGCTGGACCTGGGAGCAGTACCGCGGCACCGGCCGCACGCTTGAGGGAGCTGCATAACCATGCGCGTCAATTTCACGGTCAACGGACGTCCGCAGGAAGCCGACGACGTCTGGGAGGGCGAGTCCCTCCTCTACGTCCTGCGTGAGCGGATGGGCCTGCCCGGTTCCAAGAACGCCTGCGAGCAGGGCGAGTGCGGTTCCTGCACGGTCCGCCTCGACGGAGTGCCGGTCTGTTCCTGTCTCGTCGCCGCCGGTCAGGTCGAGGGCCGCGAGGTCGTCACCGTCGAGGGCCTCGCCGAGTTCGCCAAGGAGCGTTCCGAGCACGCCGGTTGCGCCTCCGGCGCCTGCGGCACCTCGCTCGACGCCGCCAAGAAGTGGGAAGCCAAGCCCGGTCAGGACTCGCAGACCGGCGAGGGCGTCGAACTGTCCCCGATCCAGCAGGCGTTCATCGACGCCGGCGCCGTCCAGTGCGGCTTCTGCACCCCCGGTCTGCTGGTGGCGGCCGACGAGATGCTGGAGCGCAACCCGTCCCCGACGGACGCGGACATCCGCGAGGCGCTCTCCGGCAACCTCTGCCGCTGCACCGGTTACGAGAAGATCCTCGACGCGGTCCGCCTCGCGGCCGCTCGCCAGGAGCGTCAGGGAGAGGCGGTCTGACGATGGCTCAGAACACACGCACCGTTCCGGTGGGCACGCCCACCGACGTCACGCAGAACCACGTCAAGGGCGGCATCGGCGAGTCGACGCTCCGCCCGGACGGCACCCTCAAGGTCACCGGCGAGTTCGCGTACTCCTCGGACATGTGGCACGAGGACATGCTGTGGGGCCAGATCCTGCGCTCCACCGTCGCGCACGCCGAGATCCTGTCCATCGACACCACCGAGGCCCTCACCATGGACGGCGTCTACGCCGTCCTGACCCACGAGGACCTGCCCGCCGCGAAGAACTACGGCATGGAGTTCCAGGACACCCCGGTCCTCGCCTACGGCAAGGTCCGTCACCACGGTGAGCCGGTCGCCCTCGTGGCCGCCGACCACCCGGAGACCGCCCGCCGCGCCGCCGCGAAGATCAAGATCGAGTACCGGGAGCTCCCGGTCATCACGGACGAGGCCTCGGCCACCGCTCCGGACGCGATCCTGGTCCACGAGAACCGCGACGACCACCACTCCGGTCACGTCCCGCACATGAACATCGTGCACCGCCAGCCGATCATCCGCGGCAACGCGACCGAGGCCGCCAAGCGGGCCGACGTCATCGTCTCCGGCGAGTACACCTTCGGCATGCAGGACCAGGCCTTCCTCGGCCCGGAGTCCGGCCTCGCCGTACCGTCCGAGGACGGCGGCGTCGACCTGTACGTCGCCACCCAGTGGCTGCACTCGGACCTCAAGCAGATCGCCCCCTGCCTCGGCCTGCCCGAGGAGAAGGTCCGCATGACCATGGCCGGCGTCGGCGGCGCGTTCGGCGGCCGCGAGGACATCTCGATGCAGATCCTCGCGTCCATCCTCGCGCTGCGCACCGGCAAGCCGGTCAAGATGGTCTACAACCGGTACGAGTCCTTCTTCGGGCACGTCCACCGGCACCCGGCGAAGCTCTGGTACGAGCACGGTGCCACCAAGGACGGCAAGCTCACGCACATGAAGTGCAAGATCGTGCTCGACGGCGGCGCCTACGCCTCGTCCACGGCATCGGTCGTCGGCAACGCCTCGTCCCTCTCGGTCGGCCCGTACGTCATCGAGGACGTCGAGATCGAGGCGATCGGCCTCTACACCAACAACCCGCCCTGCGGCGCGATGCGCGGCTTCGGCGCCGTCCAGGCCTGCTTCGCCTACGAGGCCCAGATGGACAAGCTCGCGGCGAAGCTGGGCATGGACCCGGTGGAACTGCGCCAGCTCAACGCCATGGAGCAGGGCACGATCATGCCGACCGGCCAGGTCGTCGACTCGCCGGCCCCGGTCGCCGAGCTGCTGCGCCGGGTCAAGGCCCGCCCCATGCCGCCGGAGCGCCAGTGGGAGACCGCGGGCGAGGGCGCGGACGTCCGCGCGCTGCCGGGCGGCCTGTCCAACACCACGCACGGCGAGAGCGTCGTGCGGGGCGTCGGCTACGCCGTCGGCATCAAGAACGTCGGCTTCTCCGAGGGCTTCGACGACTACTCGACCGCCAAGATCCGCATGGAGGTCATCAACGGCGAGGCCGTCGCCACCGTCCACACCGCGATGGCGGAGGTCGGCCAGGGCGGTGTCACCATCCACGCGCAGATCGCCCGCACCGAGCTCGGCGTCCAGCAGGTCACCATCCACCCCGCCGACACCCAGGTGGGCTCGGCGGGTTCGACCTCCGCGGGCCGTCAGACGTACATGACCGGCGGCGCCATCAAGAACTCCTGCGGGATCGTCCGCGAGAAGGTCCTGGAGATGGGCCGGCGCAAGTTCGGCTCGTACCACCCGGCCTGGGCCAACGCCGAACTCCTCCTGGAGGGCGGCAAGGTCGTCACCGACGGCGGCGAGGCCCTCGCCTCCATCGCGGACGTCCTCGGCGACCGGTCGGTGGAGGTCGAGGAGGAGTGGCGGCACCGCCCCACCCAGGCCTTCGACCTCGTCACCGGCCAGGGCGACGGCCACGTCCAGTACGCCTTCGCCGCACACCGTGCGGTGGTGGAGGTCGACACCGAGCTCGGCCTGGTCAAGGTCATCGAACTGGCCTGCGCCCAGGACGTCGGCAAGGCGCTCAACCCGCTCTCCGTGATCGGCCAGATCCAGGGTGGCACCACCCAGGGCCTGGGCGTCGCGGTGATGGAGGAGATCATCGTCGACCCGAAGACCGCGAAGGTGCGCAACCCCTCCTTCACGGACTACCTGATCCCGACCATCCTCGACACGCCGACCATCCCGGTCGACTACCTGGAACTTGCCGACCCCAACGCGCCGTACGGCGTGCGGGGCATCGGTGAGGCGCCGACCCTGTCGTCCACCCCGGCCGTCCTCGCGGCGATCCGGGCGGCGACGGGCCTGGAGCTCAACAAGACGCCGGTCCGCCCCGAGGCGCTCACCGGCACCCTCTAGGACTCTCCGGGCGGTACGTGCCTCCCAGGGAACGTCACGCCTCCCCAGCCCGTACCGCCCGGAGTAACCCCCAGCAGTACCAGCAGCACCCCGTGGTAACCGCAGTACCAGCAGCACCCGTGGTAACGGCAGTACCGCAGTACCGCTTCATCACGCAGTACCGCTTCATTCCGTTCGTCTCGGGCCGTCCCCCGGGTCGTGCAGCCCACGCAGCATCCCAAATCCCGCAACTTCAGCAGATCAGAAGTCCTTCGAGGTCTGACGCGGGTGCCCCTTTGAACCTTGGGAGTAGGCCCCATGACCCAGTCGTCTGTGGAGCCCAAGACCGCTTCGGAGGACGCGGGCTCCGGCTCGAACGTCCCCGCCGGCCGCTCTTGGCTCGACCGGTACTTTCACATCTCGGAGAGAGGATCCACCGTCGCGACGGAGATCCGCGGCGGCGTCACCACCTTCATGGCGATGGCGTACATTCTCCTGCTCAACCCCCTGATCCTCGGCGGCAAGGATGTGGACGGCAACGTCCTCAGCCAGCCCGCCCTCATCACCGCGACCGCGCTCGCCGCCGCCGTGACCACCCTGCTGATGGGCTTCTGGGGCAAGGTCCCGCTCGCCCTCGCAGCCGGTCTCAGCGTCTCCGGCGTGCTGTCCTCGCAGGTCATCGCCGTCATGACCTGGCCGCAGGCCATGGCCATGTGTGTGGCCTACGGTGTGGTGATCTGTCTCCTGGTGGTCACCGGCCTCCGTGAGATGATCATGAACGCGATCCCGCTGGCGATCAAGCACGCGATCACCATCGGCATCGGCCTCTTCATCGCGCTGATCGGCTTCGTCAAGGCCGGCTTCGTCCACGAGAACCCTTCTCCCGGAGGCGGCCCGGTCGTCCTCGGCCCGGCCGGTGAGCTGGCCGGCTGGCCGGTCCTCATCTTCGCCTTCACGCTGCTGCTGATCTTCGCGCTCCAGGCCCGCAACGTGCCCGGCGCCATCCTGATCGGCATCGTCGCGGGCACGGTCATCGCCGCCGTCGTCAACGCCGTCGGCGACCTGCCGGCCAAGGCCTGGTTCTCCGGCCCGCCGGAGCTCAACGGCAGCGCGGTATCCACGCCGGACTTCTCGCTCATCGGCGAGGTGTCGTTCAGCGGCTGGGGCGACGTCGGCTACATCACGATCACCATGATCATCTTCACTCTGGTGCTCGCCGGCTTCTTCGACGCCATGGCCACGATCATCGGCGTCGGCTCCGAGGCCAAGCTGGCCGACTCCCAGGGCCGGATGCCCGGCCTCTCCAAGGCGCTGTTCATCGACGGTGCCGGCGGTGTCATCGGCGGCGGCGTCGGCGGCTCCGGCCAGACCGTCTTCGTCGAGTCGGCCACCGGCGTCGGCGAGGGTGCCCGCACGGGCCTCTCCTCCGTCGTCACCGGCGCGTTCTTCGCCGCCTGCCTCTTCTTCACCCCGATCACCGCGATCGTGCCGGCCGAGGTGGCCTCCGCGGCCCTGGTCGTCATCGGCGCGATGATGATGCAGAACGCCAAGCACGTCGACTGGAGCGACCGCTCCGTCGCGATCCCGGTGTTCCTCACCGTGGTCCTGATGCCGTTCACGTACACCATCACCACGGGTGTCGCGGCCGGCGTCATCTCCTACGCCGTCATCAAGACGGCGCAGGGCAAGGCACGCGAAGTGGGCGCCTTCATGTGGGGCCTGACCGCGATCTTCATCGTGTTCTTCGCGATCCATCCGATCGAGAGCTGGCTGGGCGTCAGCTGACGCCCGTACCGTCGCCCTCCACACACATATCGAGGAGTTCGAGATGCTGGACATCGCCGAAGAGCTGCACCGGTGGGTCGAGCAGGGACGCGAGTTCGCCGTCGCCACGGTCGTGGCGGTCGGCGGGAGCGCGCCCCGGCAGCCGGGCGCCGCGCTCGCCGTCGACAGCGACGGCACGGCGATCGGCTCGGTCTCCGGCGGGTGTGTGGAGGGCGCGGTCTACGACCTGTGCCAGCAGGCCCTCGAAGACGGGAAGACCGTCGTCGAGCGCTTCGGCTACAGCGACGAGGACGCCTTCGCGGTCGGTCTGACCTGCGGCGGCATCATCGACATCCTCGTCACCCCGGTCCGCGGCGGGGTCTACCCCGCCGCGCTGGCCGCCGCCACCGCGGGGGAGGCGGCGGCCCTGGCCCGGATCGTCTCCGGCCCCGAGGACCTGATGGGCCGGGCCCTCCTGGTCCGCCCCGACGGCGCGTACGAGGGGAAGCTCGGCGGCCACCCGGAGCTGGACCGCACGGCGGCCGGCGAGGCCCGCGCGATGCTCGACGCGGGCCGCACCGGCACGGTGGAGATCGGCGAGGACGGCAGCCGCTGCGGACAGCCGCTGACCCTCCTGGTCGAGTCCTCGGTCCCGGCCCCCCGCATGATCGTCTTCGGCGCCATCGACTTCGCGGCCGCCCTGGTCCGGGTCGGCAAGTTCCTCGGCTACCACGTCACCGTGTGCGACGCGCGGCCCGTCTTCGCGACGCCGGCCCGCTTCCCCGAGGCCGACGAGATCGTCGTCGAATGGCCCCACCGCTACCTGGAGTCCACGGAGGTGGACGGCCGTACGGTGCTCTGCGTCCTCACCCACGACGCCAAGTTCGACGTGCCGCTGCTCCGGGCCGCCCTCAGGCTTCCCGTCGCCTACGTCGGCGCGATGGGCTCCCGCCGCACCCACGAGGACCGCAACGAGCGCCTCCGCGAGGTCGGCGTCACCGAACTCGAACTCGCCCGTCTGCGCTCCCCGATCGGCCTCGACCTCGGAGCCCGTACGCCGGAGGAGACGGCCCTGTCGATCGGCGCGGAGATCGTCGCGAACCGCCGGGGCGGCACGGGCCTCTCCCTCACGGGCGCCCACACCCCGATCCACCACGACGGCCCCCGCGAGCCGGCGGGACGCATAGGCTCCGTCGCCTGAGGGTGTCGGACACCTCTCAGCTCCTGCCCCGGACCCGTTCCCTCACGGTCGACGCCCAGGCCGGCTGCTCCTCCGTCGTCTCCGCCTCGGCGCGGCGCCCGCCCCGGCCGAAGAAGTCCGCGAGCGGCAGGATCGCCGCGCCGACCGTGACCGCGTCGGGGCCGAGCGTGCCCATGCCGATGCCGACCCGGGCCGCCGGGTACGCCAGCGCGTACTCGTTCGCGTACCCCTTGACCGTCTCCAGGAAGCGGGCGCCGAGCTGGAGGCCGGCCCAGCCGCCGACCAGGATGCGTTCGGGCTGGAAGAGGTTGATGAGGTCGGCGAATCCCGCACCGAGGTACTCGGCGGT
>NZ_JBVHZJ010000001.1:298453-315858 GCF_055574655.1 Streptomyces sp. NPDC029956 | reverse complement strand
GAAGAGAGAAGGGGGCGAGAGAAAAGAGAGAAAGGCCCCGCCCCCCCCCCCCCCCCCCCCCCCCCCCCCCCCCCCCCCCCCCCCCCCCCCCCCCCGGCCCGTGTCCCTCCTGCCGGACGCCGGCTACTTCCCGTCGCCGACCGTGATCTCGATGCTCTCCTCCGGCGCCCGCGGCGCCGGGGGCACTCCCGTACCAGGCCGCTCCTGGGCGGCCGGGTTCATCGTGGAGAGCAGCTGACGCGCCAACCCCAGACCGGTCCCGCCCATGGTCAGCGCCTTGGCGAACACGTCCGCCATGCCGTCGGCGCCGTTGAGCAGCACCATCTGGTCCACGTTCCCGAACGCCGAGGCGCCGGCGGAGACGATCTCCGGCCACTTCTCGGCCAGCTGCTGCGCGACCACCGCCTCCTGGTTCTCCGCGAGTGCCGCCGCGCGGGCCTTGATCGACTCGGCCTCCGCCAGTCCCTTCGCCCGGGTCGCCTCCGCGACCGCGAGCCCCTTGGCGTGCTGCGCCGCCGCCTCCGCCTCACCGGTGAGCCGGGTCGCCGTCGCCTTGGCCGCGCTCGCCAGCTCGGTCTCCTTCGCGTCGGCCTCGGCCGCCGAGATCCGGGCGTCACGCTCGGCCGCGGCCAGCGTCCGGGTCTCGTACGCCATCGCGTCGGCGGGCTTGCGGACCTCCGCCTGGAGCTGCTGCTCCTTACGGTGTCCCTCCAGCTCCGCGACGCGGGTCTCCTGGACGACGACCTCCTGGCGCGAGGCCGCCTCCGCCAGCGGACCGGCCTGCCGGGCCTTCGCGGACGCCTGGTCCCGCTCGGCCTGGTAGCCCGCCTGGAGGATCTCGCTGTCGCGGGTGGCCTCCGACATGCGCGCCGCGGCCTGCTGCTCGGCCTCGGTCGCCCTCCGGTTGGCCTCGGCCTGCGCGATCCGCGCGTCCCGCTGGACGGCGGCCGCGTGCGGGGCGGCCAGGTTCTTGATGTACCCGGTCGGGTCCTCGATCTCGTGGATCTGCAGCGAGTCGACGATCAGACCGAGCTTCTCCATCTCCGTGCCACAGGCCGAACGCGCCTGCCCGGTCAGCTTCTCCCGGTCACGGATCATGTCCTCCACGGTCAACCCGCCGACGATGGCGCGGAGATGACCGGCGAAGACGATGTGCACCCGCTCGCTCATGAGCTTCTGCTGGTCGAGGAAGCGGCGTGCGGCATTGGCGATCGACACGAAGTCGTCACCGACCTTGAAGATCACCACACCCCGGACCTTCAGCGGAATGCCCTGGTGGGTGACGCACTCGACGGACAGCTGGGTCTCGTTGAGGTCGAGCGAGAGCTTGCGCACCGCCTGCACGCCGGGCAGGACGAGCGTGCCCCGCCCGGTCACGATGCGGAACCCCATACCCGCGCCGAGGCCCTCGTTCTTGTGGTTGGAACCGGAGATGATCAGCGCCTCGTTGGGTTCCGCGACGCGCCACATCATCTTGAAGACGATGACGAGAACGGCGAAGGCGCCGACGACGGCGCCCGCGAGAATGCCGATGCCCATGGACATGGTCCCCCTTCACCGGAGCCGGTGCGGATCCGGTGAAGGGAGTGTGCGCCTGACGTCGGCTTCGCTCAACGGTTGCGTCAACTGTCGTACGCGGCTGTGACATAGACGGTGCGTGGAGGGAGATGTTCCATGACCATCACCACCGTTCCCACGTCGATCCGCTCCTTCGGGGAGGCCGGATGGGCGAGGAAGTGCTCGGCACCGCCCCGGATCCGGACGATCACCTCACCGACGAGACCGGGCCCGACGGTGCCGGTCACCCGGCCGAGCAGTCCCATCATCGGGGAGTCCATCGACGCGTCGTCCATGCCTGAACGGTACGTCAGATCCAGTCGTCCAGCGCGGACATGAACCCGTCGAACTCGTCCCGGTGGATCGTGTGACCCGCTCCCTTCACCGTACGCAGCTCGAATCCGCGGTCCGCCAGCATCCGGGCGTGCTCCGGTCGCACCAGGACGCTCGGATCGGCGAGGGTGACGAGGGAGGGCACCACGGGCCGGACCGGCCACATGTCGGCACCGACCCACTCCGTGAGGCCGTGCGCCGTCCGCTCGTCCCAGTCCCGTACCGACGCCATCTCCACGTCGACGTCCTCGTCCGGCCAGTGCGGGTTGAACCCCTTGATCTGCTCCCGGGTCATCGACTTGCCCCGGACGAACATCTCGGCCCGGTAGCCGCAGGGGCCGGCCGCCAGGTGCCAGGCCGGGTCGGAGTACACCGCCCGCGCCGGCGCCAGACGCTCCACCGCCCCGGCGAGCACGAGCCCGCCGAGCGAGTGGCCGATCGCCAACTCCGCCCCGGAGGGCAGCGTTTCGACGAGGTCGTCGACATGGTCCTGCGGTCGGTACGCCTCCGGGCCCGCGGCCCGGTCGCTCGCCCCGTGCCCCCGCAGGTCCACCGCTATGACCCGGTAGCCGCGCTCTGCGAGCGCCGGGCCGACCCGGCGCCAGGTGCGGCGGTCGGCCATGAGGCCGTGGACGAGCAGGGCGATCCGGTCCCCCGAACCCCAAGCGGTCGTGTGCAGACGCACGGTGCAACCTTTCTGCCGGTGCTGGGCGGGCGCCGACCGGGGACGGCGCACGCTGCGGACGAGGCGCACGGCGAGCGCGCCGGGTACCGACAGTACGACGGTGATCAAGAACGAGGTGCCGGTCGCGCACGTTCATGACACGTGTCAATCTCACCCGGCACTCCTTTCCGGCCATCCGCCACGCCCCGGGCCGGACCGTTCTGGAAAGATGCCGAGGCGATGAGTCAGTCAACCGAACACACCCCCGAACGCCCCTCCGGGCGCGCGGTCCCGACCAGCGCCGATGTCGCCCGCCTCGCGGGCGTCTCCCGGGCCACCGTCTCGTACGTCCTGAACAACACCTCGGCCGTCCGCATCAGCGAGCCCACCCGCCGCAGGGTGCGCGAAGCGGCCGAGGAGCTCGGGTACGTGCCGCACGCGGCCGCCCGCAGCCTGCGGGCCGGCCACAGCCGGATGGTGCTGCTGCCGACCTCCCACGTGCCGGTCGGACCGCTGTACAGCCGGTTCTTCAACGAGTTCCAGTGGGCCCTGCGGCGCCTCGACTACACGGTGGTCCAGTACGGCAGCGTCGGCCTGGAGGCGGAGGAGGCCGCCCGCGCCTGGGCAGAGCTCCGGCCGGTGGCCGTGGTCTCCCTCGGTGAGGTCCAGCTGACCGGGCAGGGCGTCGAGATCCTCAAGAGGTCCGGGGCGCGGGCCGTGATCACCCTCGGCACCCAGGGCGTCGAGGGCACCCACGCGCTCGTCATGGACCAGGGACAGGTGGGCGAGGCGGCCACCGCCCACCTCGTGGAGAGCGGCCGCCGCCGGATCGGCGTCGTCATCCCCGAGGAGCCGGGCCTCGCCATGTTCTCCGGCCCCCGCCTCGACGGCGCGCGGCGCGCGGTCCACGGCACCGACGCCACCGTCGTACCCCTGCCGCTGCGGTACGACGAGGAGTCGGCGAACGAGCTCGCGGCGCGCCTCCGGGAGCTCGGCCTCGACGCCGTCTTCGCCTACAACGACGAGTACGCGATGCTCCTGATGCGGGCGCTCCAGGACGCGGGCCTGGCCGTGCCGGAGGACGTCGCCGTCGTCGGCGCGGACGACCTGCTGCTCGGCCGGCTGCTGCGGCCCCGGCTCAGCACCGTGAGGATCGACATGGTGCTCGGACGCGAGCTGGCGGAGCTGGTCGACCGGGCCGTCCGGGAACCGGAGGTCCCGCCCCGCACCCGCTCGCTGCTCTCCTCGCAGGTCGTGCGGCGCGAGTCCAGCTGACCGGCCGCCCGGCGAGCGGGCGGCCGAGCGCTTAGCGTCGATCCATGAGCACAGTTCCGCAGCGTTTCGAGATCCTGCTGGTGCCCGCGCACGTCGAGGACCGGGGTGGCGCCGCCGTGACGGACAGCGCCGTGCGCACCGCCGTCGTGGAGGCGACCGGGCGGCGCGGCGAGTCGGGTTATCCGATCTACGAGGGCCACGGCATCAGGGCCGACATCGACCTGGAGACGCGCACCGTGGAGGCGCTCCTCGTCGACGGACGCGAGCTCGACTACGGCCTGACGGCCCTCGCCCGCCCGGTGGGGCGCGACTGACCTGGGGCGTCCTGTCCCGAAGGGGCCCGTTGACAGGGAGGTCCGACGGGCAGAGACTCTGCGCGCGCGCCAAGACGAGAGTGCAAAGGGCGAGAGCCCTGTCACCAGGCGAACAGAGTCGTTCCGAAGGTCACGTGGGAGAGAACCGATGAGCATCCGCGACGTCTACATCGTCGACGCCGTCCGCACCCCGATCGGGAAGTTCGGGGGCGCCCTCGCCCCGGTACGTCCCGACGACCTCGCCGGACACGTCGTCCGGGCCCTCGTGGACCGCACTCCCGCGCTCGACCCGGCGCGTGTCGACGACGTCTACTTCGGCGACGCGAACGGCGCCGGCGAGGACAACCGCGATGTCGCGCGGATGGCCGTGCTCCTCGCCGGGCTGCCCGTCACCGTGCCCGGGGTCACCGTCAACCGGCTCTGCGGCTCCGGCCTCGAGGCCGTCATCCAGGCGGCCCGCGCGATCGCCCTCGGCGACGCCTCCGTGGCGATCGCCGGCGGCGTCGAGTCGATGTCCCGAGCCCCCTGGGTCCTGCAGAAGCCCGAGCGGGCCTTCCCCGCGGGCCACCAGCAGCTGCACTCCACGACCCTCGGCTGGCGCATGACGAACCCGCGCATGCCCGCCGAGTGGACGGTCCCGCTCGGCGAGGGCGCGGAGCTGATCGCGGACAAGCACGGCATCACCCGCGAGCAGCAGGACGCCTTCGCGCTCGCCAGCCACCGCAAGGCGGCCGAGGCCTGGGCGAAGGGTCTGTACGACGACGAGGTCGTCCCCTACCCGGGGGTGGAGCTCGCCCGCGACGAGTGCATCCGCGACTCCACGTCCATGGAGGCCCTCGCCAGGCTGAAGCCCGCCTTCCGCCCCGAGGGGGGCACGGTCACGCCGGGCAACTCCTCCCCGCTCAACGACGGTGCCGCCGCCCTGCTGCTCGTCGACGAGGACGGGCTGCGCGAGACCGGCCGGGAGCCGCTCGCCCGGATCCGCACGTCCGCCGTCACCGGCATCGAGCCCCAGCTCTTCGGACTCGGCCCGGTCGAGGCGGTCCGGCGCGTCCTGGAGAAGTCGGGCCGTTCCTTCGCCGACCTGCGGACCTTCGAACTGAACGAGGCCTTCGCGGCCCAGTCGCTCGGCTGCCTCGCGGAATGGCCGGAACTGGACCCCGAGATCGTGAACCCTCGCGGTGGCGCCGTCGCCATCGGCCACCCGCTGGGCGCCTCGGGCGCCCGCCTCGCCGGATCGGTCGCCCACCAGCTGGCGGCGGCCGGCTCGGGCACCGGCCTCGCCGCCCTCTGCATCGGCGTCGGCCAGGGCCTCGCCCTGGTCCTGGAGCGCTGAGCACCCCGACGGCACACGAGGGGGTACGGAGCGACTCCCCTGACCCGGACACCACGGGACGGGGGTGCCGGGAGCCACTCCCGTGACAGGACAGCACGCGAGGGGGGCACGGGAGTCGCTCCCGTACCCCCCTCGCGGTGGATCACTTCTGCTTGGCGTCCTCGACGGACTTGCGGACCTCGTCCATGTCCAGCTTCCGCGCCTGGCCGATGACGTCCTCCAGCGCGGCTTCCGGCAGGGCGCCGGGCTGCGCGAAGATCGCCACGTTGTCGCGGACGATCATCAGCGTCGGGATCGAGCGGATCTCGAACGCCGCCGCCAGCTCCGGCTGCGCCTCGGTGTCCACCTTGGCGAAGACCAGGTCCTCGTGGCGCTGCGAGGCCGCGTCGTACACCGGGGCGAACTGACGGCAGGGACCGCACCACGAAGCCCAGAAGTCGATCAGGACGAACTCGTTCCCACTCACGACCTCGTCGAAGTTGTCCTTGGTGAGCTCTACGGTGCTCATTGTTCCTACCTTTCGGGGATCTCCTGGCGGTGTCCTCACGGTCCCCTGGGGACTCGCCCCGCACAACGGCGTATCGAGCCGCGCTATTCCGTGCGCTGAGCCAGACTGTCACCCATGACACGAACGGTGGAGAGCGAGCACGAGTACGACGTGGTGGTCCTGGGGGCGGGCCCGGTGGGGGAGAACGTCGTCGACCGGGTGCGGGCCGCCGGCCTCAGCGCCGCGATCGTCGAGAGCGAGCTGATCGGCGGCGAGTGCTCGTACTGGGCCTGCATGCCCAGCAAGGCCCTTCTGCGCCCCGTGATCGCCCGCTCCGACGCCCGGAAGGTGGCGGGCCTGCGCGAGGCGGTCCGAGGCCCGCTCGACGCCTCCGAGGTGTTCGCCCACCGGGACGAGGTCGTCGGCGACTGGACGGACGACGGCCAGGTGGACTGGCTCGACTCGATCGGCGTACGGATCTTCCGGGGCCACGGCCGTCTCCTCGGGCCGCGCCGGGTCGAGGTCTCGGGCCCCGAGGGCGAGCGCCACGTCCTCACCGCCCGCCACGCGGTCGCCGTCTGCACCGGCAGCCGCGCCGTCCTCCCCGACCTGCCCGGCCTGTCCGGGGCACGCCCCTGGACCAGCCGTGAGGCGACCAGCTCCGACCGGGTGCCGGGGCGGCTCGTCGTGGTCGGCGGGGGAGTCGTGGGCGTCGAGATGGCGACCGCCTGGCACGCCTTCGGATCGAAGGTCACGATGCTCGTACGGGGCGGGGGACTGCTGCCCCGGATGGAACCCTTCGTCGGTGAGCACGTGGCCGCGGCCCTCACCGCGCGCGGCGCGGACATCCTGACCGGCGTCTCGGTCACCGCGGTCGTACGCGACGGCGGTACGGGACCGGTCACCGTGGTCCTGGAGGGCGGCGACCACGTCGAGGGCGACCAGGTGCTGTTCGCGACCGGCCGGGCCCCGCGCACGGAGGACATCGGCCTGGAGAGCGTCGGCCTGGAGCCGGGCTCCTGGCTCGACGTCGACGACAGCCTCAAGGTCACCGGGACCGACTGGCTGTACGCGGTCGGGGACGTCAACCACCGCGCGCTCCTGACCCACCAGGGCAAGTACCAGGCCCGGATCGCCGGGGCAGCGATCGCGGCCCGCGCGAAGGGAACCGATGCCCTGGACGCGTCGAGCTGGGGCCCGCACGCGGCCACCGCCGACCACGCCGCCGTACCGCAGGTGGTGTTCAGCGACCCCGAGGCGGCCGCCGTCGGACTCTCGCTCGCCGAGGCGGAGCGGGCCGGCCACCGGGTCAGGGCCGTGGACCTCGACATGAGCCACGTCGCCGGGGCGGGGCTCTACGCCCAGGGCTACCGGGGGCACGCCCGGATGGTCGTCGACCTCGACCGCGAGGTGATCCTCGGCGCGACCTTCGTCGGCCCGGGCATCGGCGAGCTCGTCCACTCGGCGACGGTCGCGGTCGTCGGCGAGGTCCCGATCGCCCGCCTGTGGCACGCCGTACCGTCGTACCCGACGCTGAGCGAAGCGTGGCTGCGCCTCCTCGAGGCCTACCGGGGCTGACGATCCGTCAGGAAGCGGGGCCGCCCGGGACGTCCCCGGCGCCGGGGGCGTACGGGGTGATCAACGCCCGTACCGCCGACCGGGCCACCTCCAGGGCGGGCCGCGGATCACGGCCGGACTCCTGGCCCAGGACGACCCGGGTGCTCAACCCGTCGAGCAGGGCCAGGAGTTCGGAGGCGCGCGCCCCGGCGTCGAGCGGGGCGAAGCGCCGCCGTGCGACGCCCGCCGCGAGCAGCGCCTCCAGGTCCTCGTGCCACCCTCGGTCCAGCTCCTCCTGGGCCTCGCCGAGCGCACTGTTGCCGGGGGTGCGGGCCCACAGCTCGATCCACAGGGTCCAGCGCGGATCACGCGGCCCGCGCGGCAGGTAGAGCAGCAGGAACCGGTCGAGCTTTCGCTCGGCCGTGATCCGCCGGGACAGCAGCGCGCGGCGCTCCTCGGCGAGCGCGGCCTCGCTCCACCGGAGGGCGGCGAGCAGCAGCAGGTCCTTGCTGCCGAAGTAGTACAGGATGTGGCCGCCGCTCGTGCCGAGCCGCTCCGCGAGTGCCGACATCGTGAGCGAGGAGAGGCCGTCCTCGGCGATCGCCGTCATGGCCTCTTCCAGCATCCGTTCCTGGGTGACGTGCCCGTCCCGCCGTCGTGCCGCCCCTGCCACAGCCACCGTCCCCGTTCCGCCGATCCGCCTGTGCCTTTGCTGGGTCGACCTTAATCGCAACCTCGAAGGTCTTGACGTGGCCGGAACCCATCGCACATCTTGAATGCCATTCAAGAACTTAGAACGTCATTCAAGGCGGCGTTCGAGACAGCGTTCACGGCAGCGCTCACGACAGCGTCCAGGCGACGCTCAGGATCAGGAGGTGCGGTGTGCTCGGACACGAGACGGCGCCCGGGGCCACGGGTGCCACGGCGACCACGGCCCGGGACGAGGTGTTCCAGGTCGAGGAGCACGGGATCGACCCCATCCCCGACGCGGAACGGCACGGCAGCGCCAAGGACGTCTTCTGGCTCTGGTTCGGCTCGAACCTCACCTTCACCTACGTCATCAACGGCGCCCTCGCCGTCACCTTCGGGCTCTCCTTCTGGCAGGCCACCGCGGTCGTCGTGATCGGCGGCCTCTCCTTCCTCGCCATCGGTGCCGCCGGCCTCAGCGGCGTCCGCACCGGCACCGCCACCCTCGTCATCTCACGCGCCGCCTTCGGCCTGCGCGGCAACTGGCCGGCCGGTCTGCTCAACTGGATCGTCAGCATCGGCTACACCATCGTGAACACCGTGGTGGGCACCCTCGCCCTCGAAGCCTTCTTCGCCGACCTCGGCTGGAGCGGCGGCTCCACCACCCGCGCCCTGGCCCTCGGCGTCACCCTCGCGCTGACCTTCGCCGTCGCCCTCTGGGGCCACGCCACCATCCAGTTCGCCGAACGCTGGATGGCCTACGTCCTCGCCGTCGGATTCGCCGCCCTGCTCGTCCTCGTCCTGCCGGGCGCCGACACCTCCGCACCCTCCGCCGCACCCGGCGCCGCCGGCTGGAGCCTCGCCTTCGTCGTGATGCTCGCCGGCCCCTTCTCGTACCTCCCCATGCCCGCCGACTACACCCGCTACCTGCCCCGTACCACCTCCCTCAGAGCCGTCACCTGGAGCGGAGCCCTCGGCGGCTTCGTCTCCTCCGTCGCCCTGGGGGTGGCCGGGGTGGCCGCCGCCACCCAGGTGGACATGACCGACGCCGTCGCCGGCACCGAGAGCCTGCTCCCCGGCTGGTTCCAGCCGCTCTTCCTCGCCCTGGTGCTCGGCGGGTCCGTCACCAACTCGATCATCACGCTCTACTCGTCGAGCCTGAACCTCCAGGTCCTCGGCATCCCCTGGAGCCGGGCCCGCGCCATCGTCATCAGCGCCGCCGTGACCGCCGCCGGCTCCCTCGGCGCCCTCTTCCTCACCGACTTCACCACCTCGCTCCTCTCCTTCCTCTCCCTCCTGATCATCGTCTTCGCCCCCTGGGGCGGGGTCTTCCTCGCCGACATGGTGCTCCGCCGCTGCACCTACGACTCCGCCGGACTGCACGCGAGCACCGGCGGCGCCTACTGGTACCGCTCCGGCTGGCACCCGCCCGGCCTGGTCGCACTCCTCGCGGGCCTGCTCTTCTCGGCGCTGACCTGCGACTCCGAGCTGTGGACCGGCCCGCTCGTCGCCCCGCTCGGCGGCGCGGACCTCACGCTGCTCGGCGCCGGAGTCTCGGCGCTCGTCTACGGGCTCCTCGCGCGCCGGACGGTCGCGCCGGTCCGCCCCTGAGCCCCCGCACGCCCCGTAACCACCTGAACCCCTCGTACGTACGTCACGGAGTCACCCCGCATGAACGGCACCACCACCCCTTCCTCCGCCTCCTCCGGCCCCTTCCCCGCCGACCTCCTCCTCACCGGCGCACGGATCCACACCGTCGACCCCGCGCTCCCCGAGGCCGAGGCCCTCGCCGTCCGCGACGGCCGGATCGTCTGGATCGGCTCCGACGCGGAGGCACGCGCCTGGGCCGGGCCCGGCACCCGGGTACTCGACGCCGGCGGACGACTCGTCCTGCCCGGCTTCGTCGACGCCCACAACCACGTCCGCCTCGGCTCCGACGACGCGTGTGTCCAGCTCGCGGGCGCCCGCACCCTCGACGCGATCCACGACCGGATCCGCGCCTGGCACACCGCACACCCCGACGCCGAATGGATCGAGGCCGAGGCCTTCGACTACTCCGCCGTCCCCGACGGGCGCATGCCCACCGCCGCCGACCTCGACCCGGCCACCGGCGACACCCCCGCCCTCGTCCTCAGCTACGACGTCCACACCGCCTGGCTCAACACCGCCGCCCTCCGCAGGCTCGGCGTCGACCGCGACCACACCGACCTCCCCTTCGGGCGGGCCGTCACCGACCCGACGACCGGCGAACCCACCGGATTCGTCAAGGACTTCGCCGTCAAGGGACTCTCCCGCGACGGCCACCGCGCCCTGCGCGACCTCGGCGTCCCCTGGGCCGCGCCGGACCGGCAGTACGGCCGGCTCGCCAAGAGCCTCGACGACGCCATCGGCTTCGGCATCACCACCGTCGTCGAACCCCAGAACTCCCTCGACGACCTCGCCCTCTTCCAGCGCGCCCGCGCCGAGGGGCGCCTGCGCTCCCGGATCGTCGCCGCGCTCTTCCACCCGCGCGGCACGACCGACACCGACCTGGACGAATTCCAGGCCGTGGCCGAGGAGTTCACGGACGACCGGCTGCGGGTCGGACCCCTCAAGCTGTACATCGACGACGTCGTGGAACCCCGTACGGCCGCCCTCCTGGAACCGTACGCGGGCTGCGCCCACCACCGCGGCGACACCTTCTACCCGCCCGAGGAGTTCGCCGAACTGCTCACCCGGCTCGATGCGCGCGGCTTCCAGTGCTTCGTCCACGCCACCGGCGACCGGGGCATCCGGACCGTGCTCGACTCCGTCGAGCGGGCCCGCGCCGCCAACGGGCCACGCGACGCCCGCCACCAGATCGTCCACGTCGAATGCCTCGACCCGGCCGACACCCCGCGCTTCGCCGAGCTCGGCGTCGTCGCCTGCATGCAGCCCCGGCACGCCGCCCCGGACATCGCGGGACCGGGCCAGGACTGGGCCGAGAACGTCGGCCCCGACCGCTGGCACAAGGCCTGGCCGCTGCGCAGCCTGCGCGAGGCGGGTGCCGTCCTCGCCCTCTCCAGCGACTGGAACGTCGCCGAGATGGACCCCATGGTCGGCATCCACGCCGCCGTGACCCGCCGCCCGCCCGGCGGCGGGGAGGCGTGGACGGCGGGGGAGACCCTCGACGTCGAGACCGCCGTCGAGGGCTACACGATGGGCTCGGCGTACGCCAACTTCCTGGAGCACGAGCGGGGTTCGCTGACCGTCGGCAAGCTCGCCGACTTCGTCGTCCTCTCCCGCGACATCCTGCGCATCGCCCCGGAGGAGATCCCGGGCACGGTGGCGGACACGGTGGTGGTGGGCGGCGAGGTGGTCGTGGAGCGCTGAGCGGCTGAACGGGGGCGCGCGGACTCGACCCGTCGGACCCCGACCGGGCCCGACGGAGTCGATGGGCCCGACGGACCCGGCTCGACCCGGCCCGACCCGGCCCGAGCCGAGCCGGCCTGAGCCGACCCGACCCGACCTGAGCCGAGCCGACCTGAGCCGACCCGGCTTCGGCCGAGATCAGGATCGCCGGGCGGTGGTGTCGGTGCCTGGGTGAGTGGCGACGTAGAGGCTGTCGCCGCGCAGGCCGAGCCCGTGGATGTGGCTGAGGGCAGGGGGCGCGGCGGCGGGGCGGCCCGCCCTCCGAGAGGGGGCGGGCCGCCCGTGGCGCACGGACGGGTCCGTGTACCGCATGCCGTTGTGCGGTGTGCCGTGTGTGCGGGAAGGGGAAGCCGGACCGGATCAGAGCCGGTCGAGGATCTTCCTCAGGGCGGCGACCTCGTCGGTCTGGGTCCGTACGACGTCGTCGGCGAGCGCCTTGGCGGTGGGGTTCTCGCCGTTCTTCTGCTCGTCCTTCGCCATGTCGACGGCGCCGTCGTGGTGGGCGATCATCAGCTCGGCGAACGTGCGGTCGAAGGCCCTTCCCTTGGCGGCGGCGAGGTCCTCCATGTCCTGCTCGGACATCATCCCGGCCATGCCGTGGCCGCCCCCGCCGCCGGCGCCGTGGCCGGCGGACCCGGACCTGCCCCAGCCCTTGAGCCAGGCCTTCATCTTCTGGATCTCGGGGTCCTGGGCCTGCTCGATCGCGGTGACCAGCTTCTTGATCTCGGGGTCCTCGGCCCGACCCTCGGCGAGCTTCGCCATCTCCAGGGCCTGCTCGTGGTGGGGGATCATCATCTGCGCGAACATGACGTCCGCGTCGTTGAAGGCACCGGGGGCGGCGGCCACGCCGGCGGAGGCGGAGGCGGAAGGGGCGGCCGACGGAGAACCGGACGCGGAGGCGGACGCCGTGGCGGACGGACCGCCGTGGTCCATTCCGCTCGTGCCGCTGCTGCCGTCGTCCGTGCCGCAGGCGGTGAGCAGCAGCCCGGTCGCGGTGGCGGCGCCGACGAGGGCGAACTTCCTGGCGGTGCGGTGGGTGAAGGAACGCATGGGTGACACCTCGTGTGCTGGTCGTACGTACGGAAAGGGCAGGCCGAAGGCGTTCACGGGCAGCGCGAGGCGCCCGCGGTGGCGGTACGGCCTAGATCCGCAGGACGGACAGCTGAGCGAGGTCGGGAGGGCGGGGCGGGGGCGCGTGCGGCCCCAGCGAGGGCGCCAGCCGCGCGAGCAGCAGGGTGAGCCAGTCGGGGCGGCGGCCGAGCGCGGCCCTGACGAGCCCCGCGAAGAGCCAGCCGGCGAGGACGGCCACGCACAGGGTGGTCATGTCCATCCCCGAACCCGGCTCGTGCCCCTCGTCGGCGCCGGATCCCCCGTCATCGTGGGGGACGGCGGAGTGGTGGGCGGACGTCGAGCCGGTCTCCTCGCCGCCGGCGGACCCCTCGGGGTGGCCGACGGCGTGCATCAGGAACACCCCGAGCGCGAGCACGACGACGAGCAGAAGATGCGCCAGGGCACCTTCTGCTCGACTGCGGCGTTCCGCTCGGTGTGTACGCACGGCCAGGACCTCCTGGCCGCCGAATATACCGGACGGGGGTATCTAGGGCGCGTCAGGCCGGACGTGTCTCGCCCGCCATCGCGGCGGCCATCCGCAGGTGCGGGGCGGCCTCGTCCGTGCGCCCCAGGCGCTCCAGGGTGCGGCCGAGCATCAGCCGGGCGTAGTGCTCGACCGGGTCGCGCTCCAGGATCGCCCGCAGCTCGGCCTCGGCCCGGGAGAGCTGGGCGGAGTGGTAGTAGGCCCGGGCGAGAAGGAGTCGCTGGGCCGTCTGCTCCGGGTGCTCCGCGACCAGCCCGGTGAGGATGCGGACGGCTGTTCCGTACTCCTTCGCGTCGAAGAAGAGCCGGGCGCGGTCCCAGCGCTCGCCGGCCGTTCCGAACTCGTAGTACGTGTCGCTCACTTGCTCGCCCTTTCCCGAGGCCCGGATCTGTCACCCTGTGGGGTGGTCGACCAGGTCAACACACCGAGATGGTTGAACATTCCACGATGGTGGCCGTCTCCGGACAGGAACAGGTTGAGCATGAGCAATCTTGATCGTCAGGCCGCGCTGACCGTGTGCGGCGGCCGTGGATTCGTCGTCGCCGAGCCGGTAAGGGAACTCCTCAGCCCCCGGCGCGTCCAGCTCGGCGAGTCGACCGAGGTCCGCCGCCTGCTCCCGAACCTGGGCCGGCGGATGGTCGGGGCGTGGGCGTTCGTCGACCACTACGGGCCGGACGACATCGCCGACGAACCGGGCATGCAGGTCCCGCCGCACCCGCACATGGGTCTCCAGACCGTCAGCTGGCTCCACGAGGGCGAGGTCCTGCACCGCGACTCCACCGGCAGCCTCCAGACCATCGGGCCGCGCGAGCTCGGCCTGATGACCTCGGGACGGGCCATCTCCCACTCGGAGGAGAGCCCGCGGCCGCACGCCCGCTTCCTCCATGGAGCACAGCTCTGGGTGGCCCTCCCCGACGCCCACCGCCATGTGGAGCCGCACTTCCAGCACCACGCCGACCTGCCCCGGGTCACGAGCCCGGGCCTGACGGCCACCGTGATCCTCGGAGAGCTCGACGGCGCCGCCTCGCCCGGCACGACGTACAGCCCGATCGTCGGCGCCGACCTCGCGCTCACTGCCGGCACGGAGACCCGCCTCCCCCTGGACCCGGACTTCGAGTACGCGGTCCTCGCCATGTCCGGCGAGGCCCACGTCGACGGAGTCCCGGTCCTGCCCGGCTCCATGCTCTACCTCGGCTGCGGCCGCACCGAGCTCCCCCTCCGCGCGGCCTCCGACACCGGCCTGATGCTCCTCGGAGGCGAACCGTTCGAGGAGGAGATCGTCATGTGGTGGAACTTCGTCGGCCGCACGGACGAGGAGATCCGGGAAGCGAGAGAGGCCTGGACGAAGGGCGACCGCTTCGGCGAGGTGAAGGGCTACGGCGGAGACCGCCTGGACGCGCCGGACGTCCCCCCGACCCCGCTCAAGGCGCGAGGACGGGTGCGATGACCTGGGCTTCTCCAGCCTGAGACGGGCGATGTGGGTCGGGGGAGAGAAGGTGGTCTCGACCGGCAGGTCCTGAGACCACCGCCCCGCGCCGAGCGCCTCCCGGCCCGCCGGGGACCGCGCCGGAACCACGAGCCGACGGAGTGCGTTTCAGAGTTCGGGCGAAGTCGGCACGGAGCAAGGCGAAGTGGCATGCCGTCAGTCGCCCGAAGGCGAGCAGGACGGGGCGAGGGAGAGTCGTTATGTCGCAGGGCTGGAAGGCCACGGTCATCGTGCTGGCGATCGTCGGTGTCGTTTCCACACCTCTGATATGGCTCCTGGACAGCCCTGACAGGGGCCAGCTGGTCGGGGCCTCGGTCCAGGCGGCTGTCGGCATCGCCGCCCTGGTCTGGGCCCTGTTCCAGCGACCTTCCTCAAGCGGCCCTGTGGACAAGGCCAGGCAGACGGGCACGGCCACCGGCGGCGGTGTGACCGGTGTCAAGCGGCCGGGCGGCCGTGGGCGTGGCTCAGCCACCGCGGAGCGGACGGGCGATGCCGGCGGCGGCAACTCCGTCTCCGGCATCGACTACTCGAACTAGGCGGCCCCGCACCCATGGCGAAACCAGCCTCGGGCTCGTCCCACGGGGAGACACCGGAGCCGTCGGTGAGCGTGCGGGACACGGGCCATGCCCACGCCGTCGGCGACGAGACGGCCGTGACCGGCTACCGCGGCCCCGCCCCCGAAGGCGGCTCCAGACCTCCTGTCTCCGTGCATCTGTCCCACACCGGCCATGCGACCGCCTCCGGCGGCGGAACGGCGATCAGCGGCTACGTCCACCACCTCACCGTGCAGCGAGGCGTGCAGGAGCCGGCCTCCTGGCCGCACCAGATCGGCGTGATCCCCTCCCCGGCACGATCCTTCCTGCATCGCGCCGAAGCGGACCGGCTCAGGGCGGCGGTCGAAGGCGGAGGCACTGCGGTGCTCTCCCAGGTCCTGACCGGTATGGGTGGGGTGGGCAAGACGCAGCTTGCCGCCGACCATGCCCGAGCCGCCTGGGACGCGGGCGACCTGGACGTCCTGGTCTGGGCCAGTGCGAGCGCCCGGTCGCCGGTGGTGACCGCCTACGCGCAGGCCGGCGTGGAACTGTGCCGGGCCGACGTCGACGACCCCGAACTGGCCGCCAAGAAGTTCCTGGCCTGGCTGGCCCCCAAGGCCGGGCAACGGCCGTGCCGGTGGCTGATCGTCCTGGACGACGTCGCCGACCCCAACGACATGGTCCTCCACCCAGACGACCCGGGCGATCGCTACAGTCTGTGGCCGCCCGACAGTCCGCACGGCCGGACCCTGCTCACCACCCGCCGGCGCGACGCCGCCCTGTTCGGAGAAGGCCGCCGCCGGATCGAGGTCGGCCTCTTCACCCCCGCCGAATCCGCCGCCTATCTCACGGCATCGCTGGGAGCCCACGGACGGACGGAGCCGACCGACCAGCTCATCGCCCTGGCACGCGATCTCGGACACCTCCCCCTGGCCCTGGCGCAGGCCGCCGCCTTCCTCGTCGACTCCGGCGAGACCGCCGTCGCCTACCGTCGACTGCTGGCCGACCGCGCCACGAAACTCGTCGATCTCTCCCCCGACGCCCTGCCCGACGGGCAGACGAACGCCTTTGCCGCTGCATGGTCCCTGTCCCTCGATCGCGCCGACACCCTGCGCCCCGTGGGCCTGGCCCGCCCGATGCTCCACCTGGCCTCCCTGCTCGACGCCAACGGCATCCCGCACGACGTCATGACCTGCGAATCAGTCCGCGTCCACCTCGCCGCACACCGCACCACGACGGACCCTCATCCCGGTACTGAACTCGGCCCCGTCTCCACCTCGGAGGCGGTGCGGGCCTTGAGGGCCTTGGACCGGCTCAGCCTCGTCGAGCACGAACCCGACACTCCGCACCAAGCCGTCCGTGTCCACCAGCTCATCCAGCGCGCCACCCGTGACACCCTCACCCCCCACGAGCATGACCAGGCTGCCGACATCGCCGCCGACGCCCTCACAGCCGCCTGGCCTTCCGTCGAACGCGACACCGATCTTGTCCGGGCACTGCGCTCCAACGCCGACGCCCTCAGCCGCCATGCCGAAGCCGCCCTGTACGGGCCGGGCGTACACCCGATGCTGTTCCGACTCGGCCGCAGCCTCGGCACATCGGGGCAGGTCACTGCGGCCATCGACCACTTCCAGCGCCTTTGCGACACCGCCTCCGCCCACCTCGGCGGCGACCACCCCGACACGCTCACCGCACGAGGTGACCTCGCCGACTGGCAGGGAAAGGCAGGGGATGTGGCCGGGGCCGCGGAGGCCTTCGCCGGCCTCCTGGAATCCATGGTGAGGGTGATGGGCGAGGACCACCCCGACACTCTCGCCACCCGGGGGAACCTGGCCACGTGGCGGTGGGAGGCGGGGGATGTGGCCGGCGCGACACAGGCTCTCGCCGCCCTGCTGGGCGATCACACGCGCGTGCTGGGCGAGGACGACCCCGACACTCTCACCACCCGCAGCAACCTCGCCACCATGCGAGGGGAGGCGGGGGACGTGATCGGGGCCGCGCGGGATTTCGCCGTTCTGCTGCCTGATCGGATGCGCGTGTTGGGCAGGGACCACCCCGACACCCTCGTCACTCAGGGCAACCTCGCCATCTGGCGGGGACGGGCGGGTGACGCCGCGGGCGCTGTGGAGGCCTTCGCGGCGCTGTTGGGTGATCACACGCGGGTGCTGGGCGGGGATCATCCCGACACTCTC